>NZ_JAPZSU010000049.1 GCF_027531905.1 Flavobacterium sp. | reverse complement strand
TTGGTTGTATATTAAAAATATTATTTATAAACTTAATGTTTTTTCAACACATTTTTTCAAAAGACAACAAATGTATTGGTTTAAATCCGTTCAATCTGTGTCATCTGTGGTCTATCAAAAGATGTGTCCAGACGGTAGGCTTCAATCGGGGCTAAAGAGTAACAATTAGCCTTTTTATTGGCAAATTAAAAATACAGCATTTTGATTCGGTTATCTGCCGAACGTTTATTAATTTTTAGTTAAAAACAATAAAATAGATAATTTTTTCTTACATTTACAACTTTAGTGGATTAGAAAATCTGTTACTTGTGCTCATTTTGAAAGTAGAACACAGATAACGCTGATTAAAACGAATCTAAATTTGAAAACCTGAGTGAATTCACTATCCATAACATAAGAAATACTATCATTCTTCTCTTTTTAAAATTAAAAAATGAAAAAACACCTTTGCTTTGTTCTATCAATACTTTTTATATCAATTCTATTAAGTTGTTCAAACTCTAAGTTTACTAACCTTAATGCCAGTAAAAGCATTCAATCAAAACAAGACAGTTTAGCCTTTGAACTATGCCAAATGTATGGTTTAGATCAAGGAATTAGATTGTCCGAAGGATTTAAAGATAAAGCAAAATTGACCCAAAACCTCGATACTCTCAATTTTAAAAAAATAGTAGCATTTCTAAAAGCAAATGGTTTTCCGAACAAAGAATTGCTGGGTGAAAAAAATTTCAAACATGAATGTGTTGAAGGTGCCTTCGTTGCAATATTACTTCACAATCCTCATAGATTAGTTAATGAACAAATCCATTTTGATTTTTTTCTAAATGAAGTAAAAAAAGGGAATATGAAACCCGATTTTTTTGCTTCAGTTTTGGATAAATATTATTGGGCAAAAAGTAAGAATAAAAAAACTAGAAGAGTATTTTACGGTTCAGTTTTTGGTAAACCTTGCATCCAAACCAAAGAAGCTACAAATAAAGCTCGAATAGAAATCGGTTTAAAAGCACTTAAGGACGATGAATTTGTGGATTGTGCTGGTGAAGAATTAAATATGCCAAAAGTAAGAACCTAATATAAACGTTAATTTACCAAAGCCAATTCAAATCTCAGGAAGTATAATCAATTATTCATAGAAACAAGAAGGTAAAATTAATCTACCTTCTTGAAAACTAATACAATTCCAGACGGATTAGTCAGTGTTAATCGCATATTGGCAACCTCATATGAAGTAGTACTTTCTAAGGAATGTAGAAATTCACCCTCCTTATTTTCGGATATACAAGCCATTCGAGTAGTAATGATGCTGGTGAATCTTAAAACTTCTTTTTCAAAAAAGAGTGAACCGTTCATACGATTACATCCTGCGTACCCCATAAACGTTCCAGAATTACTATTGATTTCAAGATAAGGCAATTCATTAACAAACTCACTTGAAGATACATTCTTACCATTCATTTTCTCCAACACCCAAATATCATGCAAACGCGGGTCTACAATGTAATTTCCACAGCCTTGAAAACTTGCGATAGATTTATCTTTACTTTTTTCTATTTCAACCCGAACCGTATAAGGAAAAATTTCGCCAGACATTGCATTGGTGCATTTTTGTTGTTCTATAGTTATTACCATAGTTCCCGTTTCAGTAACAACTCGATAGCTTTTCACATTGGCGTCCATTGCCCTAATTGGGTCCACATGAGGTGCATTAAATGATTCAAAATTAGATTTTAGTGAGGTAAATGAAATTTTATTGGCTGCTATTTGAAGGCTCCACTCAGGTTCATTACCCATCGCTCGAAAATAAATACGTTGTTCCATATTTTCTATTTGTTCCTGATATCCTTTGCTAGGTTTCGTATTAGCAGAAATGCCTATTGAATCATTCTTTGGAGCTTTACAAGCCAAGAACAATAAAATCAAAAAAAGAAATGCTTTATATTTTGTCATGATTAAATGTATTAAATATCAATTCCTAAAATTATTAAAAAAAACTAAGTCTTAAAAAAAACACCGTCTATATAATACCAATGTCCATTCACTTTTTCAAAAGTAGAGCGTTCGTGATGAATGCAATCTTTGCCATCGGGACCTCTAAAAAAAGCTTGAAATTCAACAGTTGTATTATCAAAAGCTATGATTTTCAATTGTTGCCATTGGTTTTCGCTAGCCCAACGTAAAATTTCATCTTTAGAAAAAAGACTTCTTGTACTTTCGTGTGTAGTCGCTACCAAATAGTCCCCATTTTTAATCACGTAAGCGCTATACCGTGATTGCATCAAAGCCAAAGCAGTTGGCGCGGTTTCGTAGCCTAAAATGTATTTTTGGCAACAGTCCATAAAAACTATTTTAGAACCACAAGGGCAAACACTATTGTTCATCCTCAGGATTGATTTTTTGAAACAACTGATTCAGCAACACTTGATATTTGCTGATTTCGATCAAATCGGCATCATCTTCTGAATGGTCGAGAAGTTCGTCCAAAGCTTCACTTACTTCGGTCAATTTGTTATTGGCATCACGGTTTTGTTTTTGTGCTATCAAGTCGATGATTTCTTGCACATGCATTTTCAATTGGTCAAACGGATTCTCGCTCATATTATTCATTATTAGACGCTTGGTCTTCGTTAAACTTTTTTACAATTTCTTTCAATTTTGCTTTGCGCTCCATAGCCGCTTTCTTGGCCTTATCTTGGGCTTTATGCAACTTGTCGTTGTGTTGCTTTATGTTTCTTTCGTTGTTTCTTCCCATTGTATGCTACGTTTTATTTCTTCAAGAGAGCGCTCAGTATAGATAAGTTCCTCAATTATTTTTTTTCTTAATTCGTCTATATCTTCATAGTCAAAATACTTCGCCCAATTGGTCAATTCGAACAAATTCCGAATTTGCTTGATTCTTTTGGTAGTCTCAAAACTGGTTCGAAGTACCGCTTTTTCATCATAATTAGGATTTTGTTTGTGCTGATAATTTACGGTTCTCTTGGCGTAATCAGCTGCAATGTAATACAGCTTTTCTTCTGCGTTATCGGGATAAAAATCCTCCCATCGCGCAAATCCTACTTTAAATTTAGAACTTGAGGCAGGTTCCAATGGTTCCAAACGCCATTTACTATTTGCAAATCGCCCCCAATGATTGGATAAACGAAACATCCCTTCAGGAGTATAATAATACTTACTCCCCGAGGCACTATGATATTGTAAAACCAATCCCTCAATTTGCTCCAAAGCCACCTCATAAAACACACAAAAAGTGTTTTTAAAAGATTGTGGTGCGGGTCGAAAAATGTTTTTCATAGCTGCAAAGGTAAGCAGAATAACCAAAACCAATATAATAGCCATAATTATTGTGTATCTTTGCCCTTTATAAATTTGAAGTTTCAGAATCATGGAAAAAGGAATACCAAGCAAAATGCTTAAAAAAGGAGTATATACAGGAATTATAGAACAAGACGAAGACAACAACTTTTTTTGTGGTACTTATTTACTAGATTATAAAATGGCTTTACAATTTAAATTAGGCGATGTCATTACGATCAAAACCATTATCGAGAATCCAAGCGATAAAAGTTATGATAAATATCCCAAAAAATCAAGGAATTTTGACAAAGCTAATATGAAACCCGAACAATAGACTCTTTTTTAAAATACTGTAAATCAAAAACTTTAGTTAGTTTTTGATTTTTTTTTGGTCCGAAACTAAAAAGATAAAAAAAAGTGTACCTTTGCAAAAAATTTGTCAATTTTGAATTCTAATTCATTACTTCACATTAAAAGACAATAAGTTACCTTATTTATGAAAAAAATCGTTGAATACCGCAAACTACTGAATGTAGACAAAAACGTAGACCTTAAAGAGTTAAAAACTATTTATCGCAACGCGATGAAAGACGCGCATCCTGATAAATTTCAAGGCGATGAAGAAGGATTAAAAGCTGCAGAAGAAAACAGTAAAAAAATCATTGAAGCTTACCATTTCTTAGTAAGTATCAATCCAGAGACGATAAAACAAAACTTACCTGAATATACTGAGACTATTGCAACATCAACCATTACCGACTACAAATTTGTAGAAGGACGTTTGATTATCAATTTTTCTAACGGAAGTGTTTATGAATACATTAGTGTACCAAAAGCTACTTATGTAAAAATGGTCAATGCGGATTCACCAGGTCGTTTTGCTAAAAGACATATTCTTAATGCCTTTACTTGGAGAAAGACAATAAATCAAGACTAATCTTCCTAAAAAATAGTTTATGAAAAGCACTCTTTTTGAGTGCTTTTCTATTTATATCACAAATCTTACATAAAAAAAAGAAGCAATAACAAAATTTTAAGCTACAATAGCGTGCGTAATTTATAAATTTAAATACTTTTGCATACAAAATCTAATAACATAACTCAAGAATGAAAAAAATCATTTTATTATTATCTGCTTCTGTTGTATTGTTTTCATGCAACAAAACGTCCTACACAATTTCTGGTACAGCCAAAGGAATTGAAAATGGAAAAACAATCATTTTAGAAAGTCAAGATGACAAACTAGGTGTAATTGCTATTGATACTGTAAAAGTTGAAGACGGTAAATTTGAAATCGAAGGTAAAGCGACTGAACCAGCATTTCATTTAATAACCGTTGAAGGAATTCAAGGAAAATTACCATTCATCCTAGAAAACGGATCTATTGAAATCGTAATCAACAAAGATACCCTTCAAAAATCTAAAATTTCTGGTACTTACAATAACGACGAATATGCTTCATTCAATGAAGAAATTACAAAAGTTCAAAAGAAATTAGTAGATTTCCAAACCGCTAACACGCAAAAAATGAATGATGCTCAAGCGAAAAAAGATACCGCAGTTATCAACAGCTTGATGAAAGAATTCATGACTATTCAACAAGAAGTTAGTACGGCATCAAAAACAAAATATACTTCTTATGCTGAATCTCATCCAAAATCATTCATCAGTGCATTAATCATTCAAGGAATGTTGAATGACCCATCTACTGATGTTAAAAAAGCGGAGAAATTATACGAAAGTTTAGAAGAGTCATTAAAAAACACTAAACCAGGTAAAGCGATCAAAGCGCGTTTAACTGAAATGAAAGCACCTTCTGTTGGCGCTACTCCAGCAGCTCCAGGTTCAGCAAAATGAAGAGCTGACTTTTCTGCGCCAAATCCGCAAGGAAAAGTGATTAGCTTAAAACAAAGTTTAGGAAAAGTTACCATTGTTGATTTTTGGGCTTCATGGTGTCCGCCATGCCGTAAGGAAAACCCAAACATGGTAGCCTTATACAAAGAGTTACACGCAAAAGGATTAAATATCATTGGCGTTTCCTTAGACAAATCAGCAAAAGCTTGGAAAGAAGCGATTGCAAAAGATGGTTTGACATGGACGCAAGTTTCAAATTTGAAATTCTGGGATGAACCAATTGCAAAACAATATAAAGTTGAAGCCATTCCAGCCACTTTTGTACTAGATGCTTCTGGAAATATAGTAGCACAAGGATTAAGTGGAGCTGCTTTAAAAGACAAAGTAGTTGAACTTTTAGCCAAATAATTGTCCAAACTACTAAAAAACAAAAAAATCTCCCTAGTGGAGATTTTTTTATTTTATTCACTACCAATACATTAAAAAATATCCGAAAATTAAGTGTATTTTTTATTTGGAGAACTCAAAAGTGTTCTTATATTTGCACCCGGTTAGCACAATAAGCAACAGCTTATGAGTCTTGGGGAGATACTCAAGCGGCCAACGAGGGCAGACTGTAAATCTGCTGTGAAAACTTCGCAGGTTCGAATCCTGCTCTCCCCACAAAAAAAGTCCCGATACAAATCGGGACTTTTCTTTTATACAAACTTCTCTTTTTATTCTAAAATAAAACTTACACTTACATTTACCACAATTGCAATTTCACCAATAGCTAACGTTTCTCTTGGAGCAGCTTCAGCAGCATCACTCATCATAGCCTTTATTGCATAAACTGGAGCAGGTGATGGATAATAGTTTTGAGAATTATCAGAAATCATTAGCGCTTTGCCTACTTTTTGACCCAATACAGACACGAAATCATCAGCTTTGGCTTTGGCATCCTTCATGGCTAATTTTCGTGCCTCAGCTTGATATTGTGTCAGTTTTGAAGATTGAAACGTAACACCATCAATGTTATTCACACCCGCATCTACCAAACCTTCCATCAAACTATCATATTTAGTCAAATCTTTTAATAAAATTTCAATAGTTTGACTAGCATTATACGAACGTTTTTTTGATTCATATTCGTATTGTGGATTTAACGCTACACGACGGGTTTTGTAATCTTCTGTTGGTAAATTTATTTTTTTTATAAATTTTAAAACAGCATCTACTTTTAGGTCATTTTCTTTTTTAACATCTTTAGCATTCGCTCCTTTGGTTTCTACAGTAATCACAATAGTCGCTTGATCTGGAGTAACCTTTACCCTACCTTCTCCGCTTACACTAATTTGAGGAGAGGGTTTAGCGTCTTGAGCGTGAACAAAAAAGATTGAAAAGACAAATAACAGGGCAAGTACTTTTTTCATAAGAATAGGATTTAATTTATAATTGATTTAATTTATTTCAATGGCATATAACAAAAGTAGTGCCATTATAATTTTCCTCTTTTTTCCATAACAAATAAAAGCACAATTGGAATCGCTAAAAGAATTACCATCAACATATGGTCAGCTAACAACTGCGGTTCTTTTACCAAAGTAATTACATAGCCACCAACAGCCCCGCCAAAATGCGCGGTATGACCAATATTGTCGTTTTGTGCCTTCATCCCATAAATTGAATACAACAAATACAAGATACCAAAAAGATAGGCTGGAATCGGAATTACAAAGAATAACCCCAACATCATGTCTGGCTGCAACAAAATAGCAGAATACAGCACCCCAGTAACAGCTCCTGATGCTCCTACCGCCCTATAACTATAATCATTTTTATGAAAAGACATCGTGAGCAAACTCCCAAACACCAAACTGCCAAAATACACCAAAACAAAGGAAAAATTCCCCATAAAACCAATAACAACGGGCGCGAAAAAATAAAGTGTTAGCATGTTAAAAAGCAAGTGCGACATATCTACATGCAAAAAACCAGAAGTCAACATCCGGATTTGCTCGCCTGCGCGAATACTGCCAACATGAAATTCATATTTTCTAAAAAAATATATATCGTTCCAACCTTTGTAACTCACTACAACATTAGCCAAAATTAGGCCTAGTAAAATCATATTCATATCAAACTATTTAAAGTTAAGTGTAAAGATAGTAATCTTACATTTTGTTTCTACTGGATATTTTGTGAAAAGGTTAAATTTACAAAATGGAATACGATATAAAAACGATACTAGAGAAAATTATTTTACCGATTCAAGACGGCTGGAAATTATCAAAATTAGAAATTGATGAAGAAAAACTAG
>NZ_JAPZSU010000023.1 GCF_027531905.1 Flavobacterium sp. | reverse complement strand
GTAAATTAAGTCCAGTAGAATTTGAAAATAAATGGGTTAATGATGACTCTTTTTCTAAGCCGATTTTAACTATTTTTGATAATGAGAAAATATAACGTGGCATAAAACGAGAATAACTTTTTTCGGCTTTTTAATTAAGCCAAAAAGTTATTTCCCGTTTTAGCCAAAAGACTAAAATGAAAGATAAACAATTAAAAAACGGTCAACTCTAATTAGGGAAGTACACAAAATTCAACTCGCCTTTGGGAATACTAAAAAAACGTTTTACTTCAGGACAAATTGATGTAGAAGAATTTCATAGATTGAAAAAAACGTTGGAAGAATTGTAAACAAAAAGTGGGCTCAAAAGCCCACTTTTCTATAGCATAGTGTAACATAAATTTACACTAAATCAAAACGATCAGCATTCATCACTTTGGTCCAAACTTTAATAAAGTCGGTAACAAACTTTTCTTTGTTGTCGTCTTGTGCATATACCTCAGCATAAGCTCTTAAAACAGAATTAGAGCCAAAAACCAAATCAACTCTAGTAGCTGTCCATTTGGTAGCCCCAGATTTTTTATCCACAATGTGATACAAATTATCACCTTCGGGCTTCCAACTGTAGTTCATATCGGTTAGATTAACGAAGAAATCATTGCTAAGCACACCTTCATTGTTGGTGAATACCCCGTGTTTGGTTCCTCCATAATTTGTACCCAAAACACGCATACCGCCTAATAAAACCGTCATTTCAGAAGCTGTTAATCCAAGAAGTTGGGCTTTGTCGAGCATTAATTCTTCAGGTTGTACCACATATTTTGCTTTCATGAAATTTCTAAAAGCATCATTAGTAGGTTCTAAAACCTCAAACGATTCTACATCGGTCATTTCTTGCGTAGCATCTCCTCTACCTGCATGGAAAGGTACTTTTACATTAAAACCACCTTCTTGTGCTGCTCTTTCTATAGCGGCACTTCCACCTAAAACAATCAAATCGGCAAGACTTACTTTTTTAGACAAACTTGCTTGAATTTCGGTAAGCTTGGCAATTACTTTTTGCAATCTTTCTGGCTCATTAGCTTGCCAATCTTTTTGTGGTGTTAATCGGATTCGAGCACCGTTGGCTCCGCCTCTAAAATCAGAACCTCTAAACGTTCTAGCGCTATCCCAAGCAGTATTGATTAATTCTGCTCTATTCAATCCGCTGTTTAATAGGGTAACTTTTAGTTGTTCGATTTCTGCATCCGACAAGGTGTACTCCACTTTTGGAATAGGATCTTGCCAAATCAAATCTTCTTTTGGCACATCGGCTCCCAAATAACGTTCTTTTGGTCCTAAATCACGATGCGTCAATTTAAACCAAGCTCTAGCAAATACTTCAGAGAAATACACTGGATCTTTATAAAAACGCTCAGAAATTGCTCGGTATGCTGGATCCATTTTCATAGCCATATCAGCATCTGTCATGATTGGATTTCTTCGTACTGATGGATTGTGAGCGTCAAAAGGTTTATCTTCTTCTTTGATGTTGGTCGGTTCCCATTGCCAAGCACCTGCAGGGCTTTTGGTTAACGCCCAATCATGATTCAACAACAAATCAAAATATTCGTTATCCCAACGAGTAGGATTAGTAGTCCAAGATCCTTCCAAACCACTAGTTACCGTATCGCTAGCATTTCCATTTCCTTTGGGGTTCAACCATCCTAAGCCTTGATTTTCAATTGCGCCACCTTCTGGTTCTGGGCCTAATTTTGATGCATCTCCATTTCCGTGTGCTTTTCCAACGGTATGCCCACCGGCAGTTAATGCCACCGTTTCTTCATCGTTCATTGCCATACGTTGAAAAGTGATACGAACATCGTGTGCCGTTTTTAAAGGATCGGGTTGTCCGTCTACTCCTTCTGGATTCACATAAATCAAACCCATCATTACAGATGCCAATGGGTTTTCTAAATCTCTTTCTCCTGAATATCTGCTGCCTTCACTACCGCTTTTGGCTAACCATTCTTTTTCTGCTCCCCAATACACGTCTTTTTCTGGATGCCAAATATCTTCACGACCTCCTGAAAAACCAAATGTTTTGAGTCCCATCGATTCATAAGCCATAGTCCCTGCTAATATTATCAAATCGGCCCATGAAATTTTGTTACCATATTTCTTTTTAATCGGCCACAATAACCTTCTGGCTTTATCCAAATTACCATTATCAGGCCAACTGTTTAGCGGAGCAAAACGAATGTTTCCTGTTCCTGCGCCTCCACGACCATCTGCAATTCTGTACGTACCGGCAGAATGCCACGCCATTCTGATCATCAAACCACCATAATGTCCCCAATCAGCAGGCCACCACTCTTGACTTTCTGTCATGAAAGCTTTTAAATCATTTTTTAATGCTTCTAAATCTAATTTTTTAAATTCTTCAGCATAATTAAAAGACGCTCCTAAAGGATTGGTTTTATTATCGTGCTGATGAAGAATATCTAAGTTGAGGGATTTAGGCCACCAATCTTGATTGCTTGCACCTGAGTTTGCGATTTTAGTTAGCGCTCCGCTAGAAAACGGACATTTACCACTTCCGTTAGAAGAATTACTGTTACTTTCCATAGTATGTTTAATTTAATTGATAGCTTAATGCATGCTAATTTACCATAGTTTTATCTGTTGATTAATTATTTTTAATAGATAATAACTATCATGAAAATTTAAAACATTATGTATAAAGATATTAAAAGAAAAGTAAGTCCGTATATTTTATCAACACTTTTAAATTAAGGCATAAAAAAACCTCTTAGTTTGTGTTAAGAGGTTGCTTATTTATGAATGCTTTTATAAAGTAATAGTATTCAATTTACTGTTTTTTCGACTGTAGCTGAAGTAAATCACCAAACCAATTAATAACCAAACGCCAAAATAAATCCAATTCCAGACACTTAATTCGGCCATCATATAAAGACAACAAATTAATCCAAGAAGAGGAATTAAAGATAAATTTTGTTTGTAAGCCCAAACACATAATACAATTAATGAGAACAAGAAAATCCACATAGGTATTTTGTGTTTAAATAACTTAAAACCACTTTCATATTTTTTGGCATCTGAAATTGGCAATCCAGCTACAACTGTCGCATATTTTGAATCATCTTCGGCATGTATACTCAATAAATTTTCTAAATCTGATGATGACTCGACCGCTGATTCTCCTTCTAAAGCAGTTAAATAGGCTGAAACCTTTTGAGTTTCTTCTTTATTCAATGAAGTCACAATGGCAGAAGGTTCATTGACTTGCGTTTTATTGGTAATAAAATCCATTGTAGCTTTTTCATTATATCCAAAAGCAAAAACTAAACCTATTATTAAAAGAAGAGGCATAATATATTTTGAATTCACATAGGGCGTCTTGAATTTCCCTCGTGGAATATCTGGTTTGTTCTGCAAGGCTAGTACACCAGCACATACTAATACAAAAGCAAATAAAGTTCCGATACTGCATAAATCGGTAACCATAGTTAAGTTTAGGAACAAAGCGGGTACAGCTACTACAAAACCAGTAACAATTGTGGCAAAAGAAGGTGTCTTGAATTTTGGGTGTACTGTTGAAAATTTCTTTGGCAACAAACCATCCCTACTCATACTCATCCAAATACGAGGTTGCCCCATTTGAAAAACTAATAACACACTGGCCATGGCAATAACGGCAGAAACTGCAATAATCCCAGACATCCATTTTAAATCTAATTTATCAAATACAAAAGCCAATGGATCACCAACATTCAGTTCGTTGTAACTCACCATTCCAGTCAAAACCAAAGCGATTGCAATATATAAAAGTGTGCACAAAATAATAGCCCACATCATTCCTTTTGGCAAATCGCGTTGAGGATCTTTACATTCTTCGGCTGTAGTCGAAATTGCATCAAAACCAATATAAGCAAAAAACACCGCAGAGACTCCCTTTAGTACCCCAGAAACGCCATTAGGTGCAAAAGGAGACCAATTAGCTGTATCCACGTAAAAGATTCCAACTGCAATTACTAATAATACGATACACACTTTTATGGCAACCATTAGATTACTAGCATTTCGCGACTCTTTCATACCACGGTATACTAAAGCTGTAATTAATATAATAATCAACAAAGCAGGTAAATCGGCTACTAAATGAAAAGAACCAATAGTTGGAGATGTTGTCCAAGCGGTATAAGCAGCTTGATTGACAGCCGATAAATTCTCAAAAGATTTACCACCTTGCATTAAAGCTGTTGCGTGCTTAAAGCCATTAGAGGCCGTTAAATAATCCATTTGCACCCATTGCGGCAATGTAATACCACCACTTTGCAGCAGTCCAGTAAAATAATCACTCCACGAGATGGCTACAGTAATATTTCCGACAGCATATTCCATGATTAAGGCCCATCCGATAATCCAAGCTATAAGTTCCCCAAAAGCTACATAAGAATACGTATAAGCACTGCCCGAAACAGGTACCATTGAGGCGAATTCAGCATAAGCAAATGCAGCAAAACTACAAGCTACAGCTGTAAACAAAAACAAGAAAATCACCGCTGGACCTCCATCTGCACTAGCTTTACCAATGGTACTAAAAATTCCAGCACCTACAATGGCAGCAATACCAAATGCAGTTAAATCACGAGCAGTTAAGTGTTTTCCTAATGCATCATGCCCGTCTAAATTATTTTTTTCAACTTGTTTTAAAATGTCTTGAACAGTCTTTTTCCTAAATAAACCTTTTAATGCCATGTTCTAAATTTTATCGGTAATGGTTAATTAATATATGCTTTGCAAATAAATGCTTTTAAAACTGAAAATTAAATTATTGTATCATTAAAATATAAAACAAGTTAGTTCATAACTTGCTTTATTTTCAAAACTTTATAATAAACACAAATAATTCTTTTTTAATGCAATAAAAAAGTCAAATATATACATAAAACCAATATAGAAGAGAAAATTAATAATTATATGATAATTATTTACTAACATCTAAATCACATAGTGTATAATTATCTTACTAATGTGTCATGCAATCATCTAATTTAATACGAAAAATAAAAAATACTGAAACAAAAAAATATTAAAATTCAATATTTGGCTTTATCTAAAAATAAACTAAAAAATGGTTTTGAATTGCATAGTAAATTGCAATTTATAAATAATCATCATTTAGCAGTTACAACCAATGCATCAAGATTTAGTCTTTAGCATAAATAATTTGGCAGCAAAAACGAAAGCACACCATTACCATTGGCTGATAATGTATTTTTTGCATTTAATTTTGCAAATAAAATTAGATAATTACCATTATTGATGACATTGCAAATCTCAATCTATCACCTAATTCAAACCTCTTTGTAGTTACGTTTGCAATCGATAATTTGTGAGCAAAACTTTTCCATTTTATTACTTTTATCTGTTATACCTAAAAAAATAATCTCCGCCTATTTTTATTAGTTTAAAAAAATCTATGTCATTAAAAAGCAAAAGGAAAATATACGTAAGAAATAAATTAATAATTTAAAATGCAATTATTACATAATTTATGTTTTTATCTAATTTTTCCTAAAAAATGTGTTAATACGCAACTTTTTATTTATTTATTTATTAGATAAAGAATAGTAAATACCAATTAATATCATTAATTTTAAAGTAATATAAAAAACAGACGTTCATTAGACAAGCCAAACAAGGTTTAAGCATTCCGACAAAAAAAAGAATTCTTATTTAAACACTAATTCTTTCCTTCTCCATACCTTCTTTATTTATTGTAATAAACTTAAAGTGTACGAAATGGATAATAAAAAAGAAATCAATAGTTTTATTGTTATTTATCAAATCCGAAGAATTACAAACAAATTATTGCACTAGATAGTGAAGTGGATACGTATATAAATACCAAAAAAAAACTTACTTCTGAAATT
The DNA here is from genome assembly GCF_027531905.1 of Flavobacterium sp. Taxonomy (GTDB): domain Bacteria; phylum Bacteroidota; class Bacteroidia; order Flavobacteriales; family Flavobacteriaceae; genus Flavobacterium. Next base: position 34,002 of record NZ_JAPZSU010000023.1, on the reverse strand, counting down.
AATGATTTAAAAAAATCACTAATTGACTTACAAATAGAAAAAGAAGACTTAAGCATTCAAGTTCTTCAGCAATTTAAAGAATTGAAAGGATCGGAAAAATCACTAAAAAGTGATATCCATAAAGGTCTGGAAGAAATCATGTTTACCATATCCCACAAAGTTCGTTTACCACTTACTAATATATTAGGACTAGCTAATCTATTAACCATTATTGGCAATACCAACGAAGAAAATCTAGAATTCATTGAACTAATCAAGGATTCAGCAAGAGATTTAGATAAAATTACTAAAGAACTTAGCTCTTTTATTTATGAGCTCAATCATAAAAAATAAAACTATTCTATTTAATGAACAAACAACAACTCAAAAAACAGAAAAACATGCCTTAGAATTCTAACTTAAAACCTAAACACGATGAAAACATTTATTTTATTACTAGTAAGCGTCATCGCATTTGCACAAAATGAAAAAGAAAATTATCTATCATTTTCTGGCGCATTAGACGCGCGAAACTTGGTTTCTGGCAGTGAACCTACGAATAATAAAAGTGGTTTGAATTATTTTTTACAATTTGCAATGGTTTCAAGGAATTTTGAAATTAATGTAGGTTATGAACGTTTTGATATGATTCAATTTAGTAAAAACACCATAGGTTTAGGGTACCACATTCCGCTATATGCAAGAATTGGCAGCATGCATATTAAATCTGTTATAATTCCATCGATAGAACCCACTCTGATCAACAGATGGGGAAATTGGGGAGGAGGCATTTCCGTTGAACAAAAAAGCTCTCACTTATCGATAGGTGCTAATCTAGCCTATCGGATTCACATCTCTGATTCGATTGCAGTAGAATATTTATTCAATGCATTACCAAGAGTAGACATTAATGCCATGTATGGAAACTCAAATTGGAAAGAAAGAAGAAGTATCAATGGAATTCCGATAGTTGGAAGTAATTATATAAAATTAGTTTATAAAATTGGTAAATAATTTCAATTCCAAAAAATAATAACCACTTTATTTTTACCTTTTTTGCCCAAAATAAAACCACTTTCAAAATTACATTGAAAGTGGTTTATTTTTTTCTAAACGCATATGTATTTAAACCCAAAAGCCATTAATCATAAAACAAAACCTTTCAAAGCATGTCGTTTGACTAGCAACTTTATGAACTTATTTAGAACATTATTCGTTTTTCTAAAGTAAAAAAAACTATTTTTGAAAGCATTATAAACGATTACAAAATGACCAAAAACAAAGTAATTCTCCCTATTTTAATTTTTTTAATAGCTACCGTCACTAAAGGGTATACTCAAAAAAAAGATCATTTCCCAAAAAATGAATTCAGAGGTGTTTGGATTGCCACGGTAGTCAACATTGATTGGCCTAAAAAAAGTACCGACTCCGTTGCCAAACAAAAAGCAGATTATTTAAAAATACTTGATACCTATCAAAAGCTAAATTACAATGCAGTTATTGTACAAATCCGAAGTGTTGGTGATGCATTTTATCCATCAGATTTAGCGCCTTGGTCTCGATTTTTGACTGGGAAAGAAGGAAAAGCGCCTACCCCATATTATGACACCTTAGAATGGATGATTGACGAAGCTCACCAAAGAGGATTTGAATTTCATGCTTGGTTAAACCCTTATCGCGCTACATTCGATCTAAATAAAGCACAATTGAGCCCCAACCATGACATTTTTAAACATCCAGAATGGATGATTACTTATGGCGGAAAAATGTACTACAATCCTGCACTACCTGAGGTTCAAAATCATTTGGCTTTGGTGGTTGAAGAAGTAGTCCAAAAATACGATATAGATGCCATTCATTTTGATGATTACTTTTATCCTTACAAAATCAAAGGTGAGGCCTTTAATGATTCGGAATCTTTCAAAAAATATGGTAACGGTATGAACTTGGAAGATTGGAGAAGAAACAATGTAACCACTTTTGTCAAAAACATTCATTCGGTCATCAAAAATCACAAGCCTTGGGTGCAATTTGGCATTAGCCCTTTTGGCGTTTGGAGAAACAAGTCAGTAGATCCAAAAGGTTCTGATACACAATCGGGACAAACCAATTATGATGATTTGTACGCCGATCCCATTCTTTGGATGCAAAACAAATGGATTGATTACCTGTTGCCCCAATTGTACTGGAGCATTGACCACAAAACCGCTTCTTATGCTAAATTGTTAAAATGGTGGTCAGAAAATACGAGTGGTGTTAATCTCTACATGGGCAACGGCAGTTACAAAATCAAAGCCGATTCAGATAAAAAATGGAACAACATTCACGAAATTCCCAACCAAATTGATTTAACCAGAAGCTATCCCAACGTGCAAGGGAATGCATTTTTCAGCGCCAAATGCTTTGTAAACAGCAATAGAGACGTTACGCAATTGTTACAAAGTCATCAATATAAATATCCTGCCATTCCATTGCCTGTTCCCAATTCTAAACACATTGTAATCGATACACCTGTAGTTAATAAAATTGAAATTGATTCGGCCAATTGTACTTTTACTTTACCAATACCTTTGAATACAAAAATTCGTTATGTAGTGGTGTATGGTGCCAAAAGAGATTCTAAAATCGACCTTCAAGAAGCCAGTCAAATTATGAAGAAATATTTTGTTGACCCAAAAGCAACAATAATTAATTTTAGTATTTCACTAAGCGATGTTGATAAGAAAAAAGCTTTTGCCCTTACTTTTATTGACTTTTACGGCAATGAAAGCAAAGAGACCATCATTGATTTACCCAAAGAAGACTAACCCACCCTTTCCGAACACTTTATGAAATCAGAAAAAACGCCTTGGCTTTGGATACCGCTTTTGAATTTTGCATCAGGTTTTCCGTATGCCATAATCATTTCAGTATCTGTTTTGATGTACAAAAATTTAGGCATCAGCAATGAAGATATTGGAATGTACACTAGTTTACTCTACTTGCCTTGGGTGATTAAACCGCTTTGGAGTCCATTTATCGATTTGCACGCTACCAAAAGAAAATGGTTTTTGGCAATGCAATTGGTCATTTCCATTGCTTTTTTAATCGTTGGATTAACCATTCCGATGCAACATTTTTTTGTATTGAGTTTGGCTTTATTTTGGGTGGGTGCTTTTGCTTCTGCTTCTAATGATGTGGCTATTGATGGATTCTATTTATTGGCGTTAACCAAAGACAAACAATCTTTTTTCTTAGGGATTCGCAGTACTTTTTACCGTTTATCGATGCTTACCGCCAATGGTGTAATTGTACTTTTGGCTGGATTTTTAGAAGAAAAATACGGAGACAAAAGTAAAGCTTGGTCGTATACTATGCTCGTTGTAGCTTTGATTATGATTTTCATCACGGTCTACAACTTTTTTATGACACCAAACCCAGAAATTGAACAGGAATACATAAAAAGTAATGCCAATCATAAAGGAAGTTTTACCGAAGTATTCGCTACTTTTTTCCAAAAGAAACAAATTGGATTGATTCTGACATTCATATTAGTATATCGATTGGGAGAATCACAATTGATGAAGATGCTTTCTCCTTTTTTGATTGATGATGTAGCCAAAGGCGGAATGGGATTAAGTACCGAAGATGTTGGGATTATTTACGGAACCTTTGGAGTATTCGCTTTGGTAATTGGTGGAATCATTGGAGGCATCGTCATCTCGAGGGACGGTCTAGGAAAATGGATGCTCCCAATGATTTTAACGATGCATTTGCCAATTATTGGGTTTGTTTATTTATCGCATTATCATCCATCAGATATTGTTAACCTTCATTTTGAATTCTTAAAGATTATTTTTGATTATAATTTAAATCCACACATAACTGCGGTCGTTGTGATTGAACAATTTGGTTATGGTTTTGGTTTTGCTGCTTTCATGATGTATTTGATTTATGTAGCCGAAGGAGAATCCAAAACCTCCCACTACTCTATCGCTACTGGATTTATGGCTTTGGGAATGATGCTTCCCGGAATGGCAAGTGGTTATATTCAAGAGTATTTGGGTTATGGTAACTTCTTTATTTGGGTATTTTTAGCAACAATTCCCGGAATTATTTTATCTCGCTTTTTGATTTTTCCTTATGATTTTGGAAAAAAAGAAAGTTAATTTGATTCTATAAAAGTAAATTTAGTCTAAAACAAATTGATTAACTGTAGTTTAAATGGCAAAATTAAACGTACAAGGAAAAGAGATAACGATAATTCAATCCAACAATCAAGATTATATTTCTATCACTGATATGTTGAAAGCTAAAGATGGAGATTTTTTTATATCGGATTGGTTAAGAAACAGAAATACTATTGAATATTTAGGTATTTGGGAGCGAATTCATAATTCAAATTTTAATTATGGCGAATTCGCCATAATTAAAAGCCAAGCAGGCTTAAATAACTACAAATTAAGTGTAAAAGAATGGGTAGAAAAAACTAATGCAATTGGCATTAAAGCTACCTCTGGCAGATACGGTGGTACTTATGCTCATCAAGATATAGCTTTTGAATTTGGGATGTGGATAAGTCCAGAATTCAAAATTTATTTGGTTAAAGAATTCCAAAGATTAAAATCAGAAGAGAACAGTCTAAATAAACTTGAATGGAATTTACAAAGGACTATTTCTAAAATAAATTATAGAATCCATACAGATGCTATAAAGGAAAATTTAGTTCCAAAAAGCTTAACTACTCATCAAAAAAATTTAATTTATGCTGATGAAGCTGATATCTTAAATGTAGCTCTTTTTGGTAAGACCGCTAAAGAATGGCGTAGCGAAAATCAAAATGAAAAAGGCAACATAAGAGATACAGCAACAATTGAACAACTTGTTGTGCTATCAAATCTTGAAAGTATTAATGCAATGCTAATATCACAAAAAATTAATCAGCAAGAAAGATTAATAAAGTTGAATGAAATAGCCATTACACAAATGAAATCTCTTGTAAATTCAAAATCATTATCAAAAACTAAGTAAAAAAAGCTTTTTTTATCCTCAAATCCGTAATTCATTAACATACCTATACTAATTTAAAGTATAAACAATGACAACCGAACAAAAAATAGGACAATTCTTTTTTCCCGCTGTATTTATTAACGACAGCGAGGAAAACATTCAGGCAACAGAACACTTGATTCGTGAATACAATATTGGTGGTTTGACCTTTTTTCATAGTCGAGCTAGTGCGGCTACCAATTATGAAGGCAACAAAAAAATTGAATTCAATGATGAAAGTTACGAGCGATTAAAAGCCTTAATTATTCGTTACCAAAAAGCGGCAAAAACTCCGCTATTAATGAGTATAGATGCCGAATGGGGTTTGGCGATGCGTGTTGAAAAAACACCTCAATATCCTTATGCCATTACACTTGGAGCTATTCCTGTAGCAGATAAAGAGTTGGTCTATGAAATAGGAAAACAAATTGGAAAAGACTTACAATCGGCTGGTATACATTACAACTTGTCTCCTTTGGCAGACATTAATACTGACCCAAACAATCCTGTAATTGGGTATCGGTCTTTTGGAGAAGACAAAAACAAAGTTACCACCTTTGCTTTGGAATATTTAAGAGGAATGACAGCTGCGGGAATTTTGGGTTGTTTAAAACACTTCCCAGGTCACGGTAATACCAATGTCGATTCGCATTTAGGATTGCCCGTTCTGAATGAGAACTTAGACGAGTTACTATCTAATGAATTAGTTCCTTTTATCGAAGGAATTGAAAACAAGGTCGACTCTATAATGATTGGGCATTTGGCTGTTCCTGCTCTAAACAATGGTGCAAATACCTCGGCTACACTTTCAAAAGCAGTGATTGAAGGTTTGCTTAGAGAACGATTGGGATACGATGGTTTGGTGATTTCGGATGCTTTGAATATGCATAGTGTTTCCAAACTGTACCCAACTAAAGGGATTTTGGAATGGGAAGCTTTTAATGCTGGAAACGATGTGTTGTGCTTTGCAGAAAATGTACCCGAAGGGATTCAGGAAATTTTAAAAAGAGCTGATATTTCAAGAATTGAAGCCAGTTTTGAACGTATTTGGAAATGCAAAGTACAAGCTGGATTGATTACTGAAAGCAAAATTGAAACAACTGATTTAGATTGGAAATCTACAGCTATAATCAACCAAAAATGTGCTGAAAAAGCCATCACATTAGTAAAAAAAGACAGCACCTCATCTATATCTGACTTCATTAGTAATGGTGGAAGCGTGGCAAAAGTGAGTGTTTATAGAGAAAGTGATAATCCATTCTTTGAAGGATTAAAAGATACCATTCAGGGAGATTCTTTTTCGATTGCATTGGGAGAGGAAAATCTGGAGGAAAAACTACAAGCAATAGACAAATATGACACTTTGGTTATTGCTTTATTTGTACCGAAGGCCAAACCATTGGCAAAATTTGAAATTGAAGAAGCATTAATCACTTGGCTAAGTGAAGTGGTGTTGACTAAGAAAGTAGTGTTTCATTTGTTTGGAAATCCGTATGCACTGCAAGTGCTTCAGAATATTATGGCCACCAAAATTGTTGTCGTAGCCTATCAAGACCTTATTGAATTTCAAGAAGTAGCGGCTCAAAAAATAGTATTGAACCAAGCATACGAAGGAACTTTACCCGTCACTTTGCTTTTGAAATAACTAAATGTAAAAAATATAGAAACGATAGTTGTAAGCTATCGTTTTTTTTTGACTAATGCTCACAAGAAAGCCCATTGCTGCTTTTTAGCCCCGATGGGAGCGGCATCCTTGATTGCCGGGGTTCGGCAAGCAAGATATAGCGGAGAGCGGGACTTTGTTTCCATAAGAGCCTAAAGTTTCCTGCTCCTAAAAATTAGCCAAAATACACCCACAAACCACTAGCTATCAATATTTTAAAATATCTACTACGTTTTCGTTAAAAACTGTTGATTTTTTACAAAATAAGCAACTCCTATCCAATTATAGTTAATTATAATTAAAATTTTGAATAACTCGTACACTTACTAATTACCTTTGCCGAACAGAAATAATCAAAATTTTAAATTATAATCATTATGTCATTAGTAGGTAAAAAATTTCCAAGTATTGCGGTTGATGCTATCTCTGAAATGGGAGACAATTTGAAAATCAACATTTTTGAAGAAGCAGTAAACAACAACAAAAAAGTATTGTTGTTCTGGTATCCAAAAGATTTCACTTTTGTATGTCCAACTGAATTACACGCTTTTCAAGCCGCTTTACCAGAATTTGAAAAAAGAAATACAATTGTAATTGGTGCTTCTTGCGATACTAACGAAGTACACTTTGCTTGGTTGAACACACCAAAAAACAATGGTGGTATCGAGGGAGTAACGTACCCAATCTTGGCTGACACTAACAGAAACTTGGCTAACATTTTAGGTATTTTGGATATCGAATCTACTAGCTACAGCGAAGAAACTGATTCTGTAATTCTTGAAGGTTCTAACGTAACTTACAGAGCTACTTATTTGATTGACGAAACTGGAAAAATTTTCCACGAAAGTGTTAACGATATGCCATTAGGTCGTAACGTAAACGAATATTTGCGTATGGTAGATGCTTACACTCACATTCAAGTAAAAGGTGAAGTTTGTCCTGCTAACTGGGAAGCTGGTAAAGAAGCAATGAATGCTGACAGAAAAAGTACTGCTGAATACTTAAGCTTAAACTAATAACAAGTTCCAAATTTTAAATTCCAAATTCCAATGTAGTTCGTTTTAGGACTATCAAAAATTGGAATTTGGGATTTTAAAAAAATGAATTTTAAAATTTAAATTATGTTAATCGAATTAAACGAAGATACGTTAGGTGCTTTGGTAGCACAAAACGAAAAAGTAGTGGTTCAATATTCGGCTTCTTGGTGTGGTAATTGCAGAATTATGAAACCAAAATTCAAAAAAATGGCCACTGAAAACGAAAACCTAACGTTTGTTTTGGTGGATGCTGAAAATTCACCTGAATCTAGAAAGTTAGCTAATGTGAGTAACCTACCTACTTTTGCTACGTTTGTTGGAGGAAAATTAGTTAACGAAACACAAACTAATAAAGCAGAAGTTTTAGCCGATTTAGTAAAAGAAATCGCTTAAGAAAACGAGTTACCCTAACTCACAATTATTTCCAATCTTTATACATTTATTCCAATGAAATTACCTGTTATCAAACACTTGACTCAATTTATAGAAGAAAACGACCAAGATTACATCATTGAAACTATAGAAGTTTTAGAAGCACTTACAGAAGTTCCTTCTTTGAAAGACGAAGAGTTGGATGTGATAGGCGAATTGATTTCGAATATGTATGGTGCTTTGGAAGTAAATAAAATGGTGAAAACAGGTACAGATAAAAAAGAAGCTTTGAACACGTTCATGAAGCGTGTTTTAGGATCGATTGATAAATAGATTCTGTTTCACAAAACATTAAAAAGCCTGCAAAGACAAAGTTTTTGCAGGTTTTTTTGATTAAATAAAACTAAAACAAACTATTCCATTTCTTCAAGTAATTCTGCTTTTAAGGCTTCGGTTTCATAGGTGTCCGTATCGAATTTGGGTGCCGTAGATGCTTTTAAGGCATTGAAACGCTCAAGTGCTTCCGTTTCGTCTTCTTCTCCACTAAAGTAAGGAAAAACGTCCATAATAGGAGATTCAGATATAGCTGGAATTGTGTATTCACCCATGGTGTTTTTCATGGCAATAGTCGTGTTATCAAATGCTTCTTTTACATCATTGGCTTGTACCAAAAGATACATATTAGTCTTGCGCTCCTTGCCACTTTCTTCGTCAAAAGCCAATAAAGACACTTTTGATTTGAACCAACGATCGGCATTTTCAAAAGGATGTATTTCGGCATAATTGCCCACTTTTATGTTGGTAATCTTGAATTCTTCACTGATATAAGCCGCCATTTCTTCGTTGATTCTTTTTTCAGCCTCGGTATAGGATAAGGCATCTACCAAGTAAGGTTCGGTGGTAATCTTTTGTCCGCCAGTTTCATCGGTTTTTCTGTACTTTACTTTGCATTCGTACCAAATTGTGCTCATTTTGTTTTTTTTTAGGGAGCCAAAGATAACGTAAGCTAAAATAAAAAGGAACGTTTCTATAAATAGATATTCACAATTTTAAAGTAGTAAATGCATTATTCAATAAACCAACGTATAAAAAAACAACAAGTTAAACTTTGTTGAATAGCAATAATTGAGCTTGCAATTTCTATTTCTTTCTCCCACAAAACGATATATATTTGTAATTTTGTCGTTTCATTACAAAAGAATAAAAAAATACTTATGGCTACCTTTAGCAAACAACTTTCCTTTCGTTGGTCCGATTTAGATCCCAATTTTCATATGCGACACAGTGCTTATTATGATTTTGGCGCGCAACATCGTATTGAAATTTTAGAAGAATTAGGTCTAACGTTGCGAGTGATGAAAACCGAACATTTTGGTCCTGTTTTATTTAGAGAAGAATGTGTTTTTAGAAAAGAGATTAACCTTTCGGATACCATTGTTATGCAAACGAAAATTGCAAAAATGAAACCCGATGCTTCACGCTGGTCTATCGTACATGAATTTTACCGAGACGAGGTCTTGTGTGCTACCATTACGGTAGATGGTGCATGGATGGACACCAAATTAAGAAAATTAGCCCAACCTACCCCTCAAATTGTTGTCGATGCATTGAATTCGTTTCCAAAAACTTCCGATTTTATTTCACTTTAATATAAAAAAATTATGTTTACAATTGCTCAAATTAAAGCGGCGCATGCTAAAGTAAAATCAGGTGCCGATTTCCCAAAGTACATTCAAGATTTAATCAACTTAGGAGTATTAGGTTATGATACTTTTGTTGCCGATGGTCATGTTGAATATTTTGGCGCGGATAACTACAGAACGACGGCTACAGAAACCTATGCTACTTTAGCAGTAGCTACTTCTGCAAATAAAGAACGATTTATAGAATTCTTAGTAATGCATCAAGAAGGTCAAACCGATTATTTGACTTTTTGCAAACAAGCTGCTCAATGCGGGATAGCACAATGGACCGTAAATATCATCGAAAAAACGTGTACGTATTTTGACAACAACCAGAACAGTATTCTGATTGAGAAAATACTTCTTTAATAGAAAAAGGACTTGTTTTAAATACAAGTCCTTTTGTTTATTCTTCTTCGCTAGTTTCGTGCGTCTTGCAATAATTGCGCCATCTATCAATACAATCTTGAAAATCTGCTGGTATTTCTGTATCAAAACGCATCATTTCGCCTGTCGTTGGATGAACAAAACCTAAGGTTTTAGCATGCAAAGCTTGTCTCGGCAGGGCTTTAAAGCAATTTTCTATAAACTGCTTGTATTTTGTAAACGTTGTCCCTTTAAGTATTAAATGCCCTCCATAACGTTCGTCATTGAACAACGGATGACCAATGTGTTTCATGTGCGCTCTAATCTGGTGAGTTCTTCCTGTTTCTAACTGACAAGAAATCAAAGTAACATAACCAAAACGCTCTAACACTTTATAATGAGTAATAGCTGGTTTCCCAATTTCTGGATCATCAAAAACAGCCATTTGCATTCTATCTTTTAAGTGACGTGCTAGGTTCCCTTCAATGGTTCCGCTATCAGCAACAACATTTCCCCAAACCAAAGCAATATATTCACGTTCTGTAGTTTTGGCCTCAAATTGTTTTGCCAAATGTGTCATAGCTGCTTCCGTTTTTGCAACTACCAACAAACCCGAAGTATCTTTATCAATACGATGTACCAATCCAGGGCGCTCGCTACTGTTCATCGGTAGATTATCAAAATGATGTGCCAAAGCATTCACTAAAGTTCCCGTATAATTCCCATGTCCGGGATGTACCACCATTCCAGGATCTTTGTTAACCAACAATAAAGCAGCATCTTCATAAACGATATTCAACGGAAGATCTTCGGGAAGAATATGATTCTCAAAGGGTGGATGCGATAACATCACCGTTATTACATCAAAAGGCTTGACTTTATAATTGGATTTTACAGGAATATCATTTACAAAAATATTCCCATCCGTAGCGGCATTCTGAATTTTATTTCGGGTAGCATTCTGAATCAAGTTCATCAAATACTTATCAATTCTCAAAATAGCTTGCCCCTTAGGAACCTCAAATCGATAATGTTCAAATAACTCGTCTTCTAAATCTAATGTTTCGGTATTATTGTTCATTCAAAGGTGTTTCTGATTCTACAGCAGGCGCTTGCAAAGTATCTTTAGCCGCTTCATCTTCATAAGTAGCTTTTCCATCTCCTAAGACCAAATCAATTTTAGAGGCTTTCAAAACTCGATCTCCCGCTTTTAGATTTCTACCTTTAAAGCGCATTTCAAGAACCATGTCTTTGGCTAAATTCGGAATATAAGTGACTGTCCCTGCTTCAAGTCCTAAAGCTTTTAGCGTGGGTACGGCTTCACGGTAGGTTTTCTCTATTAAATTTGGAATCTGAACTGAAGAAAATCCTGAAGAATTAATTTTAATGTATACTTTTCGACCTACTTTTACTTTGGTTCCTGGTAAAGGATCTTGCTCTACTACGCTAAATTTTGGATAATCATCTCTATAATCTACAGAGTCTAAAAGCTCATAATCCAAGTCCAAATCATCCAACTTCTCTTCTACTTGTTCTTCGGTTAGTTTAGCTAAATTCGGAACCGCAATTTCATGCCCATGATCGGTTGTAAATGTTAACCAATGCATAAACAAATAAGCCAAAACAGCAATAATAGCAATAGCTATAAACAATTGACCGAAAAAAACGCGACTAGTAAGATACTTACGTAAACTCATAAATTAATTTTTAAGAAGCAACAAAGATAAAGGTATTTCGTTTCAAAAAAAATGATAATTTTGTTTTGAATACGTTTAATCTTTTAATCGATTAAACGGTTAACCGATTAAACTTTTAAAATGAAAAACATTGCCATCATCATGGGAGGTTATTCTAGTGAATACAAAATCTCCCTAATTAGCGGAAACGTAGTCTACCAAACCCTTGACAAAACCAAGTATACTGGATTTAGAATACACATCTTCAAAGAAAAATGGGTGTATGTAGATGCAAATGATGCCGAATTCCCAATCGATCGCAATGACTTTTCGGTAACTGTAAACGGAACAAAAATTACCTTTGACTGTGTGTTCAATGCTATTCACGGAACTCCCGGAGAAGATGGATTACTACAAGCCTATTTTGAACTTTTGGGTATTCCACAAACGGCATGCAATTACTATCAAGCCGCATTGACCTTTAACAAAAGAGATCTTTTATCGGTTTTAAAACCCTATGGCATCAAAACCGCAACTTCGTATTATCTAAACAAAGGCGACCTTATAAATACTACCGAAATCGTAAAAAAAGTAGGATTGCCTTGCTTCGTAAAACCGAATAAAGCTGGTTCTAGTTTTGGAATTTCTAAAGTAAAAACAGAAGCTGAATTACCAATCGCTATCGAAGTTGCTTATAAAGAAGATAACGAAATCATCATCGAAAGTTTCTTAGATGGAACAGAGGTCTCTGTTGGTGTAATTAACTACCAAGGAAAAATAACCGTTTTACCGATTACTGAAATTGTTTCTGACAATGATTTCTTTGATTACGAGGCCAAATATGAGGGTAAATCACAAGAAATTACTCCCGCTCGTATTTCTGATGAAATGACTCAAAAAGTAGGCGAAATTGCAAAACGCGCCTATGAAGTTTTGAAAATGAAAGGCTTCTCTAGAAGTGAATTCATAATTGTCGATGGCGAACCGCACATGCTAGAAATGAATACTATTCCTGGTCTAACTACCGAAAGTTTGATTCCACAACAAGCGAGAGCTGCTGGAATTTCTCTTGAAGATTTGTTTACTAATGCTATTGAGTTAGCACTAAATTAAGTTTCTGAGTCGCTAAGATTCTAAGCCACTGAGCTCATAAAAACAAGCAACTCACAACCACAAAAAACAAATGAAAAAAGCCATATTCCCAGGATCCTTTGATCCGATAACCTTAGGTCACGAAGACATCATTAAAAGAGGCATCTCCCTTTTTGATGAAATCGTAATTGCAATTGGTGTCAATGCCGAAAAAAAATACATGTTTTCATTAGACGAAAGAAAACGCTTTATTGAAGAAACTTTCAAAAATGAACCTAAAGTAACAGTGATTACCTATGAAGGATTGACAATCGATTTGTGTCACAAACTTGAAGCCAATTTTATCTTGAGAGGGCTACGCAATCCAGCCGACTTTGAATTCGAAAAAGCCATTGCACATACCAATCGCCGACTTTCTAAAATAGAAACCGTCTTTTTATTAACAGCAGCTCGAACTTCTTATATCAGCTCGAGTATTGTGCGTGATGTTATTCGAAACCACGGCGAATATGAAATGCTAGTCCCAGACGCAGTAAGAGTAAAATTACACAAATAGCAACAATCCGCCTAACAAGTTGTAGAAGCTAGTAATTAGCTCTATTTTTGCCAAATAATTAAGAATACTAAAAATGAGTATAGAAAGAGAATTAAACAAACGCAGTGGAGGAAAATGTGAACTTTCAGGTGTTACCGAAGATTTAAAAGTATATCAAATTCTTCCCACTCGAAAAGGTGGACTAGATGAATCTGTTTTAATCAACGCTACGCTTATTGACCAAATAGAAAATCCTGAAAAAATGGACATTAATCTTTGGAGATGCCTGAATGACAGCATGTGGAGCGAACACCTTCCGGTTCAAGTTCTTTCTTGGAGAATGTTAAGTCGTTTACACAATCAAGAACTAGCCGATCAAATGTATTTTGAAGAAGAGGATTTAGCTTGGGCAAAAGCTACAGGTGAAGGCGAAGAAGACGAAAACAAAATCATTCACCGAGATAGCAATGGTGTAATTCTAGAACACGGTGACTCTGTAGTACTCATCAAAGATTTAAAAGTAAAAGGCTCTAGCATGGTGGCCAAACAAGGAACTGCCGTAAGAAACATTCGTTTGGATCATGAAAATGCTGAATATATTGAAGGAAAAGTAGATGGTCAACAAATTGTAATCATAACACAATACGTCAAGAAAATATAATTGAAACCCGTTGGATGAAATTCATATAAAATAAAAAACTTAACCACATAGAGCCATAGATTAATAGCAAATCAACATAGAAAAAATAGAAATAGCACTATTTCTCACAATAGATGAGCTATGTGAATAGTAAAACGTCTATTTGTTTCTTTTAATGAACTATAAATTCTATGATTCTATGTGGTAATAAATATTTTCCCAAAACGGGTTAATTCAAGTAAGAAGTAATCACTTCGCATTAAACAAAAACGTCTCGATTTCTCAAGACGTTTTTGTTGTTTTTAAAAGATATGTTTATTCTTCTTAATCTGAAGTCTGGAGCCTACTTCTCCTCTTCTTTCTTTATGACTTTTCTAGCCACTTCAATTTTAAACTTCTTTCCTTTCATTTTTTCATCACGAATATTGGAAAGCAAATCTTTAACTTTATTGTATTTTACAGCAGCAAAGGAGATAAAATCTTTGACTTCAATCAAACCTAAATCACCTTTTTCTAATTTCCCTTTTTGAGAAAAGAACCCTACAATATCAATTTTATTGAGCTTATTCTTTTTCCCACCACTAATATAAATGGTTTGAAATTGAGGAGGTTTTGGCAAAACTACATTCGAACTTACTTCCATTACTGGCATGGTGTAATCAATATAATCGAGTTTCTTTTCGCTTTCATTTACAATTAAATAAGCCGTTCCTGAAGCCAACATACGAGCAGTACGACCATTTCTGTGTGTAAACTCTTCTTCCTTTAAAGGCAAATGATAATGAATAACATGCTTCATTTCTGGAATATCCAATCCACGAGCTGCTAAATCGGTAGTAATTAAGTAACTCATACTTCCGTTTCTAAACTGTATCAAAGCACGTTCCCGTTCTTCTTGATCCATACCTCCATGATAATAAGTAGCATAAATCCCTTTTTCATTCAGCGTATCACTTATGCGCTCCGCAGCATCGCGATGGTTACAAAATACAATCGCCGCTTCCGATTTCAAAGAGCAAATCAATTGAAATAAGGTCATGAGTTTATCCTTGTCTTTAGAAACAACCATTTGCAACGAAAGATTATTTTCTTCTTTACTTTCTGGAATAAAATCCAAAATCAAAGGATTTACTACACGAGTATATTTAGGAATTTCGATGCCCGAAGTAGCCGAAACCAAAACGCGTTTATTGAGTTTAGTCAATTTTCCAATCACAAAAGACATTTGTTCGTGAAACCCAAGTTGCAAAGACTTATCAAATTCATCCAAAACCAGCGTCTGAATTTTATCCAAACGAAAAGTACCACGATCGATATGATCAGCGATTCGCCCTGGAGTTCCAATCAATATTGCGGGTGGATTACTTAAATTTTTAATTTCGGTATCAATAGCATGACCTCCATAACACACATTTACTTTGTAACCCGTGCTCATTTTTTTCCAAACTTGTTCAATCTGTAGTCCTAATTCACGAGAAGGCACCAAAATTAAACATTGAACCGAAAGAATTTCAGGTTGGAGTAACTCAAAAATAGGCAATAAAAAAGCCAATGTCTTTCCTGATCCAGTTGGAGAGAGCAATAAAACATTGTTTTCGTTAATAATAGCATCATGCGATACTTCTTGCATCTCGTTAAGGTCTGAAATCCCTAAACTGGCAAGAATCGGTTTAAAATTGTGCGGTGTATTCATGGTGCAAAAGTAGTTAAAATAGTTGGTAGCGCCTATTTTCAGGGATTAGCATCTTAGTAATAATCAAAATATAAGAAAAATAAGTATATTTGAATTTTCCTCAAAAAAAATAAATACATGAAATTCATTTCTACACTGCTTCTATTCTTTTCACTTTCTGTTGTAGCTCAAAAAAACAACAAATACGATACTTTTTTCGAAAAAGGAAATGGAAACCTATCGGCTACTTACGAAGAAACTATTCGATATTACCAACTATTAGCCAATGATTTCCCTACCATCAAAATTCAAGAAATGGGCTTGACCGATAGTGGTAAGCCGTTACATATTGTCATCTTCAATCCGGAAAAAGAGTTTGATTTTAAAAAAATTAAAAACAATAAAGCCGTCTTATTAATCAATAATGGAATTCATGCTGGAGAGCCTGACGGCATTGACGCCAGTATGCAATTGTATCGTGACTTGGCCTTAGGTAAAATTAAAGTACCTAAAAATACCGTTTTGGTGTGCATTCCAGTATATAACATTGGTGGCGCCTTGAATCGAAATACGAGTTCAAGAGCCAATCAAAATGGGCCTGAAGAATATGGTTTTAGAGGCAATGCCAGAAATTACGATTTGAATCGCGATTTCATAAAATCAGACACCAAAAACACTAGAAGTTTCGTTGAAATTTTCCATTTAACAAACCCTGATGTTTTTATTGACAATCACGTGAGTAATGGATCAGATTATCAATATAAATTGACCTACATCATGACCCAACACAACAAACTAGGAAATGTTTTGGGAAATTTTTTAAATGAAGAAATGATGCCCTCAATTGTAAATGATCTACAAAAAAAGAAAATAGAAAGCACCCCTTACGTCAATACTTTTTCCGATACCCCAGACAAAGGTTTTGGGCAATTTTTTGAAAGTCCACGTTATACCACAGGCTACACTTCATTATTCAATACCATCGGGTTTGTTGTGGAAACACACATGTTAAAAAAGTATTCCGATAGAGTGAAAGTTACGTATGAGTACATGCGCTCTGCCATAGATTTCACGGATACCAATCATCAAAAAATAAAAACGCTTCGTATACAAAATGAAACGCAATATTTACCAAATAAAAAGTACACTATCAAATGGGAATTGGATACCACCAAAAAAACAACAATTCCTTTCCTAGGCTTTGAAGCTAGTTACAAAAAAAGCGACGCAACCACAGGAAATCGTTTGTTTTATGATCGAACAAAACCGTACAAAAAAGAAGTTCCATTTATCAAAGAGTATAAGGCAGTAAAGGAAATAGAAATTCCTAAATACTATGTTATTCCACAAGGTTTTTGGCCAATAATTGATTTATTAAAACAGAACGAAATCAAAATGAAAGCGATAGAAAACGATACGCTAATAACCGTTGAACGTTATCGTATTGCAGATTACAAAACCACGTCCAATGCCTACGAAGGTCATTATTTACATCGTAATACAAATGTGAAGTCAACAATAGAAAAAGTATCTTTTAGAAAAGGAGATTTTTTGATAACTACACAACAAAAAGGAGTAAAATACCTCTTAGAAACCCTTGAGCCAGAAGGCGTAGATTCCTTCTTCAATTGGAATTTCTTTGATACACTATTACAACAAAAAGAAGGCTATTCTGATTATGTTTTCGAAGATACCGCCGCTCAATTATTGAAAGAAAACCCTAGTTTAAAGAATGAATTTGAAACCTTAAAAGCAAAAGATACTGTCTTCAATAAAAATCCAGAAGCACAATTGGTCTGGATTTACAAACATTCGGTTTACTATGAAAAAGCTCACCTAAACTATCCGGTATATCGTATTTTATAACAAAAAAAGCTCCTATTTTAGGAGCTTTTCGTCTTCAAACAACAATTTTATATTTTCATAGGAATTTCTTAAAGCCTCTTTGATTTGTTCAGGATTCAGCCAGGCCACTTTTTCAATACCTTCTTCAAGCTGTCCCTGTGGAGTTCCCTCAAACTTAGACTGCATCTCAAACCAATGGGTCACTTTGAGTTTGTATTTGCCATTTCGCTTAAAAACGTGGTAGGTTTTTTGTAGTTTTTTTACAATTTGCAATTTATTAACTCCCGTTTCTTCTTCAACCTCACGCATTGCGGTAATTTCAATCTCCTCCCCTTTTTCAATTCCGCCTTTTGGTAAATCCCATTTTCCGTTTCTAAAAATAAATAAAACCTCGCCTTTTTTATTGTAGACTAAACCACCCCCAGCTTTACAGACTGGTATTTTTGCCTTCAATGTTTTCATAATTTCCCTTTCATCAGGGTGATACAAATAGGCTTTCTGGATTTTATTCTGAAATATTTTGACGATAATACGCTCTACATCAATACTCTCCAAAAGAAACAACTCAAAATCGGTCTCTTTAGAGATTTGATTTGTCAAAAAAAGTGGTTTGTCGTTAACAAAAACTTTATACATTTGTATTATGATTTTTAATAAAGATACTGCCGAAAAAACAGCCGAATTGCTTTTGCAAATAAATGCAATTAAATTGAATCCCGGAAATCCTTTTACATGGGCTTCTGGCTGGAAATCCCCTATTTATTGTGACAACCGTCTAATTCTTTCATTTCCAGTGATAAGAAATTATGTCAGAGACGAATTTTCTAAACATATTGAAAAGCAATTTGGAAAACCAGATGTAATTGCTGGTGTAGCCACTGGAGCCATTGGTATTGGAATGCTTGTGGCAGAAAGTATGGGTCTTCCATTTGTATATGTTAGACCTGAACCTAAAAAGCATGGTAGACAAAACCAAATTGAAGGCTTTTTGCAAAAAGGTCAAAACGTTGTTATTGTTGAAGACCTTATCAGTACAGGTGGAAGTAGCCTGCAAGCCTTTGAAGCGCTAAAAGAAGCGGAGGCTATTGTAAAAGGTATGGCTGCTATCTTTACTTATGGTTTTGAGGTAGCAGAAGAAAACTTCAAAAATGCCAATTTAGATTTGTATACCTTAAGTAATTACCAAAATTTACTCAATTTGGCGGTTGCAAAACAATACATTACCGAAAAAGAAGAAAGCACCTTAAGAGAATGGAATGCCTCTCCTTCAACTTGGGGCGTTTGAGAATAATACAATTTAATAGATAAAAAATGAATTTAGAAAGCCCTAAAGTTACTGTTTCAAAATCTGCACAAGAATTATTTGATTTATTGACAGATGTCAGAAACTTTGAAAAATTAATGCCTGATAACATTGCAAAATTTGAAGTGATTGGAGATGACGCTTTTATTTTTGGATTAAAAGGAATGCCTGAAATCAAACTAAAAATGAAAGAAAAAGTTGTACCAAACAAAGTGGTTCTAGGAGCAGCAAGCGACAAATTACCTTTTACACTTACTGCAGCAATTGATGCAGTTTCTGAAGCTTCAAGTGAAGTCAAATTGGATTTCGAAGGCGAATTCAATCCCATGATGGCGATGATGATCAAAGGACCTATTGGGAAATTTATAGAAACATTAGCAACAAATATGACCAAATTATAAATCATATTTTGAATACTATTAAAATGGCAAAAATTATTTTTTGCCATTTTTTTTTTAATACAACATCTGAATTTCTTTGATATCAAATTCCGCAACGCTATCGTCTTCCAACAAGACTTGTAACTTTCCTATATCAGAAACTCCTTGAATAATCCCCATAAAATGAGATCCGTTTTCATCTGCAAAAGGCATTGGAATCCCTTTTTTAAAAAGTAAATTAGTGTAATCCTTCCAAAACTGAATTTCATTTTCCTTCCAATACACAATTTTTTGTTTAAAAGTATCAACAATCAATTGCAATAACAATTCTCTATCAAATTCTACTTCACAAACTAAAGACAAAGAAGTTGCTTTAGGCAAATCAATAAAACTGGTTTGATTGACATTTAGTCCTAAACCAATAATCGACTCTATACTTCCATCACTTTTAATGCTATTTTCAATCAAAATGCCACCAATTTTTTTATTGTATGACATAATGTCGTTTGGCCATTTGATACTTAATTCAGGAACCCTATAGCTTTTTAAGGCATCAATAACTGCTAAGGAAAAGACAATATTCAAATGAAACAACTCATTAATATCATTAAAAATATCTTTTAGCAAAACACTCATTATCAAATTCCTACCCGGTTCAGATTCCCATTTTTGTCCCATTTGCCCTTTCCCTTTGGTTTGCATTTCAGCTGTAACAACTGTAAAAGTAACGGTTTCAGGAAGTGACGAAATCCCTTTAAGAAAATCGTTTGTAGAATCTATGGCATCGAGTTTGATTAACTTCATGTACTATTTTTTTAAAAACATAATTTAATATTATGTTAAGGTTCAAAAATAATCACAAAAAATGGTAACTTTACAAACTTATATACAAATAATTCATGGCGAAAAAGACTATTAATAATGACGTTTTATTAGCAAACATCATCAAAGGAATCGAAGAGGTAAAAGGAAATGATATTGATATTCTTGATTTAAGAGAAATTGACACCGCCGTTTGTGATTATTTCATAATTTGCAACGGTACTTCTAACACACAAGTAAATGCGATTGTGAACTCTATTCAAAAAACGGTATCCAAAGAACTTAAAGATAAACCTTGGCATGTTGAAGGTACTGACAATGCAGAATGGGTATTGATGGATTATGTGAATATTGTGGTTCACGTTTTTCAAAAGCATATCCGCGAGTATTACAACATTGAAAGTCTTTGGGGTGATGCCAAAATTACAACTATCGAAAACAAATACTAAAGAAACTTAACTTCTAATGGCTAAAGAGAATAATCCAAATTCCAATAAATTTAAAATAAGTCCTTGGTTAATTTACGCAGCGATACTTATCATTTTTTTATTAATAAACTTTGCAACTGGAGGTTCGAGCCTACAAGAAGCATCACAGTTAACTTCTTCTAAATTCAATGACTATTTAGAAAAAGGACAGATTGAAAAAGTAATTGTCTACAACAAATCAGAAGCTGAGGTATTCCTTACTCCTGCTGCTTTGAAAGAAGCTACACATCGAAAAGTAGCCAAAGATGTTTTTGACAGACCTAACAAAGGTCCGCATTACACCTTAGAAATTGGTAACGACCAAATTTTTCAAACCAAATTAGAAAAAGCAGTTAAAGAGGGGAAATTAAAAGATTTTAACTTTTTACAAAAAAACAATTGGTCTGATATCTTAATCAGTTTATTACCTATAATCATCATTATTGCCGTATGGATTTTCATCATGCGCAAGATGTCTGGTGGTGGAGCTGGTGGCGGTGGACAGATTTTCAATATAGGGAAATCCAAAGCAAAATTATTTGATGAAAAAACAGATATCAAAACCACATTTAAAGATGTTGCTGGTTTAGAAGGAGCAAAAGAAGAAATTCAAGAAATTGTTGAATTCCTAAAAAACCCTGAAAAATATACTAATCTAGGAGGTAAAATTCCAAAAGGAGCTTTATTAGTAGGCCCTCCAGGAACTGGAAAAACGCTTTTAGCGAAAGCTGTTGCAGGAGAAGCTCAAGTACCTTTCTTCTCCCTATCAGGTTCAGATTTTGTAGAAATGTTTGTAGGTGTGGGTGCTTCACGTGTTCGTGACTTATTCAAACAAGCTAAAGAAAAATCGCCTGCCATTATATTCATTGACGAAATTGATGCAGTGGGTAGAGCTAGAGGAAAAAGCAATATGTCGGGCGGAAACGACGAGCGCGAAAACACATTGAACCAACTTTTAACAGAAATGGATGGTTTTGGCACCAACTCCAATGTAATTGTTTTGGCAGCAACTAACCGTGCAGATGTTTTAGATAAAGCTTTAATGCGTGCAGGACGTTTTGACAGACAAATTTTTGTTGACCTGCCAGATATTCGAGAAAGAGCAGAAATATTTGCTGTTCACTTAGCTCCAATCAAAAAAGTAGAAGGATTAGATTTAGATTTCTTAGCGAAACAAACACCAGGTTTCTCTGGCGCCGATATTGCCAATGTTTGTAATGAGGCTGCGCTTATTGCTGCACGTAATAACAAAACTGCGGTAGACAGACAAGATTTCCTTGATGCCGTAGACAGAATCATTGGTGGCTTAGAAAAGAAAAACAAAATCATCACCCCTGATGAAAAAAGAGCTATCGCCATACATGAAGCAGGTCACGCAACCGTTAGCTGGATGCTAGAACATGCTGCTCCACTTATTAAAGTGACCATTGTTCCTCGTGGACAAAGCTTAGGAGCTGCTTGGTATTTGCCAGAAGAAAGACAAATCGTGAGAACAGACCAAATGTTAGACGAAATGTGCGCAACTATGGGAGGTAGAGCTGCAGAGAAAGTAACTTTCGATAGAATCTCTACAGGAGCTTTGAGCGATTTAGAAAAAGTAACTCGTCAAGCCAGAGCAATGGTAACTATTTATGGATTGAACGATAAGATTGGTAACGTAACTTATTACGATTCTACAGGTCAAAATGAGTACGGGTTCTCAAAACCATATTCTGATGATACGGCTAAAATTATTGACACGGAAATCTCTGAATTAATTGAAGGACAATACCAACGAGCCATCAAAATATTAGAGGAAAACAAAGACAAACTCAATCAATTAGCTGATATTCTGATTGAAAAGGAGGTCATTTTCAAAGATGATTTAGAAACAATATTTGGGAAGCGTTCTTTTGACCAAAATCTAGAAGAAACTGTTTCTTAAATAATTAAAATCTTAAATGTATATTTTTTAAAATCTTAATTCAAAACCCGCTTTTGAATTAAGATTTTTTTATCTTTGACCAATTTCCAATAGATTATTAAGAATAGTAACCCAATATGAGTCTTTTCAGAAAATTTTTTAGTTCTGGTCATACAAATTCAGATGAGGAAAAAGAGAGCCAGAAACTCTCTTTTGAACAAAACATCCCTATTGATGAGCACTTTATCTTTAATTTTAAGAGAAACGGAGGTAAATTTCTTTATTGCGATTCAATGTCGGAAGTAAATGAACAATTTGAAAACATATTGGAGGAAAATGATTGGTTTGAAGGCGAAGCAATTTGTTACGAATCGACTTTATTTCCTTTACTAAAAGAAAACAACATTCTATTTGATAATCCTCAAAACCCCAATTTTTTATTGGCAACATGCGAAAATTTAGTTGCTGACGAAGGTTCAATTTCCTTTTCTTCAAACCAAATTAAACAAAAAAAACCCAATGAATTACCAGTAAACATGGTAATAATTGCATATCCAAGTCAAATCATCCCAAGTAAAAGCGAAATACTTAGTGCTATTAAAAACAAATACAAAAGAGAATATCCTAGCAACATCACTACCATAAAATATTTTGAAAAAGCCCAAGAAGAAGATTTCACCCAGTATGGAAGTGCTGCAAAAAACTTATACCTTATACTACTAGAGGATCTATAAAATGAATGAAACGCTTAAAAGATCCATATCCGGAGCAGTATACATCATCTTATTACTAGCTTCAATATTATACTCAACTGAAAGTTTTTTTATACTATTTGGTATTTTTTTGATTATCGCAGTTTATGAATTTTGTTCATTAGTACAAGTAAATTCAATTGCACCTATTTTACTCAGTTCGGTTTTTTACATTTCCGTTACTTTATTGAGCCATTACAATATTGAAACAACCAAATTCCTAAATAGAGCATTACAAACTCAATTAGATCTAAACCTCAATATACATCAATTGGATTTGATTTTATTAGCAGTAACACTCGTAGTATCAATAAAATGCATATTGTTTTTATTTTATGATTCTGTTCAAAAGATAAGTACCTCATCAAAATACTTGTACCTCTTAGGTTACATAACATTACCATTTATTTTTATAACCAAAATCTCGTTTGGTGTAACTAATTATAACCCTAAAATCATTATTGGTTTATTTATATTGATTTGGACCAATGACACTTTTGCATACATCGTTGGAAAATCGATGGGAAAACACAAATTATTTGAAAGAATTTCACCCAAAAAAACCATTGAAGGGTTCCTTGGCGGTATTGCTTTTGCAGTTTTTGCAGGATATTTAATTTCAAAATTATATATAGAACCCAAACCTGAGTTTAGCCAAAAATCAATACTAATTTGGACTTTTATCGCTTTAATCGTTGGTATAATGGGAACAATTGGAGATTTAATTGAATCTAAATTCAAACGAATTGCCGAAGTAAAAGACAGCGGAAGTATTATGCCAGGACATGGAGGCATACTAGATCGACTAGATAGTGTTATATTTGTAGCGCCGATTATATTTTTATTTTACCAAATTTTAAATTATGTTTCATAAAGAAGGAACCCCAAGCATTTTATTAGGAACTACTTTTACAGCAGTTGTCTTGTTATTATCTGATTATTTCATTTCTACCAATTGGATTAAAATGACCATACAAATTGCAACTTTGGTTTTTCTAATTATCATTTTGCAGTTTTTTAGAAATCCAAAACGTACCGTAATTTTAAATGAAAACCAAATTCTTGCACCTGTTGATGGTAAAGTAGTTGTAATTGAAGAAGTTTATGAAGGAGAATATTTTAAAGACAAACGACTACAGATTTCTATTTTCATGTCACCAATCAATGTGCATGTCACCAGATACGGTTTAAGTGGAATTGTAAAATTTAGTAAATATCATCCAGGGAAATTCCTTGTAGCTTGGCATCCAAAAGCTAGCGAAGAAAACGAAAGAACTACAGTAGTTGTTGAGAATACAACCTTTGGAGCTGTTTTATACCGTCAAATTGCTGGAGCATTAGCTAGAAGAATTGTTAATTATGCACAAGAAGGAATGCAGGTTGTACAAGGTACAGATGCAGGTTTTATAAAATTTGGTTCAAGGGTAGATTTGTTTTTACCCTTGGGAACTCCTATAAATGTGGAATTAAATCAAAAAGCAGTAGGTGGAAAAACTATTATTGCAACAAAAGCATAATGACCAACGAAGCGCTAGACATTCTTTTTCAAGAAGCTTTTGAAAAGGCTTCTAATATGAGTAAACCATTGCCTCCAGATGTAATGTTGCGTTTGTATGCCTATTACAAACAAGCCACTTTTGGAACCTCCAATTACAATAGAAACGATACTTTTGACTTAAGAAATGCTTTTAAAACTAATGCTTGGATTCAAATCAGTCATTTAACTCAAGAAGAAGCCAAAATTTTATATGTAGAAACTGTAAACGATTTATTAAAAGAATAGAGAATCATGAGAAAATATTTTTTTTTAGCAACTCTTTTTTTATCCCTTATATTGTTAGCAAGCTGCAATAAAAAAGAACTTGTAGAGGTCGTAGAAGTCCCTCTTCCAGCTGCTGAACAAAAAATAACCATTGGTAACCCAGAAGATGTAAAGGCAGATGATGGTTCTTTTCAGGTCGAACCTTTACCCTATAAATACGATGCTTTATCGCCATCAATTTCAGCATTAGCGCTTGAATTGCATTATTCTAAGCATTATTTAACGTATACCAATAATTTAAACAAAGCCATCAAAGGTACTCCTTTAGAAAATTTGTCTATTGAAGAAGTACTTACTAAACTTGACATTAATAATCCAGAAATACGAAACAATGCTGGAGGATATTACAATCATAGTCTTTTTTGGAAAATAATGGGGCCAAAAGGTGGTGGCGTTCCTAAAGATACGTTGGCAGGAGCTATTGCTAAAGACTTTGGCTCTTTTGAAAATTTCACTACTCAATTTAAAAACACTGCTTCAAAGCATTTTGGTTCAGGTTGGGTTTGGTTAGTGGTAGATCGTGAAGGAAAACTCCAAATTACTAGTACACAAAATCAGGACAACCCATTGATGCCTTTAGTCCCTGTAGTTGGTTATCACGGAAAACCTATTTTGGCTTTAGATATTTGGGAACATTCTTATTATATTGACTACCAATACAAACGAAAAAATTATATCGATGCCTTTTTTAATGTCATTGATTGGAATAAAGTCAACGAAAATTATCAGGCAACCTTTAAGAAAAAATAAATTAGACGTTGCAAGCGAAAAATCTATTCGAATACAAATTAAATTCCATAAAAAATGCTCCAATTACGGAGCATTTTTTTTATGAAACAAAACTAACTTTTTATTGCAATTTTAATATGAAAGATTCTGATGGAGCGATGGCTATTGAAGCCCTACCCCCTCCATTGGTCACTATTAATTCTGTTTTGTATTTACCATACAATTGATCTACAAGAGTATACGCCCCATCTTTGACATTCCACTTTTCAAGTAAATCTGCTGGAACTCTCATTTCATAAATACTGGCTGTAGTCGAAGAAAAGTTGGCAACTACAATCAATTGTTCCTCTTTTGACCAACGCGCAAAAGTGTATAAATCTTTATCATATCCTTGTACGATATTTCTGTTAGCGCCTTGAATTTCTTGATACCCTCCCATCAAAGCTGAACTTTTTAATGAAAAATTCAAAAGACGTTTATAAAAATCACGTAATTCTTTTTCACTTGAAGACAATTGACCTCCATCAAATTTACCATTATTCATCCAACGTTGATGATGGGGCACCCCGATATAATCAAAAATAGATGTTCTCGAATGTGTTCCGAAACCAGCATCTTCTTTAGCTGGCTCTCCTACTTCTTGTCCGAAATAAATCATAGTAGGTGAAGAACTCAAAGTAGCAGAAACAACCATTAAAGGTTTTCCTCTTTCGCCACTACCCGCAAATTCTGGACTAGCAATACGTTGTTCATCATGATTGTCTAAAAAATGCAACATATGATGTTCAATATCCATCATATTGTATTGAATTCCTGAAATTTCATCAGGCCACGATCTTCCTTGAATTACGTCTTTTAATTTATCATAAGTTTCAACTTTATCATACAAATAGTCCATTTTACCCAAATGAATATAATTTCTGTATTCTTTTGGATTGTAAACTTCAGCCATTAAAAAAGAATCTGGATTAGCCATTTTAATAGCCGAGTTCATATAGCTCCAAAATTCATAAGGCACCATTTCGGCCATGTCATAACGAAAGCCATCTACACCTTTGGCAACCCAATACAAGGCAATATCTTTAAATTTTACCCAAGAATTTGGTACATTTTTATCTGCCCAAAAAGCAAAATGTTCTTTATAATCTTTTTTATCGAAACCAGCTGGAAGTTCGGGAAAATCTTTTCCTCCATCGGGACGAATACCATAATTTACTTTTACTGTTTCATACCAATCATTCTTATCGGGTTTTGCCATTCTTGAGCCGTTTCCTGTCCATTTTGCTGGAAATTCATCAAATTTTCCATCTGCTAAAGGATGATTTTCTCCATTAAGTGGTTTCGGAGCATCTGGAACTTCAAAACGTGTATTAGGAATGTAATAAAAATTATTATCTCTTTTGTACTCAACGCTAACATCATCATCGGCACCAAAATCTTTAACTCCTTTTGGATTGCTTTTTCCTTCATATTTACGAGCGATATGATTCGGAACAATATCAATAATTACCTTCATTCCTGCTTTGTGAGTTCTTGCTATCAATGCTTCAAACTCAGCTAATCTATTGGCTGGATTGACTGCCAAATCAGGGTTTACATTATAATAATCCTTAACTGCATAAGGTGATCCCGCTCTACCTTTTACTACATCTGGATCGTCATTTGAAATTCCATAAGCAGTATAATCGCGAACCAAAGCATGATGTGGCACTCCTGTATACCAAATATGAGTCACCCCTAAATCTTTAATTTCATGCAAGGCTTTATCCGTAAAATCATTGAATTTACCTACTCCATTTTCTTCAATTGTTCCCCAAGGTTTATTGGTCGTGTTGGTGTTTCCAAATAAACGAGTAAAAACTTGATAGACCACTTTTTTGTGTTCTGCGGTGGTTGCTTTCTTTTCTGAATTCATTTTTAGATCTTTAGTTTTGCATCCTGCGGCTAGCACTAATGCACCTGCAAAGAAAATTAAGGCTATTTTTTTAAACATAGTAGATAAATTTTATTATTTTCTCATAATTATGAAAAATGAAGAAATAACTGTTCGATTTTCTAAATTTACAAAAAAAGCCCTAAAAATATGCCGTTTTAATACAACCTTAGCAATTACCTCCTTTATTTTAGCACTACTACAACGTGAGAGTAAACAAAATTGTTAGTAATTTGAAGTACACAAGAATTCTATTTTTAACAATAATTTTAACAGACACAAATAAATCATAATAAACCTATACTCCATTGGTTTTTTATAAATTTGACAAAAATTTTTCCCATTGAAGAAACTAGTATATATTATCCGTTTTTGTTTGATAATTAGCATTACTCCTCACTTATTGGCACAGGCTCCCAAGAAAATTGTTGTAGAATATTCCGATTTTTTTACCGTTAATCAAATCGAAGCTCCTGATGCAGCATTATTTACAGGAAACGTTCGTATTATTCACGATGGTGTAGTGATGACTTGTAACAAAGCCTACTATTTTGAAAAAGAAAATTACATCAAAGCCTTTGGAAATGTGCAGTTGGTTCAAGGAGACACACTATTCTTAAATAGTAAATATGCGGAATACAGTGGTAACGTAAAAAAAGCGTTCGCAACTGGAAATGCGGTTATGAGCTCACCAGATGCCACTTTAGCCACCGATACCATTAATTTTGATCGCAATACTCAAGAAGTATTTTATAATACTAACGGCACCATTGTCAACAAAGAAAATACGCTCAAAAGTAAATCTGGTAGGTATTACGTAACTCAAAAGAAGTTTCAATTTTTGACGGCAGTTACAATTACCAATCCAACTTATGTTATCAAATCCAACCATTTGGATTATTATAGTAACTCGGGACATTCCTATTTACTAGGTCCATCGACTATAACCAGCAAAGCCAACTATATTTATACAGAAAAAGGATTTTACGACACAAAGAAAAATTTAGCGCATTTTTTAAATAAATCCTATATCAAATATAACGACCGATTAATTAAGGGAGATAGTTTATATTATGACCGAAATAAAGAATTTGCATCCGCAACGCGAAATGTAAAAATAACAGATTCGATTAATCGAGGGATTGTAAAAGGACATTATGCCGAAATTTACAAAAAGCAAGATTCTATGTTTGTGACCAAACGAGCCCTAGCGGTTAACTTTGTAGAAAATGACTCTGTCTATATTCACGGAAAAAAATTAATGGTCACAGGAAAAGAAGGCAATAGAATCATTAGAGCTTTCAACAATGTTCGTTTTTACAAAACGGATATGAGCGGCAAATGCGATTCTATCCATTCTAGCACCAAAACAGCATTGACAAAACTCATTGGCAATCCGATTTTATGGAATGCAGAAAATCAAATTACAGGCGACATCATGCATTTAATTGGAGATTCTAAAACCGAAAAATTAGATTCCTTAAAAGTCCTCAATAACACGTTCATCGTCTCTAAAGACACCTTGGGTACCGGTTTTAATCAAGTGAAAGGGCAGAATTTATTCGGAAAATTTAAAGAGGGAAAACTCCACGATGTCGACATCATCAAAAATACCGAAGTCATTTATTACATGAGAAATGACGATAATGAGCTTATTGGAATCAACAAAAATAAGAGTAGTAAAATCAATATTGTCTTTGATAAAAATACCATTGAAACCATTACTTTCTTCAAAGAGGTAGATGGTGATATTTTTCCTGAGAAAGATCTTCCCGAAAATGCCCGGAAACTAAAAGGACTCGTCTGGCGAGGAGACGAACGAATCAAATCCAAAGACGACATTTTTCCTCCCGAAGAAAACATCGACAACGAAAAAATTGCCAAACAAACTAAAATAGCAAATGATCGAGCGGGCGTGCCCATTAAACCCCGAAAAGAAACATTGAATTACGACAAAAAGAAACCTACAGCAAAGTCAAAAAAATAGCTGAAGCGGATTTAAGTATTCAAAACATCCATAATGAAATGAATCTAACATTTTATTTAAACTGAGCATTCAAAATGAATACAGATTTTATCAAATACCAAGCACAGACTTCACCTTACCCATTAGGAATGGAAGTTTCGCATGCCATTGGTTCCTACATTTACGACACAAATAATAAGAAATATTTAGATTTTGTAGCTGGCGTATCCGCTTGTACTTTGGGACATCAAAACAAGCGGGTGAATGATGCTATCAAAAATCAATTAGATAAATATTCGCATGTTATGGTTTACGGCGAATATTCTCAAAGTCCTTCTGTTGCTTTTTGTAAACTATTAGCGGAACAATTACCTGAACCATTAAAGAAAACCTATTTAGTCAATTCTGGTACAGAAGCCATTGAAGGTGCCTTAAAATTAGCAAGAAGAACCACAGGCAGAAGCCAATTAATCTCATGCCACAATGCCTATCACGGAAACACCATGGGTTCCATGAGTGTTATGGGCTTTGAAGAAAGAAAGCAAGTATTTCGGCCTTTAATTCCCGATGTGGATTTTATCACCTTTAATAACGAAGCCGATTTAGAAAAAATAACGACTAAAACCGCAGGTATCATCCTTGAAACCATTCAAGGTGGTGCTGGTTTTATTCAACCAGAAAATGATTTTCTTAAAAAAGTACGACAACGTTGCACAGAAGTAGGAGCTATGATGATTGTCGATGAAATTCAACCAGGATTTGGAAGAACAGGTAAATTATTTGGCTTTCAAAACTACGATGTAGTCCCAGACATAGTGGTTATGGGAAAAGGAATGGGCGGCGGAATGCCCGTTGGCGCATTTACAGCTGCACCAGAAATGATGGATTTATTGAGCCATGATCCAAAATTAGGACACATTACCACCTTTGGAGGGCATCCTGTCATTGCGGCAGCTAGTTTGGCCACCTTGCAGGAAATTACCGA
Source organism: Flavobacterium sp. (assembly GCF_027531905.1). GTDB lineage: Bacteria > Bacteroidota > Bacteroidia > Flavobacteriales > Flavobacteriaceae > Flavobacterium. The sequence goes on along the minus strand of NZ_JAPZSU010000023.1, from coordinate 3,353 downwards.
GACAAATCTCATGACAGCTGCTTTAGAGAAAGAAAAACTGTTTAGAAGTCTTTTGGTACATCCTTTGATAAAAGAAATCAGAGGTAAAGGATTGATGCTTGCAGCCATGACGGAACATGCAGAAATCACCAACGAAGTTATTTTAAAGTGTCAAGACAGAGGGTTAATTCTATTCTGGTTGCTTTTTGAAGGCTGCGCTATACGAATCACTCCTCCGCTAACTATTTCAGAAGAAGAAATTAGAGAAGGTTGCGCCATCCTTCTTGAGGTAATGAATGAAGTAGCATTTAGCAAAAACAAATAGCTTCAAGCGGACACCGAAAAAGGTCTAGAAAATAAAAAAGGCTTGTTAATTAAATTGTTCACAACAATTTCAAAAAAACCTCACACTAACACTAAGGTTACCTAATTTTAAATTAGGCAAACTCAAAATAATTTAAGTATGCAATTAAGCAACGAAGAAGAAGACTACAGCTTGTCTTTATCCAAATTTGAGTCGATGTTGAAGACCAACAAAGTGTTCTTTTTTGACTCCGAGGAATTTGAAGAAATTATTCTTCATTACCTAGATATTGGAAAAGCCAACTTAGCTAAAAAAGCCTTAAAACTTGCACTAGATCAACATCCTAAATCTACTGGACTTAAACTCGTTCAGGTAGAAATGTTAGTTTACGATGATAAACTAGATTTGGCCGAAAAAATGCTAAACGAATTGTATGCGATTGAGCCTACAAACGAAGAAATTTTTATTCAAAAAGCTAATATTTGGTCCAAAAGAGACCAACATGAAAAAGCAGTTGAACAACTCCAAATCGCCTTAAAATATACCGATGATTATGCAGATGTCTATAACTTAATTGGCATGGAATATTTGTTTATGGACAATTTAGAATCAGCCAAACAAAGTTTCATCCAATGTTTAGAAGAAGACATCGAAGATCAATCTGCTTTGTATAACGTAGTGTATTGTTTTGAATTTTTAGATCAAAATCAAGAAGCAATTGCTTATCTCATCAAATACATCGATAGAAATCCTTACAGCGAAATTGCATGGCATCAACTAGGACGCTTGCATTATAGCGTAAAAGAATACGAAAACGCTATTCGTGCCTTTGATTATGCCACATTAATCGACGAAGAATTCATGGGGGCTTTTATGGAAAAAGCAAAAGCTTTAGAACGCTTAAAAAAATATGAAGAAGCAATCGTAAGCTATACTAGAACTATAGAATTAGATGATGCAACTTCTTATGCTTTGCTTCGCATTGGAAAATGCCATGAAAAACTAGGAAATAAAGTATTGGCTCTAAAGTTCTTTAACCAAACCGTTCATGAAGATCCTTTATTGGACAAAGGCTGGATAGCCATCACAGATTTTTACATGCGTCAAAAAAACTACCAAAAAGCATTGTTTTTTGTGAATAAAGCTTTGGCAATTGACAATCAAAATCGTTTGTACTGGAAACGCTATGCCTCTATCAATAAACAAATGAACTTCTATGAAGAAGCTGAATTTGGATACCGTAAAGCTGTTGAATTTGGCGATTATCAATTAGACACTTGGTTGTTTTGGGTAGATATTTTACAATTTTTAGGTGAATTTGAAACCGCGATACAAACTTTATTACAAGCGGCAGAATTTTTTCCAGAGGAAAACGAAATTGAATATCGTCTATCTGGATTATACCTGATGATCCAAGACGAAACCAAAGGAAAATTTCATTTAAGCAATGCGTTACGACTTAATTTTGACAACTATATTTTAATAGAAGATTTATTCCCTGTAGTTTGGAATCGAAAAATGGTTCAAAACTATATTGCAAAACATAAAAAATAACAATGATTGATTCTCTAAAGATGCGTTTTGGATTACTCGGACGCAATATTAGCTATTCATTTTCTAAAGGTCATTTTACAGAAAAGTTCAAAGATCCTGTTTTTGAAGGCTATACCTATGAAAATTTTGACATTGAAGACATTAATTATTTTACCGAATTAGTCAAAAATAATCCTGATTTAAAAGGATTGAATGTTACCATTCCTTACAAAGAAGCGATATTACCTTTTTTGGATAAATTATCAAAAAAAGCAACCGTAATTGGCGCTGTAAACACCATTAAATTTACCAAAAACGGAAAATTAAAAGGCTACAATACCGACTATTACGGATTCAAAAAATCATTAGAACCACTATTGCAACCCCATCACACAAAAGCTTTGATTTTAGGCACGGGTGGCGCAGCAAAAGGAGTTGCTTTTGCGTTGGAAGAACTGGGGATTTTGTACACCTTTGTTTCAAGAGAAAACAAAGAAAAGACCATTCGCTACGATTTACTCAACGCGACTGTTTTTGAAAACCATACTATAATTATCAATACAACTCCACTAGGAACCAGTCCGAATACAGCTAATTTTCCAGACATTCCTTATGAATTCTTTACAGAAAAACATATTGCTTATGATTTGATTTACAATCCTGCAGAAACAGTTTTTCTAAAGAAAGCCAAAAAACGTGGAGCACAAACCAAAAATGGTCTAGATATGCTCATTCTACAAGCTGAGAAAGCTTGGCGCATTTGGAATAAATAAAAAAATATTTCTTTATACTTCAAAAACATCAAATGACACGTTTGGTGTTTTTTTTTTAGTTTTCAAAAACTAATCAATCAAAAAACAAAAACACAAAAACCTAAAAATCAATTCATTTTATTAAATTAGCCTCTCATAATTTGAATTTTTATGAGAAAGCTATTGTTCCTTTTATCATTTATAGTACCGACCGTAGTACTTATTGCTCAAGAAAAGAAAACAATTCGAAGTGAACAAAACCCTTTTTCTGAAGCGAGATTTACTTATTTTAAAGAAAGCCTTGTTTTATTTAACGAATACTTAGACACAAAAAACGGTACCTATAACACCACCAACCTTAGGGTATTAAAACCCATCGGTAATCGCGCCTGGACAATTCGATTTGACGCTCCTTTAATCTCAACTAACTCAAATACGATTAATAAAACAGGGCTAGGTGACATCAGCATTGGAACATCATTTATTCCTTATCTAACAAATAAATCAGGTATTGCTAGTAGAATCAGAGTAACTTCAAATTCTGCTAATAATCCAAAATTTGGTTCGGAAAATGGATAATTTCACCAGCTATTTTTTATGGAATTTACATCGGCGCAAACAAAAAAATGCTATTAATTTCAGACTTAAGTAATCAGAATAAAATAATGTCGTATTTTATTGTTTATATGTAGTTAAATTTGTATATTTATCTCATTATGAGATATGTAACCCTAAAAAAAGAAGAGATTGAAGTGTTAGAACACCTTCATCAAAAAAGCCCTAAT
>NZ_JAPZSU010000056.1 GCF_027531905.1 Flavobacterium sp. | reverse complement strand
AGTTTTTCTTCATCAATTTCTAATTTTGATAATTTCCAGCCGTCTTGAATCGGTAAAATAATTTTCTCTAGTATCGTTTTTATATCGTATTCCATTTTGTAAATTTAACCTTTTCACAAAATATCCAGTAGAAACGTTTTTATAAATCTGAGATAGCTGTTTCTAAAACAATCCGTTCAATTCTGCATCAATTCGGTTAATGATGTTTCCTAAGTCTTCTGGGTTATCTACAAAATTGATATTGTCAACATCAATTACTAAAAGTTTTCCTTTGGTATAACTTTGGATCCAAGCCTCATAACGCTCATTCAAACGGCTTAAATAGTCAATAGAAATAGAGTTTTCGTAATCGCGACCGCGTTTGTGAATTTGTCCCACCAAATTTGGAATGGAACTTCTTAAGTAAATCAACAAATCTGGTGGTTGTACCATCGTTTCCATCAATTCAAATAAGGAAGTATAATTCTGAAAATCTCGATTGGTCATCAATCCCATCGCGTGCAAGTTGGGAGCAAAAATATGCGCGTCTTCATAAATCGTGCGGTCTTGAATGATTTTTTTACCACTTTGGCGAATTTGCATTACTTGACGAAAACGGCTGTTCAAGAAATAAATCTGTAAATTAAAGGACCAGCGTTCCATTTGGTGATAAAAATCCTCCAAATAAGGGTTGTCAACTACGTCTTCGTAATGTGGTTCCCATTTAAAATGTTTCGACAATAATTGTGTTAAGGTAGTTTTTCCTGAACCTATGTTTCCTGCTACTGCTATGTGCATTACGGTAGTATGATTTTAAAATTATAAATTCCTTCGGTTGTAAAAATAGCTAAAATTTGGGCTTGGTAATAGAATTTTTCAAACCTTTTTTCGGGGAGTTGAAGTGGCGTACTTGTCCATGCAGCATCTTTTTGACGGCTCAAGAGTGTTATTTTTTGGTCTAAACTGTAGAGTATTTGACTGGAATTAATGATTTGGACTTGATCCGCATTTGGAAATTTACCTAGACTTCTAATGCCGCCAAATAACGAGCAGGAGTAGCCTTCTCCATTGTCATCCATCCATACAAAGGCATTAAAGTCAGTAGTGTACTGTTTTATTTTTGTTGAAATTGGCGTACTGATGGTTTTGTACTCGTTTTTGAGATAGTCATACAATCCAATTTGTTGGTTGAGGTTGTTGTAGATCCACAATTGATTTTGAGCGGCTATTCCAATGGCGGTGACATTGATAGGTGTGGGGTGCTCCGAAAAATTAATCTTCTGACTTTCGTTGAGTTGGTTGTCGAGTAGAATGACAGTATTGAAGTCCTCGTAAAACAACACTATTTTGAGTGGATTTTGAAGATCAACTTTGGTGATTTTTCCTAAGGTGATGTTTTTGTATTCCCAGTTCTCGGAGCCTTTGCTTTTCTTGAAAACGTTATTTTCTATAGTGTAAACATACTCAAAAGCGTCGTAAGCCAAAAACGTGACTGTTTTGGGAGCGTTCGCCATTATTTGCATTGGAATTCCTTTGATTTGACAATAGCATTGGGATAAAAACGAAAATGCTACAAAAAACATTACATACTTCTTCATTTCGCTAATTTACAATTAAACTTTTTCGTTTTTCGCATGTCTATATCTTTTTATAAACCAATGCTGTAACAAATGAATATGAACCTCGTCTTATTGAAAAATTTGTAAACCATGTATAAAATTATTTTGTTTTTGACGGCTCTGGTTTTAACCAGTATTGGGCTTAGAGCTCAGGAATTTCAAGGTATGGCAGTGTATGAATCTAAAACAAGCACTGCTGATTTTAAAACGAGAATGGAAGGGAATAAAAACATGACTCCCGAAATGATTAAAGGAATTGAGGAACGAATGAAGAAAATGTTTGAGAAAACATTTATTCTAAGTTTTGACAAGTCGGCTTCTATTTACAAAGAAGAAGAAAAATTAGAAGCACCCGGACAAAGCGGTGGCGTTGGAATGCGAATGATGGCTTCCTTTACCGGTGGCGGCGGAACGTATTATAAGAACGTAAAAGACAAAACCTATACGGTAGATAAAGAATTTATGGGCAAGGAGTTTTTGGTAAAAGATACGCTAACCCAGATGAAATGGAAAATGGAAGGCGAAACCCGAGTGATTGGAGGCTATAATTGTTATAAAGCCACAGCTGTTGTGCCAATAAACAAATCGGATTTTAGAAATTTTAGACCAAAAGACGATAAGAAAACCAAAGAAGGGGCAGATAAAGACAAGAATGAAGCGGCGACTGAAAAGAAATCGAGCATTATGGATATGATCGAAATGCCCAAGGAACAAGCCATCACGGCTTGGTACACTCCCGAAATTCCAGTCAATCAAGGTCCAGAGGGCTATTGGGGCTTGCCTGGGTTGATTTTGGAGGTAAACGATGGCAGGACGGTAATTTTATGTTCTAAAGTAGTCTTGAATCCGAAAGAGAAAGCAGCAATAAAACCCGCAACAAATGGAAAAGTGGTGACCCAAAAAGTGTTTGACGAAACGATGATCCAGAAAATGGAGGAAATGCGAGAAATGAATCGCGGTAGAGGTGGTAATGGTGGACAATTCATTATTAGATCTGGAGGTTGATTGTAAGATCACTTTTTAGTTTCGGTTCTTCAACTGAAAATGTGAACTCATAAAAAATAATGTTGCTGACTCAAAAGCCCATTGTTGCTGCTCCAAAATAAAGCACTACAACTAACCCATTCAATAACCTCTTTATGAAAGCATTGCTTCGAATTGCCTTTTTTCTTTTTACTACTTTATCTTTTGCACAAACCATTAAACTTGATGGTTTGATTACCGACTCTAAAAACGCAGGACTTGAAATGGCAAACGTAATGGCGGTGAACAAAACCACCAAAGCGATGGATGCCTATGCTATAACGAATGACAAAGGGAAGTTCACACTGAATTTGAAACCGAATACGACTTACCTAATTAAAGTGAGTTTTTTGGGGATGCAAAATAAAGAGGTCGAAGTAACTACGGCTACTACTAATTTGGTCAAAAATATTGCTTTGGACGCGGGTGGCATCGAATTGGACGGAGTTGAGATTGTACGTGAAATGCCAGTTTCTATCAAAGGAGACACGATTGTGTACAATGCCGATTCGTTTAAATCGGGTACCGAACGAAAACTGGAAGATGTGTTGAAAAAATTACCTGGAGTGGAGGTAAATGCCGACGGAGAGATTGAAGTAGAAGGCAAAAAGGTAACCAAATTGATGGTGGAAGGGAAAGACTTTTTTGATGGGGACACCAAATTGGGAGTGAAAAATATCCCTGCTGATGCGATTGATAAGATTCAAGTGTTGCGTAATTACAACGAAAATTCCATTCTGAAAGGGGTAGAAAACAACCAAGACAATATTGGAATGAATATCAAATTGAAATCTGGTAAGAAGAACTTTTGGTTTGGAGATATCAATGCTGGTGTGGGCATTGCACACAAAGAAAGCAGGTTTGTGATTAATCCGAAATTGTTTTATTACAGTCCAAAGTACAGTGTAAATTTGATTTCGAATTTTAATAACATAGGCGAATTGCCGTTGACGATTCAGGATTATTTTAAGTTTACGGGAGGTTTCCGTGGATTATCGGCTAAAGGTGGCTCAAGTTTTAACGTGTCTTCTAATGATTTGGGGATTGCTTTGGCAAGAAACAATAGAGCCAAGGAAATTGACACCAAGTTTGGCGCGACCAATTTCTCGTACAACGTGAATAAAGCTTGGAGTTTTAGTGGTTTTGGAATTGTTTCTTCTTCGATTACCGATTTAGAAACCATTTCTCAAAATAATATCTTGAAACCGAATTCCTCAGAAGTAGCTTCTACCGAAAATCGAAAAGAAGTAGCACACCAAACCAGTAATTTAGGTTTATTCAAGTTGAGCACGACCTACAAGCCGTCGACTAATTTTCAGTTGGATTATGATGTGTTGACCAAGTTGTCCAAACAAGATGAAAACACTTCGTTGCTTCGTGAATCGATTGTGCAAAATATTTCGGCTACGGAATCTATAGCTACGCTAAAAGAGCAAGATCCAATATCGGTAAATCAGAATTTGAGTGCGTATTTTACCTTAAATGAAAAAAATGTCTTTGCCGTAGAAATGCAAAGTTTATACCAAGAGGAAGACCCTTTTTACAATGCTAATTTGCAATCTCAGCCCTTTATTTTAAGCGGTTATCAGCCAGGGCAAAATAGAAACGACATCAACCAAACCCGATTTGTAAAAACAAACAAAATCGATGCTAAGTTGGATTATTACTATATGTTGACCCCAAAAAGCAATATCAATTTGACTTTAGGCAATACCTATTCGTATCAAAATTTTAATTCCTCTATTTTTCAGCTTTTAGATAATGGCTCCGTAAACGATTTGAATGCTTCGGAGAATACCAACGATGTGGATTATCGTTTTAATGATGTGTTTTTGGGATTGCATTATAAGATTCTTACAGGGAAATTTACGTTTACTCCTGGAGTAAGTTTGCACAGTTATAATATGACCAATGCGCAATTAGGAACCGAATTCAGTCAAAAATTCTTCAGAGCCTTACCTGATTTTGTAGCAATTTACCAAATCAAAAAAGCCGAGACTTTGACTTATAATTTTTCGTATACCAACAATTTTACCGATATTAATAAATTGGTGGAAGGCTATGTTTTCTCGAACTACAACAGTTTAACACGCGGTTTCAGAGGACTAGAAAATGCTACGGCGCAACAACATTCGCTGCGTTATTTCAAATACAATATGTTTAATATGGAAAACATTACCGCTTTTGTGAATTACACCAAAACGGTAGATGCCATTAAAACAGATGCTACTTTTGACGGGGTAAACCAAACGTCGGTGCCTTTTAACTCTCCTTTTGCCGATGAAACCATTTCGGGTCGCGCCTCTTATGGACGTTCGTTTTTGAAAAATTACAAAGCCTCATTTGATACTAATTTGAACTGGTCGAAATTCAATAACAAACAGAACAATGTAACTATCGCTAATGAGAGTTTTACCCAAAGTTATACCTTAAGAGCGTCTACCAATTACAAAAGCCTGCCCAATTTAGAAGTAGGCTACAATATGGTAATCAATGACTATAATAATAATACTTTTTATACCGACCGCCCTTTTGCCAAGTTAGATTACTATTTCTTAGACAGTTTTTCTTTTGTGGCCGAGTATGAGTTTTATCATTATTACAACAATGACAAAACGGTAAATAATGAATACGATTTCTTGAACGCTAGTTTGATTTACCAAAAGAAAAACAGCAAATTCGAGTATAAAATCAGTGGCACGAATTTATTGAATACCACCTCGCTCAACGACGATAGTTTTTCGCAATTCGCTACAAGAACTTCTCAATATACCGTACAACCACGTTATTTGATTTTCTCTGTGAAGTATAATTTGTAGTTGTAATTTTTGGTCCAAAGCAAAAAAAAAACATCACTTTTACCAAAAAAAAAGTGATGTTTAAAATAAGTATTTTTTAGAAAATTAACTCCTAGCCCAAACATCTACTTCAGCGCGGCTACCTATTAAGTTTCTGGTTCTGTATTCGAAACGAATTTTGTCTATTCTTCTTTTGAAAGATAGGTTGATGACTCTAGATTCACCTCCGTCTTTAATGATGTTTCTTAATTCAACATCTTGTTTTTGTCCATTTTCAAAATAAATGGTCATTTTGTTGAAATTGACAGTGTTCTTTCTAACCATCACTTTCAGAGCTGAATAGCTTTTTCTGTTGGAAGGTCTGAAATCATCTTTTTCTCCAGTTTTTTGAACGGTTTGTGTTCCAATTTTTTCCCATTTTCCAATAGAATTTGAGGAGCCCCAATTTTTATTTTTGTCCCTGTTGCCTTGAGCTTCAACGGAAGTAGTAAATAAAGTTAATGCAAAGGTTATAAGTAGTAATTTAAAATAAGTTTTCATATTTTGTTATTGTATAAATCGGTTAATTAATTATGAAATATTCAACAAAATTAAAAAAAAAGACCATATAAAAAGAAATATTAATTTTAAATTAACAATATTAATTGTTTTTTGTTAATGAAATCATTTTTTTTGGGTTTAGTGTATTCGACTTTGTTTTGAATCAAAAGTTGTTGTATTAAGATGGTATTTTAAAATTGAGAAATAAAAAAACCTTCAAGTTTTTACAACAAGAAGGCTTTTGATTTATTGAAATGCTTTGATCTTACAATCCAAAAGCATTTTTTACTTGATCTACAAAATCTAATTTTTCCCAAGTAAACAATTCTACCTCCACAGTTTTAGTTAGACCACCTGGAGCAGAGAATGTTTTGGTTACGGTTTCAGGAGTACGTCCCATGTGTCCGTAAGCCGCTGTTTCGCTATAAATAGGGTTTCTTAATTTCAATCGTTGTTCGATGAAGTAAGGACGCATATCGAAAATTTCTTCTACTTTTTTAGCGATTTCACCGTTAGTCAAATTCACTTTTGAAGTTCCGTAAGTTTCGATGAAAATACCCATTGGTTTAGCTACACCAATTGCATAAGAAACTTGTACTAAAATTTCGTCAGCTACACCAGCAGCTACTAAGTTTTTAGCAATATGACGAGTAGCATAAGCTGCACTACGGTCTACTTTACTTGGATCTTTTCCTGAGAAAGCTCCACCACCGTGAGCACCTTTTCCACCGTAAGTGTCTACAATGATTTTTCTTCCGGTTAAACCAGTATCGCCGTGAGGTCCTCCAATAACGAATTTTCCTGTTGGGTTGATGTGGTATTGGATTTTGTCATTGAACAAATGAGCGTGCTCTGGATTTTTAGCGATAATTCTAGGAATCAAAATGTCTACAATGTCTTTTTTGATTTTAGCTAACATAGCAGCTTCTTCATCAAAATCGTCATGTTGTGTAGAGATAACAATCGCATCGATACGAGTTGGTTTGTTATCATCGCTGTATTCTAAAGTTACTTGAGACTTAGCATCAGGACGTAAATACGTGATTTCGTTGTTTTCACGTCTCAAAATCGCTAATTCTTGTAGTAATTTGTGCGATAAATCAAGTGCCAATGGCATGTAGTTTTCAGTTTCGTTAGTAGCGTAACCAAACATCATTCCTTGGTCACCTGCTCCTTGCTCTTCCTTACTCGCTCTATCTACTCCTTGATTAATATCAGCTGATTGTTCGTGAATAGCCGAAAGAATACCACAAGAATTGGCTTCAAACATGTATTCGCTTTTAGTGTATCCAATTTTACGAATAACTTCACGAGCAATTTGTTGTACATCTAAGTACGTATTTGATTTTACTTCACCAGCCAAAATTACTTGACCTGTAGTTACTAAAGTTTCACATGCTACTTTGGAGTCTGCATCAAAAGCTAAAAAGTTATCAATTAATGCGTCTGAAATTTGATCAGCAACTTTGTCTGGATGTCCTTCACTTACAGACTCTGACGTAAATAAATAAGCCATAATAATTTGTATATTAAAAATTAATAGAGGAAAGTGAAATTGCTGAAAAAACTAAAGGGGGAGTGTTCCTGCTTTAGCATTTTTTATACTGAAAATTGTTTTCAGTATTCACAATGAATAGTTCATTATGAAGAGGTTGCAATCAGTTCAAATTTTTCCTCTGTATTCGAGCGCAAAGGTATGAAACGATTTTTAATTTCAAATTAATCTTAACTTTTTTTTGAATTAATGTTAGGATAGCGCCCCAAAGTCAACTATTTTGTTAGTTTTATACGAAACATTTCTTAAAAGCTTACTAATTGTTTGGTTTTTCGGAATTTAGTTTGCACATTTGTGAAACAAAACGATAAAAAATGATTTTAGTCTCTTGTATAATGATGAAAGCCATTCAGGATAATTCCTGCGGGTCGCCTATTGCACGTATTTAAACTTATTCAAAATATAGCAAAAGCCTCCCGCCAAAATCGGGAGGCTTTTTTATTTATTAAAAAAAAACAATACTAAAAATTTGAATCTAATGAAACAAATCAGTCTACAACAGTCCAAGTCTCTAAATGTCAAGTCTATTAAGAATGCCAAGGCAATGGTTATGGGTATGTGTATGATTGAGATGTGCTGATTCCGAAAGTAAGTTTATAAAAACTTTTTTAAACCCTTTTGGATCTATTTCTAAAAGGGTTTTTTGTTACCAAAACGATTAAAAATACAATTAAAAAAAATTAAAAAATGAGTACTACTAAATTCGCCACTAAGGCACTACATACAGGACACGATACTACTAAGACTGCTGGAACACGTGCGGTTCCTATTTTTCAAACCAGTTCTTATGTTTTTAATAATTCTGAACACGCTTCTAATTTATTCAGTTTATCAGAAGCGGGGTTTATTTACACTCGATTGAATAACCCAACAAATGATATTTTAGAACAACGTTTAGCAGCGCTGGAAGGAGGTATTGGAGCTGTAGTTACTGCATCGGGTACAGCTGCAATAGCTACAGCTTTATTGGTGCTCTTAAAAGCTGGGGATCATATTGTAGCTTCTAACAGTTTGTATGGAGGGACGTATAATCTTTTGAGTGTGACTTTGCCAAGACTTGGAATTACTACCACTTTCGTTGATCCATCTGAAGCAGGGAATTTTACTAAAGCCGCTACAGAAAATACGAAAGTCTTTTTTGCCGAGTCATTAGGGAATCCAAAATTAGATGTTTTGGACCTAAAAGCTATTTCGGCTGAGGCTCAATCGCTTAAAATTCCTTTTATCGTGGATAACACTGTTACTTCTCCTTATTTGCTCAATCCGATTGAATTTGGCGCGAATATTGTAATTCACTCTTTAACGAAATACATTTCTGGAAATGGAACTTCGTTGGGAGGTGTAATTATAGATGCTGGAACTTTTGACTGGAGCAGCGGAAAATTTCCTGAGTTTACAGAACCTTCTGCTGGGTATCACGGATTGGTGTATCACGAAGCGTTAGGGAATGCTGCTTTTATCGCCAAAGTTCGTATCGAAGGATTACGAGATTACGGAGCAGCACTGAGTCCGTTCAATGCTTTTCAAATCATTCAAGGCATAGAAACCTTGCCAATCCGAGTCCAGAAGCACAGCGAAAACGCCTTGGCCTTGGCCCAATGGTTAGAGCAACAAGATGCCGTTGCTTGGGTCAATTATCCGGGCTTGTCCTCGAGTAAATATTACGATTTGGTAAAGAACTATTTACCTAAGGGTCAGAGTGGTATCGTAACTTTCGGACTCAAAGGAGGATTCGAAGCAGCGAAAAAAGTAGCCGATGAAACGAAGCTTTTTTCACTCTTGGCCAACATTGGAGATACGAAGTCGTTAATCATTCATCCAGCGAGTACCACACATCAACAATTGTCAGATGATGACCAAGTAACAACAGGAGTGACCAAAGATTTGATTCGACTTTCGGTCGGATTAGAAGACATAGAAGATTTAAAAGCCGATTTAAAAGCAGTGTTCGATAGCTTTTCAGATTAAAAAAAGATAAACATATAAAAAACAATCGTCATGATAACAAATATAACCTTCAGCAAAATAGTTTCTTTCTTTAGTAGAAAAAACATCAAAAATAAAATAGAAAAAGTAGACCAAACCGTACACGAGTTGATTCATCCACGTTTTATTATGGATAAATCTTCTGAAGCTACGAATGAAACTACTAAAAAATCAATGTTGTTTCATATGTATTCTAACGAAAACGACACGCTTTTCATTTAAAGAATATACCATTCAATAAGCTAACAATAACCAAGTTCACAATTGATTTGTAACTTGGTTGTTGTTTTAAAAATTTGCGTGTTAAAAAAATAAATAGTTACTTTGCAGCTTTAAGTTCACAAACGTATTGAAATGTTATAAAGAAAGGCGGAGGGATTAGACCCAATGAAGCCTTAGCAACCCTTCGGAAATCGAAGAAGGTGCTACATTCTATTCGCCTAGCGAAAAAGATAACGCAACAAAATACCTCTAGTCTCCACTAGTTTTTCTTTCTAATATTCCAATACAAATCAACAACAACAAAGATTTGAGATTGGAAAATAAACCCAACATACTTACCCTTACTAATTTTACCACCGAAAGTGGTGCTTTTTATGCTACCCTAAACTTAAGTTATCAAGTTTTTGGACCTGCTTTGCACACGGTTCCTATTGTGGTTGTAAATCACGCGTTGACAGGAAACTCACAAGTGATTGGCGCAACTGGCTGGTGGAACGATTTAATTGGTTCTGAAAAAACTATCGACACTCAAAAATATACCGTTCTCGCCTTTAATGTGCCAGGCAATGGTTTTGATGGCAGTGTTATCGAATCTTATTTGGATTTTACTGCTCGTGATGTGGCGCAGCTTTTTAATTTAGGTTTGGAACAACTCGAGATTAATAGTGTTTATGCCATTATTGGAGGCTCTGTTGGTGGAGGAATTGCTTGGGAAATGGCCGCTTTGTCGCCACAACTCGCTCAGCATTTAATTCCAATTGCAACGGATTGGAAAGCGACCGATTGGTTGATGGCCAATTGCTATTTGCAAGAACAAATTCTGAATAACTCCTCTCGCCCAATTGAAGACGCAAGAATACACGCGATGTTGTGTTACCGCACTCCAGAATCGTTTGAAGCTAAATTCAACCGAACGATTAATAACGAATTGGGTGTTTTTAATATCGAAAGTTGGTTGGCGCATCACGGAGAGAAATTACAACAACGGTTTCAATTGGCTTCTTATAAATTGATGAATCAGTTGTTGAAAACCATTGATATCACTCGAGGAAGAGGTTCTTTTGAAAGTGTGGTAGCGCCTATAACGGCAAACATTCATATCATTGGAATCAATACCGATTTGTTTTTTACCCCAACGGAAAACCGAAAAACAAACCTAGAATTACAACGATTACAGCTTCAAACATCGTATCAAGAAATTGATTCTATTCACGGACACGATGCTTTTTTGATAGAATTTCAACAGTTGCATCGTTTGCTTGCCACAGTTTTTGAATAGTTGAAAAAATGAGATTTCACTACAAGTTCTTGTGGAATTTTGCGTGAGGGATAGCAGCTGGCTACCAAAGTAGCGCGTATAGCCCGACCCTGTTAAAGAAAGGGGCTTTGTAAACGGTGCTATAGATAAGCCCCTTTTTTTAACAGGGTCACGCCCAAATTAAAATGAGGGGAAATATAAAAATGAAGTAAATAAAAGGAGTTGAATGACTCGTAAAATAGAATAAAATGAAGATATTAAAATTCGGAGGAAAATCATTAGCGAATGGCGATGGATTGAATAAAGTTTTGGCGATACTTTCAGACAAAGTGTTGAAGGGAGAAGAATTTGCTGTGGTTGTTTCTGCAAGAGGAAATGCAACGGATGAGTTGGAAGATTTGTTAGCGATTGCGTCTAAGAATGAAAACTACAAACCTTTGTTCGAGAAATTTAAAGCCTATCAACAAGCGGATTACCCAACGGTGGATTTGTCCGAGGAATTTACCGTGCTTGAAAAATTGTTCGAAGGGGTAAGTTTGATTGGTGATTATAGCGAAAAAATCAAAGACCAAGTCTTGTCGCAAGGCGAATTACTTTCGGCGAAATTGATTACAGCTATTTTGAAAGAAAAAGGTATCAACGCCAATTTTGCTGACGCTAGAGCATTAATCAAAACCGATGGGAAATTTGGTGATGCGCAACCTATTGAGCAAATTTCTAAGAAAAATGTGGTGCAGTTTTTTAAACAACACAGCGATAAAGTTAACATAATTACTGGTTTTATTGGTTCAAATAACAAAAACGAGGCGACTACTTTGGGTAGGAACGGAAGTAACTACACGGCATCGCTTTTTGCGAATTATTTGAATGCATCCGAATTGCAGAATTTTACGCACGTGGATGGAATTTACACCGCCAATCCAGAATTAGTAGAAGATGCTAAAAAAATTGACTTTTTGTCGTTTAATGAGGCCAATGAGTTAGCCAATTTTGGAGCTACTATTTTGCACGCCAAAACCATTATTCCGCTTTTGGAAAAAAATATTCCGCTACGAATTTTAAATACGTTCAATCACGAAAACAAAGGGACTTTGATTACTTCGAATGCTGGAAAGGAAGGAATCAAAACGCTTTCGGTATTGGAGAATGTAGCTTTGGTCAATTTAGAAGGTAGAGGGTTGCTAGGGAAAACGGGTGTTGATGCGCGTATTTTTAGAGTGATGGGTGATAATGATATTAGTGTAAGTATTATTTCGCAAGGGTCATCTGAGCGTGGTATTGGTTTGGTTGTTGCCGCAGACAAAGCGAGTAAAGCGATGATTGAATTGGAAAAAGAATTCGAAAATGACTTTTATTCCAAAGATGTAAATAAAATTTCGGTTACTGATGAAGTTTCCGTAATCTCGATTATCGGACAGGATTTGAGTACGTTTCACAAACCCTACACGGCTTTAATCAAAAACAAGATTGTTCCGATTTTGTTCAACAACACCGTGACGGGGAAAAACGTGAGTTTGGTGGTGCATAAATCTGAATTGAACCGTGCGTTGAACGTAATTCACGGTGAAATTTTTGGGGTCTCGAAGAAAATTAATATTGCAATTTTCGGACATGGATTGGTAGGAGGAACGTTGATTAACCAAATTTTGGAATCGGCAGATGCAATTGAAAAACGCAAGGACATCCGATTGAATGTTTTTGCGATAGCTAATTCTAAAAATGTCTTGTTGAACAAAAATGGGGTTTCGCCGAATTGGAGAAACGAGATTCAAACACACGGACATTCCTATACTATTGATGAGGTAATTGCTTATGCCAATGAACATCATTTAGAGAACTTAATTGCCATCGATAATACCGCTAGTGCAACTTTTGTTGAAAATTATATTCCATTAGTTGAAAGCAGTTTCGACTTGATTTCTTCAAATAAAGTGGCCAATACGTTGAGCTATAGTTTTTATAAGAAATTGAGAAAAGTTTTAGATGAAAATCAAAAAAGTTATTTGTACGAAACCAATGTTGGTGCAGGTTTGCCTTTGATTGATACCATCAAATTGTTGCATTTGTCAGGTGAAAATATCACCAAAATCAAAGGAGTGTTTTCAGGTACGTTAAGTTATTTGTTCAATAATTTTTCTGCCAAGGACGTTCCGTTTAGCGAAATTTTGAAAGAAGCCATCGATAACGGTTACACCGAACCCGACCCAAGAGAAGATTTATGTGGTAACGACGTAGGTAGAAAATTGTTGATTTTGGCGAGAGAATTGGATTTGCAAAACGAGTTTGATGAGATTGCCATTCAGAATTTAATTCCAGAGCATTTGCGTGAAGGCGATGTATCGACTTTCTTAAATAAACTAAAAGAGTTCGACCCTATTTATGCCAAAATAAAAATGGAACAGCAACCGAACCACGTGTTGCGCTATATTGGTGAATTGTCTGGCGATTTGCAAAACGACAAAGGAACTCTAGAAGTAAAATTAGTTTCCGTACCTTCGGATACTGCTTTGGGAGGTTTGAAAGGTTCGGATTCCTTTTTCGAAATTTACACCGAATCGTATGGCGATAGACCAATTGTAATTCAAGGAGCTGGAGCAGGTTCGGCAGTAACGGCGAGAGGTGTGTTTGGAGATGTTTTGAGGTTGTCGGATAAAGGGTAAAAGCCCCCTGGCCCCCGAAGTCATTAAGTTAAGAGATTTTAGATTGAAGATTAACGATTCTTGATTTTAGATTTTGGAGCAAGGTGAATAAAAATTAAATGATTTTTAGCATCTTATAAATCTGCAATCAAAAATCGTTAATCAAAAATCTGCAATCATTTGTTCATTTAATCCTTAACGTAATGACATTGACCTAGCCGCCGAAGGGGGAATGAAAATATTGAATACGAAATAATTTTCTATATTGTAATATAATAGTGCTTATGTTCAATCAAGAGGTAATAAAATCTATAGAGCAAAGTGTTTTGTGTTGGTTAGCGACTTCGGATGAAGATAATTTTCCGAATGTTTCTCCCAAGGAAATGTTTACTTATTTTGAAGAAATAAATTGTTGATTGCCAATATTGCTTCGCCAACCTCGATTGCTAATATAAAAATGAACAATAAAGTGTGTGTGAGTTTTGTAGATGTTTTTGTTCAAAAAGGCTTTAAAATAAAAGGAATTGCAAGAATCATTGAAGAAAAAGATATTGATTTTGAAACGAAAGTTGGGTTAATCAAATCGTGTTTTACAGATAAATTCCCAATACCTCAATTAATCGAAATTGAGGTGCAAAAAATAGAATCGATTAAAGCACCAAGTTATTTTATGTTTCCTAATATAACGGAACAAGAACAAATAGAAAGTGCAATGAAAACGTATAAAGTAAAAAACTATAAAGAGGACTAACCCTCCAGTCTTATACTCCCTCCCCTTCATGGGGAGGGCTGGGGAGGGGCTTATTATGGAAATAACAACTACTGAATATAAAAATTGGCTTGTTGAGCTAAAAAGCAAAATTCGTTCTTCGCAAATTAAAGCGGCAATTGCCGTAAATAGTGAGTTGATTGCGTTTTATTGGGAGTTGGGCAAGATGATTAGTGAGAAACAAACCGCTTGGGGAAGCAAATTTTTAGAAACTTTATCTAAAGATTTGCAAGATGAATTTCCTGAAATGAAAGGCTTTTCGGTTTCTAATTTAAAGTTTTGCAAACTGTTTTTTAATTATTTCTCAATTCGTTCCCAAGTTGAGAACGAAATAGCAGAAAATGTTGTTGTAAAGTTACCATGGGGGCATATAAAACTAATTATTACAAAGATTAAAGAAACTATTGAAGCCAATTTTTACATCCAACAAACCATTGAAAACAATTGGAGTAGAGATATTTTAGATCTTCAAATTAAATCAAACTTGTATGAAAGACAAGGTAAATCGATAACCAATTTCAAAAATACGTTGCCTGAACCTTTTTCAGATTTAGCCATTCAAACGCTAAAAGACCCTTATGTTTTTGATTTTATTGCTTTAGATTCAAAATATAGAGAGCGAGATATCGAAAACCAATTGGTTCAACATATCACTAAGTTTTTGCTAGAATTGGGTAAAGGATTTGCATTTGTTGGACAACAATATCATTTGGTTATTGCCGAGAATGATTATTATATCGATTTGCTCTTTTATCATACGCGCCTTAAATGTTATGTGGTGGTTGAGTTAAAAAACACCAAATTTATACCCGAATTTGCAGGGAAATTGAATTTTTATTTGTCAGCTGTAGATAGTTTAGTCAAACAAGAGGACGATAATCCTACTATTGGTATTTTGCTTTGTAAAGATAAAAGTAATTTAGAAGCCGAATTTGCATTACGAGATATAAACAAACCTATTGGGATAAGCGAATTGAAACTAACGGAAAATTTGCCAGACAATCTAAAAAGTAGTTTGCCTACCATTGAAGAAATTGAGAAAGAATTACAAAGGCTTGATGCTTAGTAGAGGAAGAAGAATAGTATAATTTAAAAACAAGACTTACCTCCAGTCTATACACACTCCCTTTTGGAGAGGGTTGAGGAGGGGCTTATTATGAAAATAACATTAAACAGAGTAAACGAAAATTTCCATTTCGAGTTAAAAAATGACAGAGGACATCTAGTAAATGTAGATGCGCGTCCAGAATTTGGAGGCAATGATATGGGGCCAAGTCCAATGGAATTGGTGTTGATGGGTGTAGCAGGATGTAGCGGAATCGATATGATTTCGATTTTGAAAAAACAACGTCAGGACATCACCTCTTTTAAAGCTGAGGTAGAAGGAGAACGCGTACAAGTGGGCGAAGCCAAACCCTTCAAAGACATTCACGTAGTGTTTTATTTAGAAGGTGAAATTATCCCCGAAAAAGCAGCTCGTGCAGCACAACTTTCTTTTGAGAAATATTGTTCTGTTTCCAAAACATTGGAGCCAACCGCAACCATTCATTACAAAGTGGTTTTGAACGGAAGCCCGCTAGACAGCCCCCTAACCCCCGAAGGGGGAACTAAGGACTAGTAGAAAATACTTTTAAAATAGTAATAACTAATAAAAAAACAACCCCATTTCAATTCCTGAGTAGCTTACTCCCCCCTTTGGGGGTTGGGGGGCTTGGGTTAGGGGGATAATTATGGAAGAAAATAATTTTGGTTTTGAAACCCAAGCCATTCGTGGTCAGATAGAACGATCACACTATTTAGAGCATTCGGTGCCTTTATACTTAACCTCAAGTTTTGTGTTTGAGGATGCCGAAGATATGAGAGCTTCATTTGCAGAAGAAAAAGAGCGCAATGTGTACAGCCGCTATAGCAACCCCAACACCATTGAGTTTATTGATAAAATATGCAAAATGGAAGGCGCTGAGGCTGGATTTGCTTTTGCATCAGGAATGGCGGCCATCTATTCTACCTTTGCAGCTTTATTGAAGTCGGGCGATCATATTGTTTCAGCGAACAGTGTTTTTGGAGCATCGCATTCTTTGTTTATGAATTATTTTCCAAAGTGGAATATCGAAACCACTTATTTTGATATTAATCAACCGGAAACTATCGAGAGTTGTATTCAGCCCAACACTAAGATTCTTTATGCGGAATCTCCAACGAATCCAGCCATCGATATCATTGATTTGGAAGTATTGGGGACAATTGCCAAAAAGCACAATTTGATTTTGATTATCGATAACTGTTTTGCTACGCCTTACATTCAGCAACCTATCAAATGGGGTGCGGATTTGGTGATCCATTCAGCAACCAAATTAATCGATGGACAAGGAAGAGTGTTAGGAGGGATTACCGTTGGAAGATCGGATTTGATCAAAGATATCTATCTTTTTTCTCGTTTGACAGGCCCTTCTTTGTCGCCATTTAACGCTTGGGTATTGTCTAAAAGTTTAGAAACTTTGGCGGTTCGTGTCGATAGACATTGCGAAAACGCTTTGAAAGTAGCCGATTTTTTAGAAAATCATCCGCAAGTCAATAAAGTGAAATATCCTTTCTTGAAATCGCATCCGCAATACGAAATTGCCAAAAAGCAAATGAAATTAGGAGGCAATATCGTAGCCTTCGAAATCAAAGGTGGACTAGAAGCAGGAAGAGCCTTTTTGGATAAAATAAAATTATGTTCGTTATCGCCTAATCTGGGAGACACTAGAACAATTGTAACGCATCCCGCCTCAACCACGCATAGTAAATTATCTATAGAAGAGCGTTTGGCGGTTAGCATCACCGATGGGTTGGTGCGTGTTTCCGTAGGATTAGAAACCGTAGAAGATGTGATTGCCGATTTGGATCAGGCGTTGGCACTCTAGTCTCCGAAGGGGGAATTCAAAGCTTTTGAATTATAGCAATAGCCCACGGTTTCAGCTGTGGGTTATGTTTTTGTGATAGATTTTTTAATTAAATTTGTATTCCAAAGCTGTTAAAATGAGTGCTATTATTACAAACATCAATCAATTAGACCCTAAAGGGAGCTATACTTATGCCGATTATTTGCTATGGCAATTTTCGGAAAGAGTTGAGTTGATTAAGGGTAAAGTATTAAAAATGAGCCCAGCTCCTAGCAGGAAACATCAAGAAATTTCTTGGATAATTGCCAGACAGTTAGATAAAATTTTCCGCAAAACATCCTGTAAAATGTATACAGCACCATTTGATGTTCGATTGGTTGATTTTAAAAATAGTAGTGATGATAGTCAAATAGTTTCTGTGGTTCAACCTGATTTATGTGTTATTTGTGATCATAATAAGTTAGATGAAAAAGGATGTATTGGCGCTCCCGATTTGATCATCGAAATTCTTTCTCCAGGAAATTCCACCAAAGAAATGGATTTGAAATTTGATCTCTACCAAGAAAATAAAGTTAAAGAATATTGGATAGTTAATCCTATGGAAAAAATGATTTTGATCTACGTTCTAGAAAACGAAAGGTTCGTAGGATTAAAACCGATTACAGAAAAAAGCCTCCTTCAAAGTGCCGTTTTTCCCAATCTAAAATTTAAGGCAAAAGTCGTTTTTGATCTTTAATTGTTTTATATAAACTTTATACCCACGGTTTCAACTATGGATTTTGTTTTGATAATTAGGACATTATAGTAACACAATTAATTTGGAGCAGAAAGTTTTGGCTTTTTTTGGAAGGAAAGTCCCGCTGTCATTCCAATCTTTTTTGAGTCGAAAAAAGATCGACTCAAAAAAGGATTTTCCCTTCCATCGGGGCTAAAAGGAAAGATTTTGCATTTTTGTTATCATCCAAAATGGTAGCAACAGTAATAATCGAATTCAGACGATAGTATTATTGCCTTTTGATTTATGAAAAGTGTGAATTTGGTCTTAACAGTAAAAGTAAATGAAACCAAGACTAATCATTTTATCGGATTTGTGGGGAAAACGAAAATCAGATTGGGTTTACTATTATGTTGAACAATTAAAAGATAAATTCGAAATTCAATTTTACGATTGTTGCGAGTTGGGAGTAATCGACAGAACCATTTATACCGAAGAAAACCTCCATATCCAATTTGTAAATGGCGGAATCGAAACGGCTATTGAAAATCTTTTGGAAGCAGAAAAAAAGCAAATTGATGTTTTAGCCTTTAGTATTGGTGGAACAATTGCTTGGAAAGCCGCTTTGAAGGGATTAGATGTTCGAAATTTAGTGGCTGTTTCATCAACAAGATTACGCTATGAGGAAGACATTCCTAGTGGAGTAATAAAACTCTATTATGGCGAAAATGACAGCAATACACCTAGCAGCAATTGGTTTGAAAAGCATTCGATAAATTTTGAAATCATAAAAAATAAGGGGCACAATTTTTATACTCAAAAAGCATTTGCTATTTCCATTTGCAACGAAATTTTAAATTAGCTGCATTCAATTTGGAAACAAAAGGATAAAGTTTGTAGTTTCGTTAACCTAATGTAAACGCGATTTGCTTCGCTTCCTATAAATAATAAAAATCAGTCCCAATTCCTATCGGGATTAACTCAAAATCATTATGCTCTCCAAAAAAACGAAATACGGAATTAAAGCTCTAACTTTTTTGGCACGTCAAAAAGACAATACGCCTGTGCAAATTGCCGAAATTGCTAAAGCAGAGCATATTTCTTTGAAGTTTTTGGAAAGTATTTTATTGCTTTTGCGTCATTCTGGTTTTTTGGGTGCCAAAAAAGGAAAAGGTGGCGGATACTATTTAATCAAAGAACCCAAAGACATCAATATGGCCAAAGTCTATCGTGTTCTAGAAGGACCAATTGCGTTGTTGCCTTGTGCTAGTCATAATTTTTATGAACCCTGCGACGACTGCAACGACGAAGCTACTTGCGCCGTTCGTAAGTTGATGATGGAAGTGCGTGATAATACCTTAATGATTCTGGAGAATAACACCTTGGCAGACATCGCTTTTTAAAAAAGGAATTTTAATTCTGTCAAGTCTTGCAAACTCACCCTTTGGGGCTTGGGGGCTAGAAAATCAATTTATATCCCACAAAAAACAACATTACTGCAATTGAATTTCTTAGTAACAAATCAGGAACTTTACCACTAAGCATGCTTCCTATGTAAATCCCAGGTAGTGAACCCATTAATAATTGTCCCAGTAAACCAAGGTCTAAATTTCCCATTGATGCGTGACCCAGTCCAGCTACGAGAGTCAATGGTACAGCATGCGCAATTTCGGTACCTACCAATTTTGGTGTAGGTAAAAGAGGGTACAAGAAAAACAAAGTTACAGTACCTAAAGCTCCAGCTCCAATAGAAGTAAGTGTAACCGTTGCTCCTAATAATACGCCAATAGCAACGGTAAGTAAATTCTGGGTTTTGCTTTCGCTGTGAAATTTATCTCCCGCGTGTTTTTGTGAAAACACTAATAATTTTTGTTTGAAAACAATAGCAATTGAAGTAAACAACAAAGCCCAGCCTAAACTGTATTTAATTATAGTATTCAATCCCGTAATATCAGCCTTAAAGCTTTCCAAAATCCACAGCGTTACAGCAGCGGCAGGAACACTTCCTAGCGAAAGCCAACCCACAATGGTCCAATTGATATT
Source organism: Flavobacterium sp. (assembly GCF_027531905.1). Lineage (GTDB taxonomy): Bacteria > Bacteroidota > Bacteroidia > Flavobacteriales > Flavobacteriaceae > Flavobacterium. The sequence continues at coordinate 8,648 of NZ_JAPZSU010000056.1, read as the reverse complement.
TTGCTTTTTGTTATGGACGAAAATCCCACCCATTTTGGTAAAAGCAGCATAAAGTAAATCGGTACCAACCGCTGTAGTGGGAGGGATACCAAACCATAACAAAATGGGAGTCATTAAAGACCCACCGCCAACACCGGTCATTCCGACCACAAAACCTACTACTAAACCTGCAACTATAAATCCAATATTAAAATCCATTACAACTAATTTTTGGCAAATGTAAAAAAAATACATAATAATCCTATCGACTAAGTCGAATTAAAAATAATTTTTTTGTTTGATATGTAGATTTTGATTTTCGTTTACATGTTCTGTATTTTTTTTGGCTTAAAAAGTAACGAAAAATCAATTATTTGTATTGATTTGAAAGAAACATCCAAGGAGTTTTTTATTTATTCTATATCCAATGAAATTTTACTTTAAATAAAATTTTGACATTTAAAAAAATATATTACTTTTGCCAAGTAATCTACAAAACCGATAGGGTAATAGATTTTAAAATAGAATGACTATGAGCATTGAAATAACGCAAGAATTAATACAAAAAACCGAAAGCCTTTCCATCGAGGAAACCTTGGCTTTTTTGGGGAATGAATTTCCAGAAAAAGTAGTTTTTTCGACTTCTTTCGGACAAGAAGACCAAGTAATCACGGCTTTAATTGCAACCAATGAATTGCCGATAAAAATATTTACCCTCGATACAGGAAGGTTGTTTCAAGAAACTTATGATGTTTTTCATAAGACGCTAAAGAAATACAAAGTGAATATTCAGACTTTATATCCAGAAACGAGTCAAGTAGAGCAATTGTTAAATACAAAAGGACCCAATAGCTTTTACGAATCGGTAGAAAACAGAAAAGAGTGCTGCTTCATTCGAAAAGTAGTGCCGTTGAAAAAAGGATTAGCAGATAATAAAGTTTGGATTACAGGGTTGAGAGCGGAGCAATCTGAAAATAGAAATGACTTAGCTCTTTTCGAATACGATGCTAATTTTGATATCATCAAATTCAATCCTCTACTCAAATGGACTTTGGCTGAGGTGCAAAAATATATTGATGACAATAATGTGCCACAAAACAGCTTGCACAAGAAAGGGTTTATAAGCATAGGTTGTGCGCCTTGTACACGAGCCATAGTCGAAGGAGAAGACATTAGAGCTGGAAGATGGTCTTGGGAATCCAGTCACAAAGAATGTGGGTTGCATAGCCCCCTAGCCCCCAAAGGGGGAATTAACGAAGTAAAAAATTAATAGTAACAAAATAAATACCCCAATAGTTCCCCCTTCGGGGGTTAGGGGGCTGATAGATATGAGTACACAATTAAAAACAAATGCTTTAGAAAGCGAAGCTATTTACATATTCAGAGAAGTGATTTCTCAATTTGACCGACCTGTTTTGCTTTTTTCAGGAGGAAAAGATTCGATTACACTAGTGCGTCTGGCACAAAAAGCCTTTTTTCCTGCCAAAATTCCTTTTCCGTTGTTGCACGTAGATACGGGACATAATTTCCCAGAAACCATTGAGTTTAGAGATAAATTGGTGGCAGAATTAGGACTAGAATTAATCGTTCGTAATGTTCAGGATGCCATTGATGAAGGTAAAGTAGTAGAAGAAACAGGAAAGTATTCTAGTAGAAATACACTGCAAACGACTACACTTTTGGATGCTATCGAGGAATTTAAATTTGATGCTTGTATTGGTGGAGCGCGACGCGATGAGGAAAAAGCAAGAGCCAAAGAACGTATTTTCTCAGTACGTGATGATTTCGGGCAGTGGGATGAAAAAAACCAACGTCCTGAATTGTTTGATGTGTTAAACGGGAAAATCGAAAATGGTCAAAACGTACGTGTTTTTCCAATTTCAAACTGGACTGAATTGGATGTTTGGAGTTATATCGAACAAGAACAAATCGAGATTCCGTCCATTTATTTTTCACATAAAAGAAAAGTTTTTTTGAGAGACGGTTTGATTTGGTCGCATTCTCCTTATGTGTACCAAGAAGAAGACGAACAAATCGAAGAACGAATTGTTCGCTTTAGAACTGTTGGTGATATGAGTTGTACTGCCGCTGTTGAATCGTATGCAGCGACTATTCAAGAAGTAGTAGGTGAGATTCGTTCATCCACCATTTCTGAAAGAGGCGCCAGAATCGATGACAAACGTTCCGAAGCCGCTATGGAAAAGAGAAAACAACAAGGGTACTTTTAAGAGTTTATAGTTTTTCGTTTATAGTTTATGGAAATGTCCTTTTACTCTAAACAACAAACAATAAACAACAAACAATAAACAAAACAAGAATGGAAGTTTTAAAAATAGCAACAGCAGGAAGTGTAGATGACGGAAAAAGTACGTTAATCGGAAGATTATTATACGATACGCAATCCTTGACTACCGATAAAATTGAAGCAATAGAGAAAAGCAGCAAGCAAAAAGGATACGATTACCTAGATTTTTCTTTGGCGACTGATGGTTTGGTGGCTGAGAGAGAGCAAGGAATTACAATAGATGTAGCACATATTTATTTTTCAACTGCGAAAAAAAGTTACATCATTGCCGATACGCCAGGTCACGTAGAATATACTCGTAATATGGTAACTGGTGCTTCTACTTCTCAAGTATCTATTATTTTGATTGATGCTCGAAAAGGAGTAATTGAGCAAACCTACCGTCACTTTTTCATCAATAATTTATTGCGTGTAAAAGACGTAATTGTGGCCATCAACAAAATGGATTTGGTGGAGTATTCCGAAGAAGTTTTCAATAAAATCAAAGCCGATTTTCAAGCCTTAAATGCTAAAAGCGCTTTCAAAGAACAAAACGTAAGTTATATTCCGCTAAGTGCCATCAATGGCGGGAATGTGGCTCAAAAATCAGAAAATATGCCTTGGTATTCTGGGCAAACCGTTTTGGAACATTTGGAGTCTTTGGAACCGAATGATATTTATGAAAATGGTATTACTCGATTTCCAGTACAAACGGTTATTCGTCCAAAAACGGAAGAGTACCACGACTTTAGAGGATATGCAGGAAAATTATATGGAAATTCAATTAAAGTGGGCGATGCAGTAACTGTTCTACCTTCTTTAACAGAATCTAAAGTAACCAACATTCACTTTTTCGATAAGCAATACGATGAAGCTATTGCTGGTTCCTCCATCACTATCGAATTGGAAAATGACATCAATGTGACTCGTGGTGATATGATTGTAAAATCAAGCGAGTTGCCAAAAATAGAAAAAGAAATCACAACAACCGTTTGTTGGATGGATAGCAAAAAATTAGTGGCAGGAGCAAAGTATTTTGTACAACACAATACCAATAGAGTCTTGGCAAAAATTGACAGTGTGAAAAACGTAATCGCAACCGATTATTCTGGAGTAACACCAGCAACTCAATTGGCTATAAACGAAATTGGAGAAGTAACCATCAAATTGAGCAAAGCCATTTATTTTGATGCTTATACAGATAACAAATCAAATGGAGCTTTCATTTTAATTGATGCAGCAACCAACACAACAGCAGGCGTTGGGTTTATAAAATAGTTGTTAGCTATTGGCTTATAGCCTTTGGCAAAGAATAGAAACAGATATACAAATCAGCTAAAAGCTAAAAGCCAATAGCTAACAGCCAAAATAAAAATGGAAAGTTTTAGAACAGAAATAGAGAATCCGATTGTCCAAAAGGATATAATCGATTTAGAAAGAAAAATTGCTTTATTCCGCGATGGAAAAATCGATGACGAACGTTTTCGTTCTCTTCGTTTAGCAAGAGGTGTATATGGGCAACGTCAAGAAGGCGTGCAAATGATTCGTATCAAATTGCCTTTTGGTAAAGTGACAAGCGAACAATTGCATCGTATTTGTAAAGTTTCTGAAGAATATTCTACGGGACGTTTGCACATTACTACGCGTCAGGATATTCAAATTCACTATGTGAGTTTAGACAGAACGCCACAACTTTGGGCTGAGCTAGAGAAAGATGATGTTACCTTAAGAGAAGCTTGCGGGAATACTGTTAGAAATATTACGGCAAGCGAAACTGCGGGTATCGACCCAGACGAACCTTTCGATGTGTCTCCATATGCACACGCACTATTCGAATTTTTCTTGAGAAATCCAGTGTGTCAAGAAATGGGACGTAAATTCAAAATGTCTTTTTCTTCTTCTGATAAAGATACCGCTTTGAGCTATTTGCACGATTTAGGATTTATTCCAAAGATTGTCGATGGTCAAAAAGGATTTAAAGTATTGTTTGGAGGTGGTTTAGGGTCACAACCTAGTCACGCCGAATTATTGTCAGAATTCATCCCTGCCAATCAAATCATTCCAACCACAGAAGGAATATTGAGAATTTTTGACCGACACGGCGAAAGAGCCAAACGATTGAAAGCGAGAATGAAGTTTTTGGTTAAAGAAATCGGAAAAGAGGAATTTTTGCGTTTGGTCGAAGAAGAGAAAAAAGCCCTTTCACATCAAGTAGTTGAAATTGATACAACTCCTTTTGAAAAAGCCATTCCAACGCCAATATTGGATGCTCCACAAGTAGTGATTGATGATGTTGCTGCCTTCGAAGCTTGGAAAAAAGCCAATGTTATTTCGCAGAAACAAGCGGGATATGTAGCTATCGGAATCAAAGTAGCGCTTGGCGATTTTTATATTGATAAAGCCCGACAATTGGCTGATTTAATCAAAAATTATGCAACCAACGAATTGCGTTTTACGTTGCGTCAAGATATTTTAATTCGTCATATAAAAGAAGAAGCGCTGCCTTTCTTCTATCAAGAATTAGCCAAATTGGATTTTGTTGCCTTAGGCTACAATAGTACCGCAGATATTACCGCTTGTCCTGGAACAGATACTTGTAATTTAGGAATTGCGAGCAGTACTGGAATTGCAGTAGAATTAGAAAGAGTTTTAGCGACAGAATATCCTCATTACGCCAATTCAAACGAAATCACGATTAAGATTAGTGGTTGTATGAACGCTTGTGGCCAACACAATATGGCCGAAATTGGTTTTCAAGGAATGTCTATCAATGCAGGTAAATTGGTTGCACCGGCGTTACAAGTATTGTTGGGTGGAGGAAATTTAGGAAACGGACAAGGACGTTTTTCTGATAAAGTAATCAAAATCCCGAGTCGTCGTGGTCCAGAAGCCTTACGATTGATTTTGAATGATTTTGAAGCCAATGCCAACGGACAGTCATTTTTAAACTATTACGATGCTAAAGGAGAGAAATATTTCTACGAATTTTTGAAACCCTTAGCCGATGTGACCAATTTAACCGAAGCTGATTTTGTAGATTGGGGTAACGCCGATAATTATGTGAAAGCAGTTGGAGTGGGCGAATGTGCTGGTGTGGTAATTGATTTAGTTGCGACTTTATTATATGAAGCCAAAGATAAATTGACGTTTGCACAAGAAGCTTTCGAGGATAAAAAATGGTCGGATGCGATTTACTTGGCCTACGCTGGATTTGTAAATGGAGCCAAAGCTTTGTTATTAGCCGAAAACCAAAAAACAAATCATCACGCAGGAATCATCGATTTATTTGATGCCGTTTTTGTGGAGACGAATAAAATACAATTAGCCACTTCTTTTAAAGAATTGGTATATAAAATAAGAGAAAACGAACCATCTGAAACTTTTGCCAAAGAATACATTGCGACAGCAACTGCGTTTTTTGAAACGATTGAAACATACAGAGCTGAGGATTTGTCTAAAAATTAAAAAAGAATCAGATGAGCTATAAAATAACAGGAAATAGTTCCTCCTTTCGTTCTATCGGATTGAGTAGGAGTGGTCCTAAAGTTACTTTAGTAGGTGCAGGCCCAGGTGACCCAGACCTTTTGACTATAAAAGGGGTAAAAGCTTTGGCTGAAGCCGATGTCGTTTTGTATGATGCTTTGGCTAACGAAGAGTTAATGGAGTTTGCTCCAAAATCTTCCATAAAAATATTTGTAGGCAAACGCAAAGGAAGTCACGCCTATTCACAGGAGCAAATCAATCAGTTAATTGTTGATAATGCCTTGACTTACGGTCACGTTGTTCGATTAAAAGGAGGTGACCCTTTTATTTTTGGACGTGGAAGTGAAGAAATTGAGCACGCTGAAAGCTTTGGAATTCCTACCTTTGTCGTTCCAGGTATTTCATCGTCAATTGCAGTTCCTGCTTATCAAGGGATTTCGTTGACAAAACGTGGTGTTTCAGAGAGCTTTTGGGTAATTACTGGTACAACATCGGCAAGAAAATTATCAAATGATGTTCAGCTAGCAGCCAAATCAACGGCAACAGTGGTGATTTTAATGGGAATGAGTAAATTGGCGCAAATTGTTGCCCTGTTTCAAGAGGAAAGCAAAGGTGAAACGCCGATTGCCATCATTCAAAACGGAACGACGCCAGAAGAAAGAATTGGAGTAGGAACTATTGATACGATAGAAGCTGTTGTAGCAACGCATAATTTGAGTAATCCAGCCATCATTGTAATTGGCGAAGTGGTAAAAGAAAGCAATAAAATAAAAGGATTTTACGAAGAATTTATCGTAGCGTCAGGTCGTGACCTGACCTAAAAAACAAAAAATGTAAGGTCAGGTCGTGACCTGACCCAACAAAATAAACAATGGAAAGAAACGAATTATATCCCGTATTTTTAAAACTACATCAATTAAATGTATTGATTGTTGGTGGCGGAAATGTGGGTTTAGAAAAGTTATCTTTTATGTTGAAATCAAGTCCAAATGCGAATGTCGAAGTGGTGGCGCCGCGATTTCTTCCCGAGTTGGAAGCTTTGGCTGAAAAACATCCTTCAGTAAAATTGACACCAAAAAAATTCAATCGTTGGATGCTTCGCAAGCGTAATTTAGTAATAGCTTGCACGGATGATTTGAATGTGAACAAACGCATTTATGATTTATCCAGAAAGCGTTATCTGATTTGTAATATTGCCGATACGCCCGATTTATGCGATTATTATTTGGGCGGAATTGTGACCAAAGGCAATGTGAAAATCGCCATTTCAACGAACGGGAAATCACCAACAACCGCCAAGCGATTGCGTGAATTTTTTGAAGAGGTTATTCCAGAAGATGTAAATAAAATGGTCGAAAACCTGAATGAATATCGCAAAACGTTGAAAGGTAATTTTGAAGAAAAGGTGCAGCGAATGAACGAAATTACCGAGGCATTAAAAAATAATAAATAATACGCATCGCGTACGGACAGGTCGCGACCTGTCCTTCATTACAATAAAAAAAATACCCAAGTGATATTTATCACGAATCCTCAAATGAATTAATCGTTTATTTGAACACCGTAGGGACAGGTCCAACCTGTCCGAACAAAATGAAAAAAAGAAGTAATAAGTATAAATAAAAAAAAATGGTTAAAACAGATATATTAATAATAGGAGCAGGACCAACAGGGCTTTTCGCCGTTTTCGAAGCAGGATTATTAAAATTAAAATGTCATATTTTGGATGCCTTGCCACAGCCAGGCGGACAATTATCAGAATTGTATCCTAAGAAACCTATTTATGATATTCCAGGATTTCCAGAAGTATTAGCTGGAGATTTGGTGGATAATTTAATGGAACAAATCAAGCAATTCGAGCCTGGATTTACCCTTGGAGAACGTGCAGAAACCATCGAAAAACAAGAAGATGGTAGCTTTATTGTAACCTCTAATAAAGGTAAAAAATTCCACGCTCCAGTTGTTGCTATTGCAGGAGGCTTAGGAAGTTTTGAACCAAGAAAACCTTTAATTGAAGACATCGAGTTTTACGAAGACAAAGGAATCAAATACTTTATCAAAAATCCAGAAAAATTCCGTGATAAGAGAGTGGTGATTGCTGGTGGTGGAGATTCTGCTTTAGACTGGAGTATTTTCTTGTCGAATGTAGCGTCGGAGGTAACTTTGATTCACCGTCGTAACGAATTCCGCGGCGCATTAGATTCTGTAGAAAAAGTACAAGAACTGAAAAACGAAGGTAAAATCAAAATGATTACACCAGGTGAAGTAGTAGGATTGAACGGTGCAGAACGATTAGAATCAGTAGATGTAGATATTGAAGGTGCGCACCGAAAAATAGAGTGCGACTATTTCATTCCACTTTTTGGTCTTACGCCAAAATTAGGTCCTATTGCCGATTGGGGATTAGAAATCGAAAAAAACGCTATCAAAGTAAACAATGCTTTAGATTATCAAACCAATATTCCTGGGATTTTCGCCATTGGAGACGTAAATACTTATCCAGGAAAATTAAAATTGATTCTTTGCGGATTCCACGAAGCCACGTTAATGTGTCAAGCGGCTTACCAAATTATCAATCCAGGTAAAAAATATGTGATGAAATACACCACCGTTTCAGGTGTAGACGGATTCGACGGTACTCGTAAAGAAGCGCCAAAAGCAGTAGTGAAAGCTATTGTATAGTTTCGTTTTTTCCGTTTAAAGGTTTAAATGGTTTAAAAGTTTAAAAAAAGTTTGAGTCAGTATGGCAACAACCTTAAACATTTATAGAGCTGTAAAGATATTTTCTTATATTTCGGAAAACAAAAAAGGTTATGGAATCATTCAAAGGAGAAAGTATTATTGATTTTTTTGACACATTCAAAACAGACTTAGACTGTTTGGAATATTTGGCTTCAATAAA
>NZ_JAPZSU010000028.1 GCF_027531905.1 Flavobacterium sp. | reverse complement strand
CACTTAATTTGCCACTTTCAAAAACAGAAACAATCTCTCGTTTAAAATCTTCTGAATAATGCCGTACTTTTCGAACATTCTTTAAATTTGCTTTCATATAAATTGACTTTTGTGGTCAACCTATATCAGGGACGTACATTGGGTGTTGGGTATTGGGTGTTGGGTATTGGGTGTTGGGTGTTGGGTGTTGGGGGTTGGGGGTTGGGGGTTGGGTGTTGGGTGTTGGGGGTTGGGGGTTGGGTGTTGGGTATTGGGTATTGGGTGTTGGGTATTGGGTATTGGGTATTGGGTGTTGGGTATTGGGTGTTGGGGGTTGGGGGTTGGGTGTTGGGGGTTGGGTATTGGGGGTTGGGTTTTGGGTGTTGGGTATTGGGTGTTGGGTATTGGGTGTTGGGTGTTGGGGGTTGGGTGTTGGGGGTTGGGTGTTGGGGGTTGGGATTTAGGTCTTGGGTATTAGGAATTTGGATTTGGGAATCTTTCACATATCACATTACAACGTACACATTTCACTTCTCACTTCTCACTCTTTTAAGATGTAAGAGATTATTGTCCTCTGTAAAACAATACTGTAGAGATGGTTTTAAAAATGATACTAACATCAATAAAAATACTTCGATGTTTGATATAATACAAATCATATTGCAATTTCACTAAACTCTCTTCTATAGACTCCCCATAATTATAATTCACCTGTGCCCATCCGGTAAGGCCTGGTTTAATGATGTGACGGGTTTCATAAAAAGGCATAATAGCTGATATTTCTTGCACAAAAATAGGTCGTTCCGGGCGTGGACCAATCACCCCCATTTCGCCTTTTAGAATATTCAAAAACTGTGGGATTTCATCAATACGGGTTTTTCTCAAGAATTTCCCAAAAGGAGTAACTCGAGCATCCCCTATCGAAGAGAAGACTGCGCCATGTTTTTCAGCATTTTCTACCATACTCCTAAATTTATAGATTTTGAACAAAGCACCGTCTTTTCCTACTCTTTCCTGAGTATAAAACAGAGGCCCTCGGTTCCAAAACCAATTGGCTACCATCAAAAAAGGAACAAGCAATGCTCCAATTACAATCCCTGTAAACGAAAATAAAAGTTCAAATAACCTAACTTGATACAAGTACAATTTATTCTGATTACTTCTACTAAAAGGAAAAAAACGATAAAAATCTTCTGCTATTTGATGTACTGGTATACGCTGTGTTTTATTTTCATACACATGAACATACTCTCTAATACTCTTACCAGACTCAAGTAAATGCAATAATTGTTGGTATAACTCGGTTGTAATTCCATCCGTCTTTTGTGAAGCCACCACAATCTCAGAAACACCGCTTCTATTGACAAATTTAGTTAACAGTGCTACCGGAATTTCTTTTTTAAGGGTACGCTTTGACTCTTTTTTATTAGACAGGTCTGAATTTACAAAGCCTATGATTCTGTAATAGGGGTCGGCATCTTCTAAATCGACCACTAATTGCTCTAACTGTCCTTTATCACAAATCAACACTACATTTTGTACAAACCGATTGGTCGCTAAAAACTTTACATAAAAAAACCGCCAAACGTATAACGACAAAAAAACTATCGCATAAAACCCTATCAACTGTAATCTACTTTCGGGTAAATGAGGGGATAAAAAAGGCGTTAATAAATAGACTAAAACAGTGGCAGTAGTCGTCAAAATGGTGCTTTTTAACACCTGAAACGGATTACTAGCTACTTGAAGATTGTACATTTCAAAAACACCACCAAAGAGTAACAAATAAATAGCAAAGATTATTGGCCAATAATAAGTTTCAGTAGAAAAAACAAAATAAGTAAAATGAAACACTTTCGATAACAAATACAAAGCTCCCAATACTACCAGGATATCGACTATAAGTAATAGGAACTTTCTTTCCGAAAGTTCGAAATGCATTCTTTTTTTATTCATAGACGGTCGTATTCGAACGCAAGTTACTCAATTTTACCCATACTATCAGGGATTATTAAAAATTGTAATCCATTTTTCTTTGACCTTTTCCCATTCAAAACAAGCTGCTTTATTTCTTGCTTTTTTAGTAATTTCAATAAACCCTATTGGATTATTTACTAAAAATTGAATAGCATCACACATTGCTTGTACGTCATTATCAGCTACTAAAAGTCCTTCTTCACCCTCTTCAATCAAAAAAGGAATTCCGCCTACGTTGGTAGAAACTACAGCCAATCCTAAACTCATAGCCTCAATTACACTCACGGGCATATTATCGAAATGCGTGGTAGTAATAAAAATATCATACTGCTCAGAAAGTTGCCCCCACGCTGATTTTGATAATTGCCCAGGAAAAGTGACTTTTAAGCCTAAATCTTGGGCTAATTGTTTTGTTTTTTCAAGACTCCCATCTTTATCGGGGCCCACCATACACAGTTCGGCATCGGGGAATTCTTTAACTAGTCGATCCAAAACCTGAACCGCCATAGTAGGATTATATATTTCAGCAAAAGCGCGCACCCATAATAGTTTAGGCTTAACAGACCTTCTTTCTTTAAAAAAATAATGGCTCCCCTCTAAAGCATTTGGAATGAGCCTTAGATTCGGACATGCTAACGCCTCAAAAGCTTGTAATAAATAAGGCGAGGGACACACATTGCGATACGCTTGATGAAAAAGTAATTTACAACTTTTAGGATGAGTTAGCCATCGCTGAGGCAAATTACCACCATGCAAAATAGGGATATACCTCAAATTTCTAAGGTTGCATATTCGACTCACTACAAAAGCATACCAAAAATTAGTAGTACTGTAAGTATCAATCAATACATAATCTACTTTGCGAGTAAAACAAGCGGTTCTCATCATGTCTAGTAGGCGCATGATCTTGTTAGATTTAGTAGAAGCATAGCTAATTTTGAATCCTTCTTTTTCTAGTAAAGGCCCCAAAGTATCAATAGCCGTTGGATTGGATCCGTTGCGTGCTAATTTATTTCCTATGTACAGCAGGTGCTTCACGATGAACTTTTAAAAGAGATAAGGCATACACGAACGCAGGCGCTGCCAAACGCATAGCGGCATGGTTTATGGTCAATAACCAAAATATATAAAAAGAAAGCGCCAAAAGATTCTGCCGATCGATAGCAAACAAATACAAGGGCGTCAATAGTAAAATCAACAGGCAAACCACGCCCAAAGCACCATGTTCCGCCAGCATTCGTGTCATTTCATTATGTGAAGCAGCTTCGATTCCGGTTAGAGATTGTCGTAATTCTTTGTTCTTCCCTACTCCAACCCCCAAAACTGGATTTTCGAAAAACATTTTAAGTTCAGTTTCTATCAAATATTCTCTTCCCGTCAGAATACTTTTTTTCTCACGCCCTGAGGCATCCTGATTAGCATAACGCTTATTGAGCAACCCACTGGTTTGAATAGAGCTGTAAGTCCACACCGCTAGCATACCCAAAAAAGATAAAAGTATAATCCCCGCAATCTTAGGTTTGGTTTGAAAATTGGCTTGGAAATACAAAATCACTACTAACAAAAGAATCATAGCTACACCAGTGTAAACTCCCCCTCTAGAAAAAGTAACCAAGCCTCTAAAAGCAAAAACTAATACCAGACTACCATTGATTAGCTGCAACAAAGCATTGGAAGAATTTAAGAGCAATTGCACAAAAAAGATAAAAATACCAAAACCTAATATAGTCGATACTTGATTGGGACCAAATCCTCCCGAAGTTTCAAAATTGGACTGTGTACCTGTCACCACATCTTGAACGCTGGGGTTATACAGATACAAATACGTTATTAAACAGAGTAATGGCAAAGAAAAAGCAGTGACCACTGCTACTAATCGTTGAAAAGATATTTGCCGTTTAAAACAATAAATAGCAGCTATCCCCAAACAAACAGGTCCTGATATATTAAATACTATGGCTTTTTTAACATCAGTTGTAATATCCAAAGTTATCGTTGAAAGCACCACGCTTGGCACTAAGAAAAACAAAAACAACCAATAAACTAAAGCGCTTCTAGAAAAACCAGCATATAGCATTCCTAAAAAAAGAAAAAGCATTACCAGATATTTCCCATATTCGTTGACAAAGGCACCTCCTGTCATTCGCAAAATAATTTCGGCACTAATCGCATACGCCGCCATCAATAAAGCCTCGTTATTTCTATTTTTAGATTGAACAATATAATAGATTCCGAAAAGTAATATAGCTATACCATACACTTTACTAAGAAAAGGAAGTAAAAAAAACACAAAGCCTAAAAAAGCATGTAGGGCTACTAAATAAAGATAAGCGACTTCTTCTTTTTTCATTTTATAAATTTTCTAGCCAATGTCTATATTTTTCCAAAACATTTTTTGAGGAATATCCTTCGGTAATCGTTTGATTTAAAGCCCGTGCCATAGATTTTCTTCTAGAGGAATCTGAAATCAAAGCCACTAAAGCTTTGTAAAATGATACTGGGTCATTGCTTTTAATCAAACATCCATTAACCTCATTACTTATGATATTCGGTAACTCTCCCACCTCTGTGACGATCACAGCTAGCTCATGCATTCCGTACTCTAGCAAGGCTACTGGTAAGCCTTCGGACACAGAAGTCAAAATTCCCAGGGTACTCTGACTCAAAATAAAGGGAATATCCGTTCTTGAGCCGTACAAAAATACCTGATTTTCTACTTCTAATTCCTTTATTTTGCTTTTAATTTCTTTTGAATAATCATCTTCAAAATCTTTTCCTACCAAATGAAACGTCCAATCCGGATGAGAATTTTTGAGCATTGTAGCCACCTGTAAAAGCAAAAAATGATTCTTATCTGGTCGTAAATTTGCTAACGACACAATTCGTTTCCCTTCATATCCTAATAGATTGGTTATATTCTCTTCTTTACTAGGTGATATAAAATTGGGTAAATAAATAACATTTTTAGATTTTAGCTCAGTTTCAATCCAACGTTTCAAATTCAGATTTACTGAAATTACCCCATTAAAAAAGGGGATTATACTCTTAAAAGTAAAAAATCTTTTTTTTGCTATTCCCTTATAATTTCCATAATGATAATGCCAAATTATCTTCAAAGAAGGCAAAGTCAATTTAAGCAGAAAGGCTATAAAGAAAGACGAACTATGGGCATGAACATGGGTGATCGAATATTGTAAAACAAAAGAACGCAAGCGCCATAGGGCTCCAACATCCAATTTCCTTTTTTTATTCAAAAAAAGATAAGTCACTTTCGCGTCAATTTGTCCTAACAAAGCCCCTTCTTTTCGCGTGGCTACTAAAGCTGAAAACCCAATGGTATCGGCAAGCGCATTGGCATAATTTAGAGCCATTCGCTCTGCGCCACCGGCTTCTAAGGAGTCTATGAGTTGTAAAATGCGCATAAATTATTATAAGGTTAAAACTAATTTAGGACTAAAAACTCTTTAAAAGGAGCCAGAGACCATTTTTTCTATTTCCTTTTCAAAAACATCCAGAGTATACTTTCTGGACCACTCAGAGGCTTGCTCTCTTTTTCTCCAATAGCCTCTCTCATCTTGCAAGAGCCCCGAAATTTGCAGCACATCTTCTTCTAGTTCAGTAGTTAATACAACTCCTCTATTGCCATAGTCCAACATAAAGGGGACACAAGAAATGGACGTCGCCAGAGGGACACATCCCCAAAACATCCCCTCCGCTATAGCTTTAGGCCAACCCTCACTTTTAGAAGGCAGGAGTACAAAATGACTGCTCTGGTAAGCAGACTTTATGATTTCTTTTGATTGATTGCCTTTCAGTTCGATAAAGCTTTTCAAATGATTTTCTTCAATATAGTCTTCTAATACAACTCTTTCTTTCCCTTCTCCATACAGCTCCAATTGAACAGCATACCCTCTTTTGGACAAAGCTTCAACCAAAGCTATGGCATACATCGGACGTTTCCCTTCAGACAAAGTTCCTACAAAAACCAATCGAATGGAGTTAGCAAAATTAAGAGGTTTTAGTGGTGCTTTTTCGGTTTCCCAGTATGTGGCGGTAAAAAAAGGATGTATGTTTTTACTACTGCCTTCCCATTCTCCATACACCAATACTTGCATATTTCGAGTTAGAAAGGAATTACTCAAGAGCCATTTTTGCAAACGATAGCTCCAAGGTTGTTTGGCTTTAGGATCCCAGTTGCCAGCGTATTTTGCTGTTTTAGATTTATTCGGAAACAAGATTTGTACAAAGCACCCCAATAATCCAATATTGCCAGGACAACGCAAGTGAATGTGATCCGCTTGGTACATGGCTTTGAAAATTTGCCAAGCTATTTTTGGTAATTTAAAAAAAGTGATTATTCTTGTCTTCCAAGTAAGCACATCTATGGTATCCACTTCAAAAAAAGAAATAGAAGGATGACTATAGCAACTGTCAATCGGGGTGGACTGTTGCTCCTTAACCGCTCCAACTACCATGAACTCCGTGACATATTTCGCCCAAACATTCATTTCTCTAACATAAGGAGCGTAGGCAAAATACTGATTGCCTAGTTTTTTGTGCAGGACATGTGTGATGATGGCGAATTTCATTGCTGTACTTTTGGTTGATTAAACATCAAACTCCACCATCCTACCATTCTTCCACAAGCTTCAGTAAAAGCAACTTTGCGTTGGTTGAAAGTAAAGCTATTGCTAAATCGAATAAAAATCAACAACAAAGTAATCGCATGCCATTTGAAACGATCTTTCCATAGGGGTTTAGGATTTTTTACACGCCAGACGTACCAACCGTTACGCACTACCATTTTCCCATACTGATATTGATTCGGACGACCAGAGGCTGCATGATAATGGTTCAATTTTACGGCTGTATTCAGGTACAATTTACCTGTTTTAGCAACTCTCAAACAAAAATCGGCATCTTCGTACAAGCCATAGCCTTCAAAATAAGTGGAAAACTGATGCGTTTCAAATACCTTTTTTTGAAAAGAAGAAACACCTCCCATCAATTGTTCTACTTCATAAATTTTGTCGCTTGGAGGTAAAAAACCAACACTTCTACCATGTGAATATAAAGAAGAAAATCCTGGAGGACAATCACTATCCAACCCTAATTTTTTTCGCAAAACAAATCGGCTTCCCTCTTTTCTTTTCCATCCATCAAAACAAAACTCATTCATTTGAGAATTATAATTAGCCTCAATAGGTTCCCATTTGATCTCGTTATCTATATACCCTCCTACTCCAAGTGCCTCAGGATATTTTTTATAAGTGCTTAACAATACCTCAAAATATTCTTTTTCTAAAACCGTATCATCGTCTAAAAAACAAACGAATTCTACGTCCGCACTTACTTTGGCAATACCAAAATTGCGTTGTTTGGTCAATCCCCTATGTTCCTTTGAAACCAAAAAATAGCTTAGATTTTGAAAAAAATTATTCGCTAGTATTTGTTCTGTTCCATCATTGGTAGACCCGTCAATAATCAAAATTTCATCAGGATATAACGTTTGTTCCTTCACCGATTGCAACAATTGCAACAAAGGCTTTGGACGCATGTAAGTACAAATAATTAGAGAGAATTTCATGCTTATTGGGTTCTTTTTCCTAATGCTAACAATTTTTTAGCATAAAAAAGGGATTTCTTAAATTGAATATTTTTGTATGGTATTCGTAATAATCGATATAAAAAAGTCACTTTAGGGCCTTTGAATAGATACAGAAAAAAATGCTTTTGCTTGTATTCGACTACTTGTTGTGGGGTAAAATGTTTAACAGTCCCATACATTACTGTTGGACTCGGCACAGGAGTAATCCATTTTACAGGAGTGTCCAATTCCCAAGGTTGGGTTTTTCGTTTCTTCCCTATAATCTTTGCTTGCGTGCCCCAAAATCGGTAACCTCCCGTGGGTGGTTTAAGATGCAAATTTACTGAAAATGGATTATGCAAGACCGCAACCCCAATTTTTGATAATGACATCCCAAAATCACTGTCTTCCCCGTAACCACCATCAAAATTGACATCGTTACCTACCAACTGTTTTACATAATCGCTTTTTACGCATGAATTGGCATTACTGAACATTTGCGAGCAACCAGCAATCCATCTTTTATCACCTAGCTGTTGCAATTTATCATCCAAATCTTTTAGATTTTGTTTTTGATGATCCGCTCTAATATCCAATCCATTACACGCTCCAGCTTTATTGGTTTGCAAAAATCGAATATGATTTTCTATAAAATTTGGTGGAATTCGAATATCATCATCTCCAAAAACAATATAATCTCCCGTACACAAATCAATAGCCTCATTTCTTGCCCTACAACTGCCTTTGGATTCCTGCCATTTGACAATTAATTCAAATGAATATGCTTTCTGGTTGTACAAATTTTCATCGCGAAGGCTGATGGGGGTAGCATCAACCACCACTACTTGTGTAGGTAAATAAGATTGTTGGTTTAAATCCTCAAGTAATTGCAAGGTATATTCTTGGCGAAACATAGTAGGAATGATATAGCTTACCTTTGGATTTCCTTCTATTGGTTTTAAAATTTTAGGCTTAACTATTGGTTTTGATTTCGATTTTTTAAAATTACGCTTCGCATAAAAAAAAGCATCCCACTCCTTCCATTTCCAAAAACCTTGTCGATATAGCATGAATATAGCATGATCTAATTTGAAATTTTTCAAAAAGAAAGTGTAACGATCTCGTGCCGATATATTTATTTTCTGAACATCAGTAGTTGTGAATAAATCTTTTACATACAAAACAACTGCCCCTGAATTTCGTACTGCATTATAACCAAAATCTAAAGCTTGTAATTGAGGATTTTTATACTCCATATCAAAACCGTTGAGCCTATCCCAAGTCGATTTTCGAACTGCAAATGCATACGGATTGACCCTCCAACTCACACATTGTTCAAGATTCTCGAAATCATTTAAATACCAAAAAAATGTAGCCGTTTGATACACCAATTCAGGAAAAACATTTTTAAAACCTTGTTCAAAAGAACTGTGCCAAATATCTCCAGTTCCTAATGCAAGCTCTTCTAATATCTCAAAATCAGGCTTACCTTGGTAAAAAATAACTTCACCTGAATTCGTTTTGTATTCGTCTAACTTCATTTTAGTTAAGTGATTTAGCAATTATTCCTCGATAATATTTAACATTTTGTAAAGCTATTTTTTGGATATCAAAAATGGACTCCACTCGGTTTCTAGCTTCTTTAGACATGTCCAATCGCAATTGCTCATCTTTTAATAAATCTATTATTTTACCTGCAAATAAATTGTGGTCTCTAGGATCTACTAAATAACCACTTTTACCATCATCAATCATTTCTGTGGCCCATCCAATATTGGAAGCTACAATTGGCTTTCCCATTGCCATCGCTTCCAACCAAGAAACGGGGAAAGCCTCTGCAAATGAAGGAAAAACACACAACGTAGCCTCGGCTATTTTCGCTTTTATTTCAGCATATGGGATACTTCCTAAATACGACACTTGGTCTTTTGCTTGCTCCGAAAATAATGCTTGCATCATATCCCAAGTAGAATAATTTCCAGTAGCAATATCAGGAACATCTTTGCCTACCAAAACCAATTTTGCTTTAGGATTTTTTTCTACAACCTTATTAAAAATCAAAGGCAATTCCAACAATCCTTTTTTACGAATCAGGCTTCCAAAATACAATATGCTTTTTTCTTCATTTGAATTTTCAGCATTAGACCTAAACAAAAGAGTATCAATTGGATTTGGAATAATTGTAAATTTTTTATCCAATCCAAAAACAGCATTAGTAATATCGGCCGTATATTGACTTACCGATAGTAATCCATCGGCATTTTGCAATCCTCTTTTTTCATGAAATTTATTAATCCATTTCACAGGGCGTTTATCCAAATGACAAAAATAAGTATCAGATCCATGCAATCGAATTACAATTGGACATTTCTTGGGCGTAATGAAAGAAGTGATACCCGTCCAATCGGGAGCTTCAATTACATCTATTTCTCTAGCTTCATACAATTGATTGGTGATTGTTTGAATCTTTTTTCGAGTCAACCACCAAGATAATCCTTTACACTTTATGTTTTTTATTTGTTGAATACAAATACCCTCATCCTCGAAAATAGCATCTTCTCTTTGCCCATAAACCAATACTCTTACTTTACATTTTTGAGCCAAAAGACCAATGGCTAAATTTTTGATACTGGTACCAATACCCCCAGAATGCCCCGTATTAGGGTGAGGATATTCAGGGGTTAAAAAAGCTATATGCATATTTCATTTAATTAATTAACCCTGTCAGAGTTCTAAACTCTGACAGGGTTAGAAATTATTTACTAAAAAAATCCTTTAAAATCCTCGCCGTAAACAATCGCGCTCCGGCATCATTTAGATGTCCACAAGACGAAAAATATCGATCTTCTGAAACCACCTTTTCATAATTGTGAATTTCAGGATATCGTTTTTTCACTTTATCAAAATAATTCATTCCTTTTGTGTTTTCGCACATTGGGGTCATAATAACAATAAAGTTTATTCCTTTCTGTGCACAAAGCTGTTTAATCTCATAATAATATTGATTCTTTGGCAAAGGGTTCAAATTGGCAATATTATTCTTCATGTTGGCATTGGGCTTTTGTCCCAAAGGATAATAGCCTTTATTTTCCATTTGAGAGGTATTCTTTCCTATTGCAGTAAAGAAAGTTTCACGTACTCCTATTTTGGCATCGTATTTCACATAACGGTAAAAAGGAATATAATACAGTTCCATAAAATCGGATTCCTTTTCAAAATGGGTTTTGATGGTTTTGGATTCGTGGAGGAATGGCAAGAATTTCGCCGATATCCCTTCGGCTTGATGGTCATTCGACAAATTCAAGTCGGCTTCTAAAATGACATTTTTAATTTGATAGTTACGCTCTATCATTAGTTTTAACAACAAGGAAGCTTCAAACAAATGACCGCCACTCATTCCATAATTAAAGGTTCTCAGCCCTTTGTCTTCAAACATTGGCGCCACAAAATGATTGTTCGCTCTTGATGATCCTAAGATTACCACATCATACTTTTCGTCTTTGGAATTGAATACTTTTTCAATTTTTCCTCTATTCGAAGATTGTAAAAAAACTTTGGTATAGCCAAAATCTAATACTACAGCGATGGCTATCGTGAGTACTCCTATTTTTAATGTATATAGTAAAAATTGTTTCATATAAATTGGTTTCTTTTTAACCCTGTCAGAGTTTGGAACTCTGACAGGGTTCAGAGTTCAAACTATACCTTAAAACTGAAAATAAATAAACTCCTTATAATCCGAAAAAGTGCCTAAAGCCATAATGGCTGCGATGGCTACACCAAATTTTATAAGACTATAGCGTCCTGATAAGGGTTCTACTCGGTTTCTGTTGTTCCATTCTACCACTACAAAAACACCAATCAAAAGGAGTATTTCGTAGTTATACCGTTCGTTAGACAAATACTGCGAACTAAAATCACCATTATAAACCAGTTGCTTTAAATACAAAACCGCATCGGTTATGGATTTCGCTCTAAAAAAGACCCAAGCAATAGTACTTAAAAGAAAAGTAATCAAGATGTTTACTATAGTTTGTAATCCCTTCCAATCGAAGTTAACTACTACTGGACCAGTGTTATTTCTATTTTTTTGCAATACCAATAAAGGCAGAAAATAAATGGCATTCAGTAATCCCCAAACGACATACGTCCAATTAGCGCCGTGCCAAAAACCACTCACCAAGAAAATAATGAAGGTATTGCGAATTTTGAACCACATTCCCCCTTGACTGCCTCCTAGCGGAATGTACAAATAATCCCGAAACCAAGACGATAACGAAATGTGCCAGCGTCTCCAAAATTCGGCAATGTCTCTTGAAAAATAGGGATAATTGAAGTTTTTCAATAAATCGATTCCAAAAAGTTTTGACATTCCTAAAGCCATATCCGAATAGCCTGAGAAATCTCCATAAATTTGAAATGCAAAATAAATAGCGCCAAGTATCAAGGATAAAGAATTCATAGAAGAATAGTTATCAAAAACTGCGTTTGCATACGTGGCGCAGGTATCTGCTATCACAACTTTTTTTACCAATCCCCAAACAAATTGGGCCAAGCCTTCTTTGGCTTTTTCCAAATCGAAACTACGATGTACTTTAACCTGTGGCAATAAATGGGTGGCTCTTTCAATAGGTCCAGCCACCAACAAAGGAAAATAACTCACAAACAAAGAATAATCGACAAAGTTATACTCCGCTTTGATACGCTTGTAATAAATATCAATTACATAGGATAAGCCATGAAAGGTGTAAAAGGATATCCCAACGGGAAGAATCACATCCAGCAATATTGGACTCGTTTTAAATCCAATAGAAGTAAGTAGTTGGGCAAATGAATCCGAGAAAAAATTGAAGTATTTAAAAGCCCCTAAAAATCCTAAATTGACCATAATACTGAGCCAAAACCAAAACTTTCGCCCTTTCTCATTAGCGCTTTTTTCGATTCGGATACCTGTGTAATAATCCAAAAAAGTAGAAAACACCAATAGGAATAAAAAACGCCAATCCCAGCAGGAATAGAAGTAATAACTGGCCAATATCAGTAAAGCGTTTTGGGTGTTTTTAGTTTTATTAAAAACAAACCAATACAAGAAAAAGACAATGGGTAAAAAAATGGCAAAAGCCAAGGAGTTGAAAAACATAAAAGAATCGAACTAATTAAGTTCGGCAAAAATAAGGTTATTTATTCAGTAGTAAGGCAAAATGTTCATTTACCATTTTTTCCAAAGAAAATTTATCTTCAATAGCAATTCTTGTATTAGCATGAATCTTCTTTTTACCTAAAAAAACCTCTTCAAGAATAGCTGTTAATGCAATAGTATCCTTGGCTTTAAAAACATAGCCATTACTACCGTCCACTACAGCTTCTTCATTTCCACCAACATTGGTTGTAATTACGGGAACATTAGCGGCTAAACTCTCTAATATAGACAAACTAAAACATTCCATGTGGGTTGGTTGCAACATATAATCATATTGCGAAAAAATTTCATTTAGATTTGATTGGTTTCCCTTAAAAGAAAAACAATCTTCAAGTTGGTACTTTTTAATTTTTTCTATTAATTGATTTTTGTATGGCCCATCTCCATATATGTCAATTTTTATTTCGTTTTTTATTTCTAAAGGAAGATATTGAACCGCCACAATCAAATCTTGAATTCCTTTGGATTCCCGCAAATGAGAGGCTACTAAAAAAGTTGGTTTATTTAACGCTCTATTTGATCTGACTTTTATATCCTTACTAATTACACCATTATAAATGGTTTTCGTTTTCGATCTCAGTTGAAATCCAAAATCATTAATAATCTCTTCTACCGTATAATTTGATACACCAATTAACTCATCAATATATTTTGAATATAAAAAACCTTTTACTTTCTTTTCAATCTTCTTCTTTAAAGGATAACCTTTTATGGGTCTCGGATTGTGATCTACTGCAATTACTTTGGCCTCGGACAATAGTTTTACTTTCTTAAAAAAAGGAGTGCACAACTCCACAAAATGAGTAACCACATGAGTATAATCAGGACGATTTTGAATACAAAAATCAAGAAAAAAAGACTCAACACTTTGATGGTTACTGTCAAAAATAGTCAAACTACCATATTCGCCATGCTGAGCACGATTAGGAAAAAACCAATCCACCTGAATGTTATTCGCTTTGCAGGTGGCGTCAAATTTCCAAAAAAAATGATCCATGCCTCCCACTCTTTCGGGCAACAGGATATAGTTACAAAGAATGGCTATTTTTTTTTTATTTTTCATTAAACTCACTTAATGTTTTTGCAATTCTTTGGCTAGTTCCTTTTAAATCCTGACTAATTTGAAGAGCGATCAATTCCTTTCTTTGCAGCTTTCTTTTTTCGGGTTTACTCAGCGCTTCATTAATTTGCGTGGTTAGTTCACTTGCATTTTTAGCAATGGTAACCGATTCACTATCTACTACTTTTTTAAAATGACTGTACTCTAAAAATCGTTGATCGTTATAGCGTCCGTTCTCCAGATTACCAAAAACAGTATTGATTACTGGTTTATCAAACAACATAAAATCTAAACTCATGGTTGAACACATATTGATATTCAAATCTACATTTTCTAGCAAAGAACGCAAATCAATAATATCTTCTTCACTTGGAATACGTTGTGACCAACTTTCGACATGGTTCTCACGCGTCAAAACCCATTTAGGGACATTCCAAATGATTTCTGGATATTTCTCTCTTATCGTTTTGAATCTACTATCATCTTCAGCAGGAGAGGTTCTAACAACAAGCTGTACTGGAAAATCAATTTCATTATTTCGTATAGCCTGTGTTATAGCTTCAATTACAATTGGGTCATTGGGTCCAATTGAAACATCAGCACAGCTGTAACAAATCGTTTTTTTATTGTTATCTAACCCAAACTTCTTGATAAAATTTTCTCTTGAGCTTACATACTTTTCAATCACATAAGGCTCAAACTGAGGTGTCCCAACCTCTTTTACATTCTCTGCTTTTACATTCGGGTAAAAGTAGAGTAACTCTTTTTTCATTAAATTACTCCACACCAAGAAATAATCAAAAGTACCTAACATCCTTCCTTTCGAAGCTAAATTATCCCAACTAAAAATAAAAGTGCTCGTTGGGATTTTATTTTGAATTCCTGCATACAAAAAAGGGGCTAAATAGGCTGGACGCTGATGTGTAAAAAACAAATGAGTGGGTTTGTCTCTATGCAATAATTCAACATATTCTTTGGTAATTTTATGGCGTGAAAACGACAAAAATTGCATTTTTTCAGCAAACAGAATACTGGCATTTGAATGTATATATCGTGTAAAAAAGTACAGCATTTTGATCAATAAGGAACGAATAGATTTGCTTTTTGGATAACCAGAAACCAAATTATCTTTCATACCATAGTAATCTTGGTGTCTTTGCAAATGTGCTAATTCTTTCCATTTTCTAAAAAACCAGGTACCTTTCCCTTCTTTAAAAATGGGCAATTCTTTAATGGTAACTTTAGGACTTACAACATAATCTGAATAACATTCTATTGGCAATCCAGAATAGATAAAAACCTCATCAAATTCTAGAATGACTTCATTTACAAAATCACTCATTATAAAGTTTCTAAATCCTACACCATCTGTGATTACAATTCCTAATTTTTTCATTACTCTTTCATTATTAATTTATCGAAAAATTCTCACAATCCTTCTAAACATTTTATGTCCCCTTGTGTAATAGTAATACCATTTGTGTTTAAAAATAATCGGATCAACCTGAACACAATTTTCAAAATTCAATAAATTAAAAATAGTATCAATTCTTTTAGTATGTTTTTCATTATTACCATAAGCTCTAGCATACCAAGTATGGTGTAACAAAATTTTATTGTCAAAATACACTGTATTTGTGATTTGATCTTTCTGAAAAGGATGGTTGGAATCTAAAAAAAGAAATTGTTTATTATTTCTTCGGAGCCAAAGGTAAAAAATATAATACGGCTCATATAGACTTTTGACATCATACAACCCTTTTAATCCCGTTATATCATCATCAAATTCATTTTCTAGAATAAAATTATTCTTTACAACTTTTTTTTTAACCCAAAGAGATTCAATTTCTTTAAAATTAACAATCGAAAAAAAAGTATTGATCAAAAATGGATTATAAGCCCTATGAGACAATATCCCCCCATCACGAACTCCACAAACAGTATATTGTTCCATTTCCATTTTTTGAATGATTTCAAACACTAAATCTGGACTTTGAAACAAAACATCTTCATCTGCCATAACCAGCCAATCTATGCTTCTACCTTTCAGCTTTTTCATCATGTAAAAAATACTTTGAAGCCCATGCATTCCATTTCTGCCATCAATAACATACTTTTGAATAGTATTGGGAAAAAGTTGTGCACTTTTATGGTACAAATCAAAGTTAATTACTGTAGAAAGAATAGCGATTTTTGAATGATTTATTGACCCCATTTAACAATCGAAGTTTTTTAAACGATTTATCATTGCTTCATCTTTGATGTTTGGCATTATGATTCTGTTTATCTTTTTCCCAGCTTTATTTTTTTTATTTGAGTAGTAGTCATTCGCAAGTAAAACACCTTTGAACCCTACTTCTTCAGCAATTACTAAAGTATCTTTATTGTATGAACCAAAAGGTAATGCAAGATATTTAATATGGTTCGATACTCGTTTTTCTAATTGATGTATTGACAACAATACTTCTTCTTTTTGTTCTTTAAAAGAAAGATCTCCTAGCGCATAATGATGATGAGTATGTAAACCAATGCTAATTAATGGATGTTCAGAAAGTAATTTCAATTCCGCTACGGTCAAAGACCTATAGGCTTCTCTACTGTTATAATTTATAGTATTTAATAATTCAAATTCCAAGAACCATTTATTTCTATCTTCATTTTTGAGTTTAGATACAATTTCCACACAAGAATCATAGGTATATACCTTTTTAGAAATTTTTTCCTCAAAGCCAGGTATAAAGAAAAAATCATTGGCAGCATAATAATCAAAAACCAAACGATCCCACCAAAACTCATCAGTGGTATTACTATTTATTGTAGTTACAAATAGTGTTGCCGGTATACCATATTTTTCTAATAATGGTAAAGCATTCCATAAATTATCAGCATAACCATCATCAAAAGTTAAGACTAAACCCGTCTTTTCCAAAGAAGTCCAATCCTCTTCGAGCCTTACTATTTGAAAGTGCTTTTTAAAATATTGAAGTTGTTCTTCAAAGGTAGCCACACTTACTGTTAGTCCCGCTAATTTTTGTCCTACCTCATCATTAATGCGATGATACATCAACACCAAAACAGGTCTCCCAACTAGAATCCTACTTTTTACTTTTAATATGATATAATACCAATTTTTAATCCTCTTTAAAAAATTCATACTCTATCTCTAAACTGTTTTTGATGATTCATTTGCCAAAATTCTTCTTTTTGAATACTATTTAAAAACAATTCAGCACTATTCCCTTGCCCAAAATCAGTAGCTGTAGGTTGTACTTGGTGCAAATCAATACTTTTTAAAGCTTCTGCAATATTCTTTTCATCATAATCGACATGAATAATATCTGCATGCACCGCTCTATTTTGTTGACGCGTTCCTATATTTATAATCGGAATGCCGTAATAAGGTGCCTCTCGTATTCCCGCACTGCTGTTCCCAATAATGAACTGGCTGTTTTTTAATAAGGTTAAGAAATATTCAAAACGCAAAGAAGGTATGACGCGGAATCTTGGATTGCCTTTCAACCCTTCGTAGGCTTTCAAAACCAATCGGCTGCCTAAATCATTATTTGGATAGACCACCAAATAGTTATGATGATCGGCAAGCAAAGCGGCAACAAAGTTTTGGGCGTAGGCTTCCATCTGATCGATCTCGGTCGTTACGGGATGAAACATGGCAATGGCGTAGGTTTCGAAATCCAATTGATAATAGCTTTTAGCCTTTACTACATCAGGAAGTTGCTCCGAGAACATAATATCAATATCAGGTGAACCAATAGTAAAGATAGACTCCTTGATTTCTCCCATTTGTTGCAATCGTTGTGCTGCCTCAGCATTAGAAACGAAATGAAGATGACTCAATTTACTCACACTGTGGCGAATCAATTCATCGACTGTTCCCGATACCTCTCCTCCTTCTATATGTGCTACCAAAATATTATTTAAAGATCCCACAATCGCACCAGCCAAAGTCTCTACTCGATCCCCATGAACGACGATTAAATCAGGTTGTATTTCTTTTGCATAAGCCGACAAGCCTTCTATGGTTTTTGCCAAAGTCAAATCCATAGTCGTTTCATGGGTGTGATTTGAAAAGGTATGAATGTTTTGAAATCCGCAACGCTCGATTTCTAATAAAGTATAGCCATACTCCTCCTGCAAATGCATACCGGTCACAAAAACATAGACTTCAAATTCAGGATGCCCTTCCAGAATTGAAATCAATGATTTTATTTTACCAAAATCGGCACGAGTACCGGTAAGAAAAACGATTTTTTTCATTTATTTTTTTTGTCAATCAACCCTGTCAGCGTTTTGAATGACAGGGTTTACTCTAAAAAGATTGAGAATTTATTCTACATCCTCCCAACGCAATTGTTCATCATTTGCAATAACTCGAGTCGCTTTTTTACCTATTATCGACTCAAAATGCTCCGCCAAAATGGCTCCCGTTCCTGGGCGTTTTACCCAAATATTATCTTTGGTAAATGGTTCCCCTTCTTGGATATCCGCTATAGCGCAAACGGTCGCGAAAGCAAAATCAATCGTTACTTGCTCTTCTTCTGTAGGTGCTTTTACACCACCTCGCATTTGCCAAATTTCATTTGAACCAACAATCAATTCTTTGGTAGTGGACTCGTCCATACTGCACACGATATCGGGTCCGGTACGCTGCATGTGATCCGTAAAATGGCGTTCCAAAATACTAGCGCCCAAAGCCACTGCACCCAAACAAGCATTATTATTCAAAGTGTGATCGCTTAATCCGAATACTTTGTCTGGAAAAGCGTCATGCATTTGCGTCAGTGCCCCCAATCTAACCAAATGTACGGGTGTAGGATATAAATTGGTCGTATGTAATAGTGCCACTGGTATTTTATGTTTATCAAAAATAGCCACTGCTTTGCGAATACTTTCAATAGTATTCATTCCGGTGCTCAAAATAACTGGTTTACCAAAAGAAGCAATATGCTCCAGAAGCGGATAATTATTGCACTCCCCAGATCCAATTTTGTAAGCAGGTATATCAAACTTTTTCAAACGTTCGGCAGCAGCACGAGAGAAAGGAGTTGAAATAAAAATCATCCCTTTACTTTCCACATACTTTTTCAATTCCAATTCGTCTGCTTCATCCAAGGAGCAGCGTTCCATAATTTCGTAGATAGAAACATCGGCATTTCCTGGAATTACATTCTTAGCTGCTCCTGCCATCTCATCTTCTACAATATGGGTCTGGTGTTTCACCACTTCGACGCCTGCTCGTTGGGCGGCATCTACCATCGCTTTAGCCACTTCTAAAGATCCTTCGTGATTGATACCAATTTCGGCAATCACCAAAGGGGGATAATCTGGACCTATTTTTCTACCTGCTATTTCTATATAGGGATTCATTATTTCTGTTGTCAGTTGTCGGTTTTCTTTTTCGCTTCTTTCTTCTTTCGTCTATCATCTCACATCTGCCTTCTCAAATCTATCTTCGGCCTTCTCACATCTGCCTTCTTACTTTTCACTTCTCACTATTCACTTTTCCCATCAAATATGCTGCATAATCAAAATCGGCTTGAGTATCAATATCTACTTCCGAAAAAGGATTATCCACTACAAAAGGAAAGGAATGCTCTCCCATAATTTTCCCTTGCCGAATCAAATCCGATTGTAAGATATACAACAATCCGTTTTCGAAATACAAAGGTTCCAAATCTTGACTCCGTTGTCCCAATTCATAATTATAAGGCACAAATTGGTAATCGATAATTTTTCCTAATTTTTGATGGTTTCTACTTACTGTAAATAGGCTTTGGTACTTGCCTTCGAAATAAAGGTGCAGCGCCTCAGGCAATAAAGTATCAGGGCGCAACGGATTGGTGGGTTGCAATAAAACAACGTCTTGTACCGTATCGGGTACGTTGTCCAACACATGTTGCAAAGCTGAAATGGTGGTCGCATGATCCCCTGACAAGGCTTCGGGACGATCGATTACTTGAGCGCCATAATCAAGTGCTACTTGTTTAATCCCTCTGTCATTGGTACTGACATAAATTCCATCAATAAGATCAGGGAATTGTTGCGCATACCGAATACTATGCACTAACAAAGGCAAACCATTAAGGACTTTGATATTTTTATCTTTTAATCGTTTCGATCCGCCTCGAGCGGGTATAATAGCAATGGTTTTCAAATGCGATATTTTTGGCGGTCAAAGATAACAAAATGAAATGGGTCATCTCTTTCCCAACCTTCAAAATTTTGCCAAAAAGAATTTTTAATGACTACAAAAAAAGCAGTAAAAAATGCTGTTTAAGTAGAACAGAGGGAGCTATAAGGAAAAATAATCAAAAAAAACTTTATTCATCTTGCTTTATGGGATGTTTTAGAGGGAATCGTGCAAATTAAAAATAGTATTTTCAATTTGTACGGTTTTCACTCATCTACTTCGTTTTTTGGTTTCCAATATAACTTTGTGGCTTCCAATTTTTGATAGGCTTGATACTCACTTTTTGTCAATCGGTTGCTGCTTTTTATAATTTTAGGAATTGCCTTTACTACATCAAACAAAGCCAACACAATAGCTTGCAATGCTTTCCAATCCCCTTTAAAAACTTTCAATTTGAATTGCATCCAAAGCGAATAGCCCATTTTTCTTGGAATACTTTGTAAAGGATAAAACAAAAAATACAAATACCAACCCGAACGCAAAGATCGTCGCAAACGAAGACCATAATCCGCATGTATTTTTCTTGCTTTGATATTTACTCTATGATGCACTAATACTTCTGGCAAATAATGAATCTCCCAATCCTTTTTGAATAATTGATACGAAGCAAAATCTTCTTCTCCATAAAAAACGAACCAAGCTGGGTAATTGGGTATGGCATTCCATGCCGACATTCTCCATACGTGTGCTCCACCGGCAAAACTTTGCATCCTAACCGGAATTTCCTTTGAAACTGTGGAAATAGGTTCCTTTACATCCCAAAAAATACGAAAACCAATTAACCCACAATTCTCATTTCTTTCGAAATGATTTGCAATCAATTCCAAAGGCTGGGGTGTTATAAAATGCAAATCATCATCAATAGAAATAGCAAATGGGGTCGTTACCAAACTCAATAATGCATTCCTACTATAAATCAAACCTTTACTCTTTGCATTCCGAATCAACTGAATCGTTGGGTAATTAAGTTGCAAAAAAGAACTGGTTTCATCTCTAGACCCATCATCGCAGACAATACATTCCACATCATTCCGATCCAATACATGCTGAATCTTAACCAAAGTAAATTTTAAATCCTCAATTCTATCTTTGGTGGTTATGAGTATAGTAAAAGTAGCAGATATTGACTTCATGGATTAATACTTTTGAATCATGGATTCAGGCAACTTCTTCGATTTTAAAAACAGTTGTACCAATATTTTTATTGAAATAAACTTGACAAATACCCTGTTCTTTATCCAGTATAAAAAAGGATGCAATTTTTTGTTTTTAGGAAAACCACAATCAAAATGAGGTTCTACTTCTTCTGATACAATAGGAACTTGCATCCAGTCCTCTAGTGTATTGCCCAAATGATACGCATAATTATCTAGCGTAGTAACCCTCCAATAATCTTTCTCCAAAGGCAACTTATCCAGATACCCTTCGCTATTCCCTCCCATTTTTAACCCTATATAAGTCACAACAGATTCAAAAATATCTTTTTTATAAGTGGCTACAAAATGTCCAGATCCAATCAAAACACTTAATTCAGGATTAATTTCTAATGCCAAATTATAGGCTAAATAATCTGGATTGTACTTCCTGTCCCAACCCAAACTATCATAAAAACGAATTAAAGCCTCTTTGTTTTGCACCGGTACGAAGCGCAGGTTTGAATGAAATAGAGTATCAAAGAGCACATTCCCACAATGACTTTCATACATTTTAAATTGCGGCACTATGCCCACTACTCCAGCCTTGGGTACCTTCGCAAATACCTTTACCGTTTCCTTTTGCCAATTGGGCAAGAACAAAACATCTGCATCTGAAATCGTAACCAATTCTATGTTGTTTCCAGCGAGCCCTTTTAGAACAGCATTGAGTTTACCAATATTATCGGTATGAATTAACTCTTGTATTTTATGTTGTTTGAAAAGTAAATCAAGATACTCCGAAATTACTGTATTACTACCATTATTCACTATCGTTACAAACGTTTTTTTGTGGATAGTACTAAATAAGGATTCCAAACACAATTTCAAAATCGCAAAACTATCCTTAAAATACCCTTCTTGATTAGGAATATAAACAGGAATAATCACCTGATGCAAGTAATAAGGTGTGTCTTGAACTTTGTCTTTATGTGGATTGAAGCCTATTCGCATTTTAAAATTGCAACATAAATACTAATAACTTTAATGCTGTTCTGATCATAATCTAATTTATCTTTTGCCAAAATAGCATTTTCATGTGCTGCTCGCTCTAACAAGTAGTGATTTGAAATCGATTTTAAAATCAAATTTTGTATGCTCAATATAGATTCTGGACTATCTATTAAAAGCCCGTTTACACCATTTTTAATTATCTCTTCTGTAACCCCTCCTGGATTGGACTGTATTGGAAAAGCCCCCATCACAATAGCTTCCAAAAGGGTATTGGGCATCCCATCTGAAATACTATTACCTATATATATTAATGATTTACCCATCAACTCCAATATTCTTTGATGTGAGAGTTCATTTCTGTCAAAAACTTTAAAGCCCAATTGATGACTTTGAATATATTCGATGACGACAGGATGTGCTCCAAAAACCACTACATTATAATTTTCTATTTTATTTTTTATCGCTTCCAAAGCCTTGACAATATTCAATCCTCTACCTAAAAAGTGTTCATATCCTTTAACCAATATTATTTTCCGTTCAGCATAAGGCAATTTGTAAGGCTCTAATTCATCAAGTTTATAACCAGTTCCCCCAGGAATAACCCCCACATGCTTCCCTAAAAAACCCAATTCTTTTGCCAATACATAATCCCGTTGACAATCAGTATGCAAAAAATCTACACGTTTTAAGACATTTTTTATTTTTTTTAAATGTAAAGGAAGTTGTTGGTAATAAAACAAATCATTTCCCCAACAAGAATATAACCATTTTATATCAGGATATTTACGCATCGTTTTTAAAATGGGATAGGAGCATCCTTGCATTTCAAAACTGTGAATTATATCGGGTTGAATTTCTCTAATTATATTTTCCAAAGCTTCATCTGTCGTCACTTCTAAATACGGTTCTAATTTTTCATAAAGCAATGGAAACTTTTTACTTAAAAAATACTCCCCTTTTATTGGCACTATTTTTCTTTTTTTCCAATCTATAAATTGGGTTACCGAATCTAAAGTCTCGATATTTCCCCGCCCTAAAACGTCAAACCAAAACAACTCATGCGAGGTATCTTTTAAATTTTCAACCCAACGTATGACATGAATTGATGGCATGGAAACAAAGAGGATTTTCATTTATTTTAATAGAGCTGTAAAGATATTTTCTTATATTTCGGAAAACAAAAAAGGTTATGGAATCATTCAAAGGAGAAAGTATTATTGATTTTTTTGACACATTCAAAACAGACTTAGACTGTTTGGAATATTTGGCTTCAATAAAA
>NZ_JAPZSU010000031.1 GCF_027531905.1 Flavobacterium sp. | reverse complement strand
GTCGTCTTTGTCAATCATAACTATGTAAATATATAAAAGGTTAAAAAGTTAAAAAGTTATTTCCGAAAATTTTTGAGCTTTTTGAATTAGCTCAAATTTTCAGAATAACTTTTCAACTTACACAGTTAGTGAGACACTACCAAAAAATTTGGACAAACTTATACGAACTACACCCCCCTGCCCTTTGGGAAACGACTTTCCATGAACCCCCATCGCCCGAAAAAATTGTATACCATCTCCAACACGAATCTGTCTACGAAGTTTTTACTTTACACAATCTTATTATTTTAATTTCGAACGGAAGAACACCATCATAAACTTCTCATATTGTAAATAGTTCTAGATTTTATGTTTTAACCAAATAAAACTACTTGTTTTCAAAATCTTCTAGTACAATAGTTTTTTAAAAGAAAATTAAAAATTAAAAGCAAGCACACTTCCAGTTACTTTTTCTCTAAGTCAATCTCCCTGACAAAGAAATCGGGTTGCTTTGGGTTCCTATCTTGATTTGTTGTTTGATTTTTGAATTATTAGACTCAAAAAAATGCGTGTGCATTATTATCTTTATTACATTTAAAGCATATAAGATTTTTAGTGTTTAATCGTAGATTCAAAATCATAAAAAATGCAGGATATAAATACGCAGTGGGCAGCTGATAATCTTACTTAGTTTTGTTAAATTTTGAAAAATAAAATATGAATAATACACTGAAACATTTAATTTTTTTGCCGGTAACTTCATTTTTATGGTATTATGTATGTGACGAAATTCCGTTTTATATATTAATTGGGCTGGCTTATATTCACTCATTGGATTGGTTTCCTTTTATTTTTTTAATTTTTACTTTGATAGGATTATTGACGGTAGTTTTTTCGTTGCCATCATTACTTAATAATTTTTTACTTAAAAAAGTTTATGGTTATAGTTGGTTGTCAGTAGGATTTCATGCAATAGCAAGTTTGTTAGGTATTTTAAGTTATCTGTACGTTTTATATAATACTGGATCAATTACATTTACGCAGTTTTGGGAGGTTTCAAAAATTAAAACTATATTGTTGATTTTCCCTGCTTTGGGATTAATTTCAAGTATGATTTCTGCATTGGTTATTAGTCCTTTAATTTCTAAATATGACATTTCAAGAAAACAAAATAGCAGTTTAAGATTTGATAACAATAATGAGGACCATATTTTGATAGATAAGGAGCTTACCGATCTAGAGGTTTTGGATTTATTAGCTAATTTGGATTTGGGAGATGATTTAGATGAAATTAATAAAAGATAAATATGAAAATAGAATTAGAAAGAATGCTGGAATTGATTAAAACTGTACTACTAGTTGTAATAGTAATTTTTTTATGTTTGAATTTTTATAATGGAGGTGCGGAGTCGAAATATGAAATTTACAGCAATGGCATGTTTCTTCTAAATAAAGATACTGGAGAAACTTATCAGCCTAAGGAAATTAATGGTACTGTTGAGTACGTAAAAATTAAAATTAAAGAATAGCAAGTTATTATCGCTGTGTTGTTTTTTTTGTTTTACTCACTAAACAAAAACAAAAAAACAACATTTATAGAAATGTTCCTCTGGAGGTTTGGCAAGAGTTTAAAAATGCAGATTCTCGTGGAGAGTTTTATAACCAAAACATGAAAGTTAGGTTTATTTTAGTTTTAGACAAATGATTCATAAATCTGATAGTTTATATTCTTGCTGAATACTTGCACTTAATTTTCTAATTTCTATAGATACCTTCACAATTTCTTACTGAGATTATTAATCATTAAAAAACGTGTCGATAAAATTTAGAAACTTACTCAAAATAGTATCTCCAACTTTTGCTCTTTGTAAAATAGAGGGTTGATTTTCCAGTACTTCCACTACTTCTTGTTTGGTAGGAATTCGTTGGGTAAATAAATAATCTTCGGTTAGTTTTTTTAGTTTATCCGCATTCAATTTTTCATCGGTTACAAACTGGTTAAAGGCTTTCTCTTGCTCTTCAATCATAAAAGTCGCATAACCCTCTTCAATAGACATATCATCTAGTGCCGGTAAGTTTTCTTCAATGAAACGTTCTATCAATTCTCGTTTGCTACGCAGTTTAACATCACCCGCCACAAGATCTAATATTTCCTTTTGTCTGCGTTCTTTTTCCGCTGGGTTTGTTGCCTTTAACTTGGCTAACAATCCTAAAATATAGGTTACTGTAATATCATCGCGATGAATCAATTCTAGTTCAAAATCGACTTCGTTAAGTATGGAGGTTTTTTCTTTTTTACCTTTATCTGATAACTCTAAGTATTTGGATTTATAATTTTCAAATTCTTGTTCACCTAAAGTAATATCATCAAATTTAAAATCTACAAATGAAGCAATTATGTTTTTTAACCTAATGATTTCACGAAATGCCTTTACAAATTCCAGTTCTTCATCTTCGGTATATAAATCATCAACTGATTCGAAAGTTGGGGTAATTGCTATTAAATTAGCATAGGCTTCATTAATTTCTTTAACGTAACTTTCGTATGGTTTTAAGATGATAATTTCTTTGGCCTTTTTATCTGAAAATAAAGCAATAGCATCATCAGTGGCTTTCTTCAGATTTCTAAAAACAACAATATTTCCTTGTGATTTTTTATCACCCAAAATTCTGTTGGTTCTAGAATATGCTTGAATTAAACCATGGTACTTTAAATTCTTATCTACAAACAAAGTATTCAAGGATTTGCTATCAAATCCCGTGAGAAACATATTAACCACAAACAAAATATCTACCTGTTTGGTACGTACTCGTTGTGCTATGTCTTTGTAATAATTATAAAAGGATTGACTGTCTTTTGTAGTCCAATTGGTTCCGTACGTTTGGTTGTAGGCAATAATGTATTCCTCTAATTTATCCCTCTTGTGATACGCATTGTAACTTTCTTTTGGTTCGGCTACTTCATTAAAGTCTTTTTCGTCATAATCTTCGGTGTCTGTAATCATACTATCATTGGCGCCAAAACTAAAAATGGTGGCAATATTCAAATTATGTTTGCCTTCTTGTTTTAATTTCAAGAACAAATCATAGTATTTAATCAACATTTCGACACTACTCACACAAAACATAGCCGTAAAGGTTTTGTTCTGTGTTTTTATTGGATGTTGCTGAATAATATAATTAGTAATTTTTTCGATACGATCATTGCTTTCTAACAATTCTTGGGTATCAATTGTTTCTACTTCAATGTCAATTTCGTTTTGAGAATTCTCACGTTCTTTGTATTTACCAACATACTCTACCGAAAAGCGCAATACATTTTCATCTTTTATCGCATCGGTAATAACGTAACTATGCAATTGTTCTCCAAACAAGCTTGCCGTGGTTTGGTTTTGCTTGTTTTTTGATAAGGCATTTTCGGCAAAAATGGGTGTACCGGTAAACCCAAACATTTGATAGTTTTCAAAATATTGGGTAATCTTTTTATGCGTGTCTCCAAATTGCGAGCGGTGACATTCATCAAAAATAAAAACTATCTTTTTATTTTTGAGATCATCCATTGTTTTAAGATGGTGTTCTCTGGTAATGGCATTGTATAATTTTTGAATCGTCGTAACAATCAACTTACTATTGCCATCTTTAAACTGACGTACTAAATTGGCCGTGTTATTAGTTGGGTCAATACAATCAGGTTTGAAGGCATTGAATTCTTTGGCGGTTTGGTAATCTAAATCTTGTCTGTCTACACAAAAAACTACTTTATCTACCTTAGGTAATTGTGATAAAATTTGGCTGGCTTTAAACGAAGTTAATGTTTTACCTGAACCTGTGGTGTGCCATACATAACCATTGTGATTGCTGTTTTTTACCTTGTCAATAATGCGTTCTACGGCATTAAATTGGTACGGACGTAATACCATCAACATTTTATCAGAATCGTGCAATACCGTATATTTCGTGATCATTTTAGACAAATGACATTTCTCTAAAAAGGTATTGGCAAAATCTTCTAGTTTAGAAATGCGTTTGTTGTTTTCGTCTGTCCAAAAAAAGGTTTGTTTATAATCTGGTTTTTTGTTTCCAAAATTGCTGAAGTATTTGGTATTTACTCCGTTACTGATTACAAATAACTGCACATAGTTGAATAGTCCAGTATTGGCTGAAAACGAATGTTTTTGGTAGCGGTTGATTTGGTTGTAGGCTTCTTTCAGTTCTAGGCCTGTCTTTTTCAATTCGATTTGCACCAAGGGCAAACCATTAATTAAAATGGTTACATCATAACGATTTTTATAGGTTCCTTCAACCGTGATTTGATTGGTTACTTGGTACTCATTCTGACACCAAAAATCCATATTTAAGAATTCCACATAAACCAGTTCGTTATTATCATTTTTGAAAGCAAACTTATCGCGAAGTAATAAAGCCTTTTCAAAAACATTGTTAGACTTGGTTAGATGGTTTAGAATTTGCTTAAAATCATTATCCGAAAACACTTTTTTATTGTGTTTTTCTAATTGCTTTTTAAGATTGACTAGTAAATCATTTTCATCCTTGATAGTTACTTTATCGTACCCATTAGCGGCTAACTGATTGACTAAATTTTGTTCTAAAATTAATTCGGATTGTGATGTCATAGTAAGTAATTAGTCTTTAATTTTCCACAAAGGTTCGTTTTGCCAATTGGGTTTCATCCCAAGCGCATTGGGATCCACATTGGGATATTTTTCAAATAAAAGTGTTAATTTTTGAGTAAATTCATTTTTGGGTATGATGGTATTTAAGATGTACTTCATTAAACACATGTGTACATACAACTTGCTAAACTCATGTTGTTTTGGGATATTTTCTTCATCAACAATCCAAGGATTTGGTGGTTTTGGTAATAATTTGACGGTACTTGGTAAATTTCTATTCCAAAGTCTTGAATGGTGCGCACAAAAATTACGAATTTGAGCAATAGACTGTAGCCAACTTGGCAAGAACGTATGATTTACAGCGCCAAATTCCTTAGCAATACTATCTTTCGATTTTACTGAATTTTTTAGATTACCATATAATTTTGATAAAGCACCAAAACTGGTTTGTTCTAGTGATTTCCATGCTGGAGGAAATCGGCCGTCATCTTTGTGCTTTTTTTTATGATTAGTTATGGCAACATCTTTAGTACGTTCGATTTCTCCTTCTAAACTGGACAATGTTTTAACCAATTCTTTAGAATTATCAAACAAATCAAAGTTTTGAAACCACCAAGGGTCAAACTCTAGAGATAGATAATAAATCAATTTAGTACGTAAACTTATTTCGATTTTTTCAATAACATCAAATAAAAGTAGGCGTAGTTCCGCATCAAAATTATATAATGCAATCACATCCATGAAATTACTATTGGGCTTAAAAATGTGATTTTCCTTATCTGATTGCATTACATACCAATACTCACCAAGCCTGTAATAACTGATGTTGATAAGGTACTTTCCGGCAATACGTGGATGCTTTATTTGTAAACCTCTTTCTTGTAGTTGGGCTACCTGTTGCTCAATTGTAAATGCTGGTTTATCAAACATAACAGGCTATTATAGAGGAGTTCGGAATAGCCATAAAAGCAAAAGACACACCCTGGGACGCTGTTCTAATGGGTAGCGTGGTGTGTACTGTTGTTGCAAAAGTATAACATATAAGTGAAATATTAAGCATAAATGACAAATTATTTAGAAAAAAATACATTTTTTTTTACAATTAGAAATAGCAGTATTACTTTTTTTATATCGATTTTTTATATTATTTACACAAACATTTGCTGCAACAATCCTTTTTTATATTCTTGAGTATCTTGTATTTGATTGGAAACTAATGCTATTTTTTCATCAATTGCCGAAAGGAAATTGGCGATTTTGGTTTGTTCATCAATTGAAGGTTTCAAAAGAAATGTGCTATAAACTATTTCACTGCTTATGTTCTGTACAACTCCTCCTGTTGATAAAGTGTTATATTGCTTTTGTAAATAGTCGGAATTTAATAATTGAATAAGAAACATTTTGTCAAAAACCTTTTCATATTCTCTTAAAACAAACCAACCATCATAAATACAACCTGATATATTCAAAATATAAGACTTTCCAAAACTCATTGAATTAGCCAAAATAATCTCTCCGACATCAACTTTACGCGAATGTTTTGCTCCTTCTGAAGTGATTTTTTCAGAAACATTATCAATTATATAATTTTCAATCCCTTTTGTATCTCCAATTTTAATCCAATTTACACCATTTTTAGAATTTGTAATATATCTAACAATTGGACGTGGTGAACTACCTCTATATAATTTAATATAATTTGAAAACTTCTTTTCCTCCCACTCCCCAAAATCCTCACCATTATCATCTTTAAACCTGATTTCTTGGTTGAAGATTTTTTGCATGATGCCTTTTTTGTATTCTTCTAAAAGTGCCTTTTTTTCTTTTAAAAGGTTTAGTTTATTGTCGACTGCAGAAAGGAAATTGGCTATTTTGGTTTGTTCTTCAAGTGATGGGACTTTGATCCCTAATGTTTTAATATCATTACTGGTAAAGCCCTTTATTGATGTTCCTTGCGAGAAATTGGAAAGAATATTTTTTTTGGAAATTAAATTATAACCTATGAAATAACTATTATCATCATAAACAATAATGTTCGTAAAATCTTGACTTGTACAAACTTCAACTTTATTAATTGCTAATTTACCAACACCAACTCTTGATACTAATAAAATACTATTTTTTGGGATTATTTTTGTTGCGCTTTCTTTTATAGCTTCTTTTGTTAAAAATCTTGACATTCTAATATCTTGAATTTCGTTATCAAAAATATCTGAACTTGATATCCAAGGAATATCACCTTTCCAAAAATCTTCGTTAGAAGTACTTGGTGTTCCACCACCAATAAAATTCCCAATGTCACCTAACTGCTTTAATTTCCAATTTTCATCGAACTCTGGAAATCTTAATTTTGGTGTTAGAAATTCCATATTAAAAAGGTGTTTTAATATTTAACTCTTTACAAAATGATGCAATTGTATTGTCAACGGCTGCCATTTTGCTATCAATGTCTTGTATTCTATCAGCTACTGCATTTACATCAATAGAAATAGCTTCTTCAAAAGTATTTACATAACGAGGAATATTTAAATTATAATCGTTGGCTTTTACTTCTTCAAGCGTTGCAATGTTGGAGTATTTATCTATTACAGTCCTATTCTGATAGGTTGTAATGATTTTTTCAATATCTGCTTCACGTAGTACATTTTGATTTTTTACTTTTTCAAAATCGTTACTGGCATCAATAAATAATATATTTTCTGGCGTTTCTTTGCATTTCTTCAACACCAAAATACAGGTTGGAATACTCGTGCCATAAAACAAGTTAGAAGGCAAGCCAATAATGGCATCAATGTAGTTGCAATCTTCAATTAAATACTTCCTGATATGTCCTTCGGCAGCGCCACGAAACAATACGCCATGCGGTGCAATACACGCCATGATACCGTTATCATCTAACTGATGCACCATGTGTTGAATGAAAGCAAAATCGGCCTTAGTTCCTGGTGCTAATCTTCCGTATTGCGAGAATCGCTCATCATTGGTAAAAATAGGATTGGCAGACCATTTTGCCGAGAATGGAGGATTGGCTACGATGGCATCAAACTTAAAATCTAAGTGTTGTGGTTTTTCGAGGGTGTCCTCGTTTTTTATATCGAACTTATGATAATTGACATCGTGCAAGATCATGTTCATTCGTGCCAAGTTGTAAGTCGTACGGTTTTGCTCTTGTCCGTAAAAATGTCCTACCTCCTCTACCTCTCTTGCCACACGAAGCAACAACGAACCCGATCCACAAGTTGGGTCATATACTGATTTTAACTTGCTTTTGCGGGTAGTCACAATCTTAGCCAAGATACTCGATACTTGTTGCGGTGTGTAAAACTCACCTGCTTTTTGTCCTGCACCAGCGGCAAATTGTGCAATTAAATATTCGTAAGCATCGCCCAAAACATCGCCTTCGGTATTATCAAGATCAAAATCAATTTCGTCCAGTGCTGTCAGGATTTTAACAATGACATCGTTACGGTCTTTGGTGGTGCGACCAATTTTAGTTGAGTTCAAATCGATATCATAGAATAGGTTGTCAAAATCGTCTTGACTCTCAGAACCCATAGTACTTTTTTCGATAGAATTCAACACATTGGCTAAGTCTTCTAGAATAAAAGTGCTTTGAATTTGCTCTTCATCATCTTGATTAATAACCTTTGCGTTTCCTTTTTTGGCTATGTTTGAGAACAGCTCAGAAGGTTTCAAGAAATAACCTAAGGCATCAACAGTGGCTTCTTTTAATGCTTCTAAAATTTCTTTTCCATCAGTACTGTTTTCGTCTATTTCACTAAATAGAATCCCAT
Source organism: Flavobacterium sp. (assembly GCF_027531905.1). Lineage (GTDB taxonomy): Bacteria > Bacteroidota > Bacteroidia > Flavobacteriales > Flavobacteriaceae > Flavobacterium. Next base: position 39,529 of record NZ_JAPZSU010000031.1, on the reverse strand, counting down.
CCGTTTTTAGAAACTCATTTGCTTTTTTTTCTAACTTCTCAGAAAGGTATTTGTAAAAAATAAAACCTAATATGTAATCTTGAAATTGATTGGCTGATATTTTACCTCTTAAAATATTGGCAATAGCCCATAGTTGGGTTTCTAAGAGTTTCTTTTGTTCTTCTGACATTGTTGATTTTTTGTTTAAAGGTCTAAATGTAGTATTTAAAATTATTTATTTCAAGTCAAACTTAATTGCTTACTCTTTTGGGACCAAGAATTTACCAATAGGGGTACTTATTCAAAAAGAAGATATGAATGTAATCATGTCATTTTAAGAGTCATCTTTCACTTCTTCATTTTTGTTAGGTCAAAAAAATAAAAATGTTAAAAGAATTTACATGAATGCGACTATGCCGTAACCAAATCTTCATAGGAAGAAAACAAAATAAAAATGATTTTTTTATACGGTTGGGCAACGGTTGGGCAGATTTGAAAATAAAAAACCCTAACTATATGATAGTCAGGGTTTTTGTGCGGATAATAGGACTCGAACCTACACGCCTTGCGGCACCAGATCCTAAGTCTGGCACGTCTACCAATTTCGCCATATCCGCGTTTGTGGGTGCAAATATAAGCATAAGTTCGTATTTTCAAAGTAATATTTACAAAAATTTTCTATTCTATTTTTTGTACTTTTGAAAAGCTAAAATTAAACATCCAAATGGAAAATAGAAATAGTTACGTTCAGCAACATAAAGAACGCTTTATCAATGAATTAGTAGAATTATTAAAAATTCCTTCCGTAAGTGCCGACACCGCTTTCTCGCAAGATGTGTTAGATACTGCCGAAGCCGTAAAAATCAGTTTAGAAAAAGCAGGTTGCGATTTTGTTGAGATTTGTGAAACCGCAGGTTATCCGATTGTTTATGGCGAAAAAATCATCGACCCCAATTTACCAACAGTCTTGGTCTACGGGCACTATGATGTACAACCCGCTGATCCTATTGAATTATGGACCTCTCCTCCTTTCGAACCCGTAATCAAACCTACAGCTATTCATCCTGATGGCGCTATTTTTGCTCGTGGTGCTTGCGATGACAAAGGCCAAATGTACATGCATGTAAAGGCTTTTGAATACATGATTCAAAGCAATACCTTACCTTGTAATGTAAAATTCATGATTGAAGGCGAAGAAGAAGTAGGCAGCGTCAACTTAAAAACGTTTGTTGAAAACAACACTGAGAAATTAAAAAACGATGTGATTTTAATTTCGGATACGGGAATGATTTCTAATCAGCAACCATCCATCACCACAGGATTACGCGGATTGAGTTATGTAGAAGTTGAAGTGACTGGTCCTAACCGCGATTTACATTCTGGATTGTACGGTGGCGCAGTTGCCAACCCAATCAATGTTTTATCTAAAATGATTGCTTCGCTTCACGACGAAAACAATCACATCACCATTCCAGGTTTCTATGATAATGTAGAAGAATTATCCCTGGAAGAAAGAGCCGAAATGGGCAAAGCACCTTTTAGCTTAGAAAACTACAAAAAAGCATTAGATATCAATGATGTGTATGGCGAAACAGGCTACACAACAAATGAGCGTAATTCTATCCGTCCCACTCTAGATGTAAATGGAATCTGGGGAGGTTATACAGGAGAAGGCGCCAAAACAGTAATTGCCAGCAAAGCCTATGCGAAAATCTCGATGCGTTTAGTACCTAATCAAGATTGGGAAGTGATTACCGATTTGTTCACCAAACACTTTATAAGTATTGCTCCAGCTGGCGTGAGTGTTGTAGTAAAACCGCATCACGGTGGCCAAGGTTATGTGACTCCTATCGACAGCATTGGTTACCAAGCCGCCAACAAAGCCTATACGGAAACCTTTGGTGTTCCAGCCATTCCAGTTCGTTCCGGCGGAAGTATTCCTATCGTTGCATTATTCGAAAAAGAATTGAAAAGCAAAACCATCTTGATGGGATTCGGTTTAGACTCCGATGCGATTCATTCCCCTAACGAACATTTCGGAATTTTCAATTACCTCAAAGGAATCGAAACCATTCCACTTTTTTATAAATATTTTGTAGAGTTGAGTAAATAAATACTCTTTTCATACCAACATCCGCTCCTTCATACCTGATTGAGCGGATTCTTTTTTTTGGGCGTAACCCGCAGAAAAAGCGGGTCGGGTCATCCGCTATATCTTTTTGGGCCCTCGCCGAAAAAGCGAGTCCCCAAAAAGGATGCCGCTTCTACCCCTTACGCAAAACCGTTTCTAAACCACTCATTGCAAAAAAGTTAAACATTTTGTTGCACCTATTATTTTTTATTCTACATTTGTAGAACAATGTATTATTTTGTAGAGCAATGACAAAACCAATCTTACTATTTGTACTGTTTCTTTTATGTAGTTGCCAAGTACAACACATCAATCAAAAGAAAGACAAAAAAATGCACGGCAAATGGATTGAAGAATATACTTTAGACACGATTCGCTACAAATCTATTGGAAGGTACAAAGAAGGAGAGCCAGTCAAAAAATGGAAATATTATGCCAATGGTAAAATCATCAAAAAAGAAACCTATAAAAAAGAGTATTGCAAAGTGCGCTTTTACCACCCGAATGGAGCGCTTCAAGCCAAAGGAATTACACAGTTGATTGAAAAAGGGAAAGACATTCATTGGTTTTACTCCGGCCAATGGGAATATTTCGACACCAAGAAAGATTTAATCATCACCCGATTGTACGACAAAGGAGAACTTATCTCAGAAAAAGAAATAAAAAACACAAAACAATAAACCATGCAACAACTCACCAACGCCGAAGAACAAGTGATGCAGCATTTGTGGCAACTTGAAAAAGCCTTTATGAAAGGCCTACTCGAAGCCTACCCAGAACCAAAACCTGCTACAACAACGATTGCTACCTTATTAAAAAGAATGATTGACAAGCAGTTTGTAGCTTACAAAGAATATGGTAACTCTAGAGAATATTACCCATTGATTGACAAAAACGATTATTTCTCGAAACATGTCAATGGCCTAATTAGTAATTTCTTTAATAATTCAGCTTCTCAATTTGCTTCGTTTTTTACAAAAGAAACGAACCTTACCGCCAGAGAACTAGAGGAACTAAAAAAAATCATCGATAACGAAATCCAAAAAAAGAAATCATGATACAGTACTTGCTAACTTCAACTATCGCTGCCACTGTCCTATTGGTAGTGTATCAGCTTTTTCTAGAAAAGGAAAAAATGCACCGTTTCAATCGCTTTTACTTGTTGCTTAGTTTGCTTTTTTCGCTTCTAATTCCTTTCATTTCGATTGAAATTATTGAAGAAATCACGACTCCTACGACTGCTCCAATTCCGATGAGCTTTTCGGGAGGAACTATGGTAATTGCTGAAGAAACCAGCTATCTAGAACAAATAGTATGGGGCATTTACATCCTAGTAACTGCGATTCTAATATTTAGATTTACTCGAAATATTATCGCTTTTTATCAATTAAAAAAGAACAACGCAACCCTTTCGTTCCAAAACGCGACTTTAGTTTTACTAAAAGAAGCTGTGTTGCCGCATACCTTTATGAATACCATTTTCATTAATGAAGCGGAATACCAAGAACGCAAAATTGAAAAAGAATTGTTTGCACATGAAATGACCCATGTAAATCAAAAACACACGCTAGATGTTCTATTTGTAGAATTGATAAAAACTGTTTTTTGGTTTAATCCTTTGTTTTTGTTGTACAAAAAAGCAATACAACTCAATCATGAATTCCTAGCCGACGAAAAAGTGGTGCAATCGTACAAAAATATTCCATTTTATCAATCACTATTGTTATCCAAAGCGAGTTGCAACCCGCCTTTGTATCTAGCGAGTAATTTAAATTTTCAAGTCACTAAAAAACGCTTTCTTATGATGAGTCGAAATTCTTCAAAAAAGATAATACTTGGCAAGCAACTGGCGCTATTACCCATTTTTACGGCACTTTTCTGCTATTTCTGCATCGATAGTGTTGCACAAGTACAAGCAACAAAAGCAGCAAATACAAAATACACTACTGCTACAAGTAACGACAGAGATGCTTACTACGCAGGTGTTTCAGTTAATGTTATTGACAAAAAAAGAAATATCACCTTTTCCAAAAAGTATGAAGCACTAACCTTGGAAGAAAAGAATAGGTACCTACCATTTGCTCCCAAAAAATACTCAAAAAAAATCCCTACAAAGGCAGAATTTGAAGACTTCAAAAACAGTAAAAAATATGCCATCTGGATTGACGGTATTCACGCCAACAATAGTCATTTAGAGGTCTACTCACCAGACAAAATCGTATATTTTTCAGGAAGTTTTGTTCATAAAAATGCTAGAAGCAAAAAATTCCCTCAACCTTTTCAATATAGTTTCTATACAGAGGCCTATTATGAAAAAAACTTAAAGAATGCGCACAAAAAGTTTTCTGGGAAAAGCATTAACATTACCGTGCCTGAGCCAAAAAAAACGCCACAAATCCAAAAAAGCACACCAAAAGAAGAGCCACTTTCAAATCTTACACCAACAAAAGTAATTGAAAATGCTACTTCTGTACCAAATAATGACGTTTATACAGTAGCAGGTGTAACTGAACATCCAGATTTCCCAGGAGGAATGAAGAAGTTTTACCAATTTGTTGGAAATAACTTTCAAATCCCAACTGATTTTAAAGGAAACGGTAAAATATACATCAAATTCATAGTCGAAATAGACGGTAGCATTACAAACGAAGAAATTTTAAAAGATGTCGGATTTGGCACTGGTGAAGAGGCAATTCGCGTAATCAAACTTTCTCCAAAATGGATTCCCGCGAAAAAAGACGGTGTTCCCGTTCGAGTACAATATAGTTTGCCGATAACATTACTACAAGGTTGATTTTAAATTCTAAACCTAAAAAAAAAACAATGCTTCCTCTTAGCCCCGGGAGAAGCGGCATCCTTTTCCTTTTTTCTTTAAAAAGGAAAAGATATAGCGTATCACGGGACGATGCTTCCAAAAAAGCCTAATGCTGCTGCTACTACATAAAAAAACCGCTTCTCTTCAAGTACAAGTTTAGAGAAGCGGTTAACAAATAAACTCAAAAAAAATTAAAATTAAAAAGAAAACTAATTGAATACTTTATCTGGATTGTAGCCCATATATGGCATGGCTTGTTCATAAAAAACAACGCCGTATGATTCTAATTCTTTCAGGATGGGTTCGTAAACTTCTTTATGAATAGGAAGTTGAACCCCGCTAGTTTGTATTTTACCATTTAAAATTAACAATGCAGCCATTGCAACGGGAAGCCCAACTGTTTTTGCCATAGCCGTGTACATTTGGTCATCGCCAATACATACCATTTTGGAATCGATTTGAGAAGTTATCCCGTTTAATTCGTAACCAAATTTGTGGTACATCACAATCATATCTTTATCCTCTGGTTGTAAGGTCCAACTATCGGAAAGGATTTTTTCTAAAATTTGAGCGGGTGTCGCATTTTTTAAACCAACCTTCTTACTACGGCTGAATAAATCCAACTCCACTAGTTTATCCCACATAATATCGTCTTGGTCTATTTTGAGAATGTGTCGCATCTTTAGTTCAACCGAATCAGTAGGGTGATAAGGCAAAAAGGAATTCACAAACTGTCGATAGGTCATTGCTTCGGAGCCTTCCATTATATAACTATCATCGGTCATTCCTAATTGCACAAACATATTCCAAGCTTTAGAGAATCCTACTCTGCGAATAGTACCTCTATATAAGGTAAGCACATCATCTAAGCCATAAACCGAACGGTATTTTAAAGAATCACGATTAGAATAGGCTTCGAATCTGCCGTAGCCTTCGACTTCTAAAAACTCGGTTCTGCGAAATAAATTGCAATACGGTATGTATTTGTAAGCGCCTTCTTGAATGAATTTGGCTGCGCCACCTTGACCTGCTAACACCACATTTCTTGGTGCCCATGTAAATTTGTAATTCCAAATATTGTTATCTGATTCTGGAGCGACTAATCCACCACAAAAGGATTCGAACATTAGCATTTTTCCACCTTTCTCTTTGATCTCATCAATAACTTTCATCGCACTCATATGATCGATTCCAGGATCCAAACCGATTTCATTCATAAAAATGAGTCCTTTGGCTTTGGCTTCTGCATCCAAAGCTTGCATCGCTTCACTGATGTAAGAAGCCGTAACCATATGCTTTCGGAACAAAACACAATCTTTCGCTATTTCGATGTGCAAATGCGCTGGCAACATTGAAATAACGATTGAGGCTTTTTGAATGGCTTCTTGTCGTTGTTGTGTATTAAATATATCTAAAGCAATTGGGGTTGCATTAGGATGATTATTGGTCTTTTTATGAGCCAATTCAAATGATAAATCCCCAATAATGAGATGCAATTGCTCTTTTTCTGACTTCGCCAGTAAATATTGTATCAACGATGAAGCAGATCTTCCAGCTCCAATAATGAGTATTGTTCTCATAAAAACATAATTATTTAACACAAACATACTATTTTGTTGTATTTATAACAAACAGATTATGTTAAAACATCAAAATTTAAAAATAAAACAGAAATAACCCTTTTTGTTTGAAATGTAATAAATACTTTTGCAGTAGATTCTAAATAGGAACTATGAGCAAAAAAGTAATTTCGACTGCTACCCTTTTAGGAATGATAGCTATCATTTTAGGAGCCTTTGGTGCGCACGCCTTAAAAAAAGTACTTTCAACAGAAGAACTCGTTACCTTCGAAACGGGGGTACGCTATCAAATGTACCATGCATTGTTCCTCTTATTCATTGGCTTAAGTACTTCCCTGTCTGAAAAATCACAAAAAATCATTTATTATCTTACGGTTTCTGGAGTCTTTTTATTTTCAGGCTCCATCTATTTTTTAGCTACTAATTCTTTAACATCCTTTGATTTTAAGAAAATCGGCTTCATTACTCCTATCGGAGGAGTACTTCTTATTTCAGCTTGGGTTGTTTTATTATTTGACTTTTTAAAAAAGAATAAAAAGGAAAAATGATACCATAAATAGCTGCACCATAATAAAAATACACTTTTACATTGAAACAAATAAAAACCAAATACAATTTTATGGACACTAACACTCTTTTTACGAAAACGATTTCGTTAGAAAAATTAGGAATTGAGAATGCCAAAATTCAGTATCAATTAACTCCAGATGAATTACACGATTTAACTATTGCTTCGGGTCAAGGAATGGAAAACTCCACAGGAGCTTTAGCCATTAATACAGGGACATTTACAGGTCGCTCGCCTCAAGATCGTTTTATTGTAAAAGACAGTATCACCGAAGACAAAATATGGTGGGGAAAAGTAAATATCCCTTTCGAGCCAGCTGCTTTTGATGCTTTATACAAAAAAGTAACGGCTCACTTATCTAACAAAGAAGTTTTTGTAAGAGATGCTTATGTTTGTGCCGATGCTAATTACAAATTGAATGTTCGTGTAGTAACCGAAACACCTTGGGCAAACTTATTTTGCTACAATATGTTTTTACGACCAACTGAACAAGAATTAGAAAATTTCACTCCAGAATGGACGGTGGTTTGTGCTCCAAGTTTTGAAGCAGATCCAGCAGTTGATGGAACACGTCAGAGCAATTTTGCTATTTTAGATTTTACTAAAAAAATTGCACTTATCGGTGGTACAGGGTATACAGGTGAAATGAAAAAAGGAATTTTCTCTGCATTGAACTTTATCTTGCCTGTTTACAAAAATACGTTACCAATGCACTGTAGTGCCAATGTGGGTAAAAATGGAGATACTGCTATCTTCTTTGGTCTATCAGGAACAGGAAAAACAACCCTATCTGCCGATCCAGAAAGAAAACTAATTGGGGATGATGAACACGGTTGGACAAACGAAAACACTGTTTTCAACTTTGAAGGAGGTTGTTATGCCAAAGTAATCAATTTATCAGAAGAAAATGAACCAGATATCTTTAGAGCCATCACTAGAGGGGCTATTTTAGAGAATGTTGTCTTTAAAGCAGGAAGCAACGAAGTAGATTTTGATGATGTTTCTATTACACAAAACACTCGAGTAAGCTACCCAATTACACATATCGACAATATTCAACCAGGGTCTATTGGTAAAAATCCAAAGAATATTTTCTTTTTAACGGCTGATTCTTTTGGAATTATTCCTCCAATATCAAAACTTACTCCAGGTCAAGCGGCTTACCACTTTATATCTGGTTATACTGCAAAAGTAGCAGGAACAGAAGCTGGAGTAACAGAACCACAACCTAATTTTTCAGCTTGTTTTGGTGCACCATTTATGCCATTGCATCCTACAAAATATGCCGAAATGTTAAGCAAAAAAATGAAAGACGCTAATGTTACTGTATGGTTGATCAACACAGGATGGACAGGTGGTGCTTATGGAACAGGAAGCCGAATGAAATTAAAATACACTCGTGCTATGATTACTGCTGCATTGAATGGTGAATTGGATGCGGTTCCATTTGTAAATCACGACGTATTTGGAATTGCCATTCCACAAGAATGTCCAAATGTTCCAGCCGAAATCTTAAATCCAAGAAATACTTGGGAAGACAAAGCGCTATATGACGTAAAAGCGGTAGAACTAGCACAAAAATTCAAAGCGAACTTCGAGAAATTTGAAGAATTTGCCAACGAAGAAATTCTAGCTGGTGCTCCAAAAGCATAAAAATTACCAAAACCAAAATATAAACTAACCAAAACTAAAAAGAGCTGTTCTTCGCGGAACAGCTCTTTTTTTATTGTCAACTTCAGCTGGCTATTTTTTATGCTTATCAATAGCTTCTTGAATGATTTTCCAGTCATAAAAATGAAACGTCTTTCCGTTGCTCATGGCTACAAAAAGTCCTTTATCGAAAGGTTTCCCGAGATCAATAGCCGTAACATCGGCACCATCACATTCTATGGTAGAAGTTGGTATTTCTGCTAATAATCTATAACCGTTTGGATTACCATTACTTCCTTCTCTTGGATACACCATAAAAGAATTGGCCTGTTGATTAGAAACCAAAATGTATCCCGTAGTAGCAGAAAATTTATATATGGCCATTCCTTCATGATCCGATTTGAAATCTTTTTGTCCAAACAATGCTAGCTCTTGATTGTCATTTAATGAAGGGTCGGCTTTGTATTTTCGAATTCCAAATTGCTCGTCGCAGTAATAAACTGCTCCCAACTCGTTATCAACTGCAATGGCTTCGATTTCCTTTTTCCCGCTGTAAGCACCAAATTTACGTACCAAAGTAGCTTCTACTTTAGCATTCGAAGTTCCTTTCAATTCATATTGCCATAAATAAGAACCTGAAGGTCCCGATTTTCTACCTACAATGGCAAATACAGCTTTATCTGATGGACGTGTATAAATTGCAATTCCCATTGGGTCTCTTTCCAATTCCCCTTCAAAAACAGGAATACCACCGTTATCCAAAGGCTTCAAGTCGGGCAGGCTAAAAATGCGAATTTTATTCGTTTCGCGCTCTGTAGTTACTGCTATGTCAGTTAGTACACCATCGATTTGTAAACCGTAGGCAATATCCATATTATTAGGTCTCTTGATAGTTTCTGATTTTTTTATGATTTTGCCTTGTAAATTAAAAACATATAAACCACCATCAGTGTCTTTGTCTGTGCCAATAACAAGACTTTCTTTTGGGTTTGTTGGATGAATCCAAATGGCTGGATCATCGGTATCATGCAAAACGGTTTCGGTTACTACTGTTGGTTTTAGTCCATCTTTTCGCAAAGGAGCTAATGAACTCGAGCAAGATGTCACAAAAGCTGCAACCATTATCAAACTACTATATTTATTCATTTCTTACTTTTTTTATCAATATTCGTTTTAAAAATAACATTACCCTCAGCATCGACCACTTGTGCCAATAATTGGTCTTTGGTCACCGAAAAAGTCATAAAACCCGCTTTTTCAGCCCAAAATAAAGTTCCTTCACGAGTTCCAGAAGGTCTTACTTCGCAAGCGGCACCCGACAAAAACTGAGTAGTGTAACGATTTTTAGGCTTAATAATTTGCAAATCGTGCTCATGACCACAGAAATAAGCATCTACTTTATAAGTATCAAAAATAGTGGCAAATTTGTTTTCAAAACTTTTTGTCTCTTGACTGTCTTTTCTTTTGCCTCCACTATATAAGGGATGATGCCCTACGACTATTTTCCATTTAACCGCATCATCTTTCGTTTCCAACTCCTTAATTAGCCATTTCTTTTGTGCTGTGGTATCTTGTGCTATGAGATTATCATACATGTCCGTCCCTTTTTTATAATAGCTGTCTATAAATGGCGAAGTATCCATAACCAAAAGTAAAAGTTTATTACCATCTTCTAATTCAATCATCTTTTTGTAATAGGTTGAAGGCAGATGCCAACGTCTACTTATATTGGAATAATCAATTTGGGCTTTTAAACTGCCTCTGTAATCATGATTCCCCAAAGTAACATACCAATCGTTTTGCAAACTGTAATCCGTATAAACCGATTCAAAAGAAGCCATCCAAGAATAATCTTGCGTACTGCGAACACCATTGGGATAAAAATTATCTCCTACTGTAATCACAAATTTAGAATCGAGAGTCGCAGCTGCTTTTCCCATTTGGGTAGCTACTTCCTTTTGGTAAAACTGCCCATAGCGACCAAAATCTCCCATCAATAAAAAATTCAAGCTCTTAGCGGATGGTTGCAATTGAGACAAATAACCTCCTGTGTAGCCTGAAGGTTCTCTTTGGGAAGGAGTTTGTGCACAAAGTAATTGTACGACAAACAAACAAATAAATAAATTCTTCATGGAGTAAAATTAAAAAAACAAACAGGAAATACATCCTGTTTGTTTCACAACAAAAACAGACAACAATTACAAATCAAACTTCAAACCAAAATTATATCTAGCTTGATAGTATTCCATTTGCATTGTGCGAGAAGCTATACCTTGGTAATAGCGTAAAGGCTGATTCGTTAGGTTATTTGCTTCTGCAAATATTCTTAAGCGTTTGGTTATTTTATAAGATGCATTTGCATCTACAAATAATTGTTTATCATAGTATCGGTCTTCAAATTCATTGGCACCTAATTCATCTAAATAATCCGCAGCATAATTAAGCGAAACACGTGCAGAAAATCTTTTATTTTCCCATGACAAAGAACCATTAAACATATGAGGAGCAGTTCCCGGCAAACTTACATTTTTTCGTTCATCTCCACTTGAATTCGTAATTCCTTTAGCATCAGAAGCTGTAAAAGTATAATTCAAATAAACACCTAAGCCTTTAAAGAATTTCCCCGGAATGAAATCCAATTGCCTTTGTATCGCAATTTCAAATCCATAAACATTTACGTTTTCGCCATTTCTTTGTTGTGTTAATCCCCAATTTCCAGGATTAATAGCAGGAATTGGATTAGGTTGTCCTGGGAAATCGGCAGTAAAATCAGCATTTGTATATTGATTATTTCTATAAGTATAAATAAAGTTATTTAAGTTTTTATAAAAAACGCCACCTGACAATAACCCTACGTTTTTATAATATTTTTCGACCATTAGGTCAAAATTGTAAGCATACGTAGCTTTTAAGTTAGGATTACCCGCAAGAATTTCTGAATCATCAGCTGGAACAACACTTATAAATGGTGATAAATCATAATAATTAGGTCTCGCTAAAGAAGTAGTAAAGGCTGTTCTATACACCCAATCATTTTTGCCATTATATTTAAACGCTACACTAGGCAATATATTGGTATAAGAATTCGTGTTATTGATTTCTTTAAGCTTTTTCTCTTCATCTTCTACATAATTTGCGGTATAGTCAATAGCGGTGTTTTCAACACGTAATCCTGCAATCATAGATAAATTGGAAGTAAAATCCTGATCCCAACGAATGTAACCAGCATAGATATTTTCTTTAGCTTTATAATTTAAAGCCAAATATTCAGAAGGGATATCTTTTTTAGTAAACAATACGGAATTGTTCAAATCTAAAGCTCCTAAGAAGGAATTACTCACAAAAGTTCCTGGAACATATTTTGAACCCGCTTGGAAATTTTCACCATCGTAAGAACTAGATGAAATTACATTTAGGTTCCCAAGTGCAGTAATTGGCGTATATTCGAAAAACGTATTCTCTCTATTTTTGTCTTTAATTCTTGCTCTAACACCAAATCGAATACGTCCTTTTTGATCTTCAATCACTGATAAGGGTAATCTGAAATTTAATTTTGCTCCAAATTCAGATTCTTCTGTGTAATTATCGTTTTCTGAAAGCGTTCTGAACTTGAAATTTTCTGTTGCATTAGCTCCAAGAGATGAAAGTAATGGAAATCTAGTATCCACTAAATCTTGATTAATGTCTAATTTGGTATTTTGATATTCTACGTAACGTTCACCTGGTCTGTCCTCACTAGCCTTTGCATAATTAATAGCCCAATCCATATCTAAATTAGCGCTTAAAAGATGTTCTCCTCCAATGGCATAATTTTGAACAATTTGTCGTTCTAAACGTGCGTTTTTGTTATCTTGAATTCCACCTTTTGTTTGTCTTCGTACATCACCTTTGTAACCAATGATGTTATCATTAGCATCATACGTTGGTTTAATTCCACGGAATCTGGTACGGTAACGATTTTCAAAATCATCTCTGAAGTTATACATCGCATTAACGTATATTGAATTATTTTCGTTAAACTTATAATCCGTAGCTAACGAAAAGGAGTTTCGAATACGTTGCACATCATATTTTCTAACATCATATTCTTCCATATAAACTTGGTCTTTTTTTCCTTTCACCCAAACGCCTTCAACATTATCAGAACCAAAATTATTATTGTTATATGAGGCACTTAAAACCACACCTAATTTTTTATCTACAAAACGATTCCCTAAAATAAGACCAGCAGTGTAATTGCCCTTTTCTCGTATTGGACTATATCCACCTGCAAGTGTCGCAGATACTCTAGGTCCATTTGGTGTGGCACGAGTAATTAAGTTAACCGAACCTCCAATCGCATCAGCATCCATATCCGAGGTAAGCGTTTTATTGACTTCGATGGTCGAAATCATATCTGCAGGAATTAAATCCATTTGTACATTACGATTGTCACCTTCGGCAGAAGGAATTCGATCTCCATTCAACGTAACTGAGTTTAAAGAAGGAGCCAATCCTCTAATGATTATGTTTCGGGCTTCACCTTGGTCATTTTGCATCGTAATACCTGGTACTCTTTTTAAAGCATCTCCAACATTGGCATCTGGGAAACGACCTACTTGATCTGAAGAAATCACATTGGTAATATTTTGATTGGTTTTTTGCTTGTTCAATGCTTTGGATTGCCCTTTTAATCGATCCCCAACTACTACTTCATTTAATTCTGTACCAGTGGCTTTTAAATTAAACGTAACACTCACGTTTTTACCTCCTTCTACTTCTACATCCAAAGTTTTCAGCGCATATCCCATATATTTTACATGCAGAACATATTTTCCTGCATTTAAATTTAAAAACTCATAATTCCCTGTATAATCTGATACAGCATATTTATTGAATCCTTCTATTTGGATCAAAGCCCCAGGAAGTGGTAATTGATCATCAGCGTCTAATACTTTCCCCGAGATTACCCCTTTTTGGGCATGAGAGATTAGAAAAGTAAAAAAAAACAGCAACAGTAACTTTGTTTTCATATAAGTATTTAATGGTTAAAAAGCAAAACTAGTTAATTATATTTAACAGTATTTTACTTCTTTTTTATCAATTTGTTATGAATCTAGCCTATCTTCTACTATTCGTAACAAATCTGAAACCTCACCATAACAAAGTCGCAACATAAGCATAACATCTGAATAGCGAAAGCAAAAAACATTGATCATAACTAAAATAGAATCAATATTTTATCAGTAAAATGATTTTTTGGCGTTAAATTTGCACTCATCAATCAAAAAAATCAATCAATCATGTTACAAACTTTTTTTATTTTATGTTCTGGGGCAGACAAAAACCTGTTAGAAGGTTGCTCCCAAGGCGAAAAAACCAAATTTGTGGGTATTGGAGCCACCGTATTTTTTACTGCTGTAATGGCATTTTTGGCTAGTGCTTATGCTCTTTTTACGGTGTTCGATAGTGTTTATCCAGCTATTGCCTTTGGTTTGGTTTGGAGTTTACTAATCTTCAATTTGGATCGATTTATCGTTTCCACCATTAGAAAAAGAGATAATTTTAGCGCGGAATTTTTGCAAGCAACACCTAGAATTCTATTAGCTATTATCATTGCCATTGTTATTTCGAAACCTTTAGAAATTAAAATCTTCGAAAAAGAAATCAATACGGTCCTTTTGAAAGAAAAAAATGCGATGGCTTTGAAAAACAAAAAAGAAGTCGCCGATTATTTCAAAACTGATTTGGATAAAAACAAAGCCGAAGTAGAAAAATTAAAATTAGAGATTTCTACTAAAGAAAAAGAAGTCAACACCTTGTATGAAACTTACATCAAAGAAGCCGAAGGAACAGCTGGCACCAAAAAACTAGGTAAAGGTCCTGTCTTTAAAGAGAAAATTGCCAAACACGATTTGTCTAAAAAAGAACTCGATACTTTGCAAAAAAACAATCTGTCCAAAATTGCCGTACTTGAAAAAGAAAACAAAAAACTTCAAACCGATTTAGACAAAAAGGTATCTCAAACCCAACCCATAATTGATGGTTTTGATGGCCTAATGGCGAGAATCAATGCTTTGAATAGTTTGCCTTGGTTGCCTTCATTTTTCATTATGCTACTCTTTTTAGCTATAGAAACTTCACCTATTATTGCCAAATTATTGTCGCCAAAAGGCGAATATGATTATAAACTAGAAGATCTCGAAACAGCACTAAAAGCTACAATTGAACAAGATAAATACCAACGACAATTATTAGTACAAACCAGCGCTAGCATGCACGACAAAGTCTATGCTGATAT
This sequence comes from Flavobacterium sp., assembly GCF_027531905.1. Classification (GTDB taxonomy): domain Bacteria; phylum Bacteroidota; class Bacteroidia; order Flavobacteriales; family Flavobacteriaceae; genus Flavobacterium. The sequence continues at coordinate 24,526 of NZ_JAPZSU010000031.1, read as the reverse complement.
TGCCGAGGACAAACAACTGTATGACTTACAACGTAAAAACGCAACAGATCTATTAGAATTACAATCGAATTCTTTTGTAGAAAAGCAAAAAAACACTTTATAAACCTATAGATTTCCATAAAAAAAACGTCCTTTTGGACGTTTTTTTTATGGAAATAGTAAAACATGAACTACATCTGACTCAAGATTTCTTTCTTAAAAGCATCATACTCACCTTGAAGAATCAAACCATTATCTAACAGTTTTTTATAATTCTGCAATTTGGCAAACAACTCTTCTTGATTCAAACTTGCATTACTTACGGCAGGCTCTGATTCACTTACAAAAATCGCTTCGTGAGTGATTGTTGCGGGTATAATTTCAGCAAAATTTGTCACTTCCTCAGTTTCAACTTCTTCGATTATTTCTGCTTCGGGAGTAATTACAGTTTCAGCGGTAGGAGCAGCTGCGCCATTTTTCATACTATCCAATTGTTCTTTAGCATACGTATAAATTTTGCGAGCTTGAATTTTTGGAATATAATCTATAGTTACTTGTAATTCTGTTTTGGTGGAGAAAGTAAACTCTGAACCTAAAATATTCTCTTTTACAAAAGCACCGTCTACTTCGTCCCAAGTATAATCTATAAAATGCATAGAAAGTCCCAAGTTTTTGGGTTGGCAAATGATGATTCTTTTATTGGTCAAAACAATACTATCAGGCAAAACGGTCAAAGCAGGTTTCTTTTGTACGGCAATATACCCTACCTCTTCGTTTTTCATCAAAATATCATTCAACTTAGCCGTAACTTTCTCGATTGCTTTTGGATCTTGTTCTTCGTTCAAAAACTTTTTGATTTGTTCTTTCATTGTAATAGTATGTTACTAAAATAATTAATATATATTTCTCGAGTTGTGTTTTAAAATACCTTAACAAAAGTAATGCCTAAAAAGCATCTTTTATTACTACCAACCAATGTTTCATTAAAAATATAAAAATACGCTAAAAGTAGGTGAAAGATTTTTTTAAAACAATGCCTGATGTCAAAAAATATTTTTGCTAAAAAATATTATGTATTTAATTTTTACTAACTTAGACAGCAATTAGTTTCAAATAACATGGAAGAATTAACAATTTTCATCGTAGAAGACGACCCTTTCTTTGGAGAAACTTTAAAATATCATCTAAAGTTAAATCCTGATTTTAATGTTTTATTGTTTGGGTCTGGCAAAGAATGCCTTAATAATTTACATCAAAGACCAGCTATCATTTGTCTGGATTTTGGTCTACCTGATATATCGGGTGACGTTTTACTGAAGCGAATAAAAGAAATCAACAATACCATTCCTGTCATCATTATTAGTGGACAAGAAGATATTGCCGTAGCTGTTGATTTTTTAAAATCTGGCGCGACCGATTATATTGTAAAAAATAATCACACGAAAGATTTGCTTTGGAATTCTATTTTAAAAATAAAAGAAAATCGGAGCCTCGTTCAAGAAGTCGAAATTTTAAAAGAAAAATTAGAGCAAAAATTCAGCTTCGAGAAAACCATTATTGGACAAAGTAGTAGTATCAAAAATGTGTTTATCAAAATAAACAAAGCGCTAAACAATAACATTAATGTTTCGATAACAGGTGAAACTGGTACTGGAAAAGAAGTCGTTGCCAATGCCATTCATTATAATTCTGATCGAAAAAACAAACCTTTTATTGCCGTAAACATGGCAGCCATTCCGAGAGAATTGGTTGAAAGTGAATTTTTTGGCCATGAAAAAGGCGCCTTTACTGGTGCTAACGAGAAAAAGATTGGGAAATTTGAACAAGCTGATGGTGGTACTATTTTTCTTGACGAAATAGCCGAATTGGATTTAAACCTTCAAAGTAAGCTCTTGCGCGTTTTGCAAGAAAGAGAAGTGGTGCGCCTTGGTGGGACTGACAAAATAAAATTCAATGCGCGACTCATTGTTGCGACACACAAAGATTTGGCTCAAGAAGTAAAAAAAGGAAATTTTAGAGAGGATCTTTATTACAGAATAATGGGATTGCCCATAGAACTTCCGCCACTGAGAGAACGAGAAAATGACACCTTACTTCTGGCCAAGCATTTCATCGATTTGTTTGTCAAAGAAAATAAAATGCCTGCCATTTCATTAACCAAAGCCGCCAAAGATAAGCTTCTAAAACATGCCTTTCCAGGTAATATTCGAGAATTAAAATCGGTTATTGATCTGGCTTGTGTAATGTGTGATGGAAATGAAATTTCTGACGATGATTTGAGTTTTACTAGTATCAATTCGACCGATTGGCTGCTTTCACAAGAGAAAACATTAAAGCAATACATCGAAGAAATCATTCTTTATTTTCTGAAAAATAATAATAATGATGTACTTAAAACTGCTAAAAAACTCGACATCGGAAAATCTACCATTTACAACCTTTTACAAACCAAAGAATTAAAAAAATAATCAAAATGAAAGTAACCTCTTTTTTATACGAAAATCAAAGATTTACCAAAACAATCAATGGAGAACAACTATTAGAAGAAGATGCTGATTTAGTTATTGGTTTTGGCACTGGAGCTTTAGTCTCGGATCCACTTAATTACAATGCTATACGGGAAAAATTTCCTAATGCTGTATTGACAATGGCTTCATCTGCTGGAGAGATATTTGGAAAAGAAGTTTTTGACAATACAATTTCACTTGTAGCGATGCAATTTGACGATACTAAAATTGCTACTTCAGAAGTAAATATTGAGGAATATGCCAATAGTTTTGAAGCAGGTAAGATACTAGTGGACCAACTCCCTAGAGCAAAGCTCAAACTCATTTTCGTACTATCGGATGGTGGGAAAGTAAACGGGAGCGAACTTGTTAAAGGCATTAATGAAGCCACAGCAAATAGTGTTTTGGTGACGGGAGGTTTAGCTGGAGATGGGGCTAAATTTGAAAAAACTTATGTAGGCTTGAATCAATTACCTACTTCTGGCAAAATAGTGGCCATCGGTTTTTATGGAGATAAGCTTCAGGTTTCCCATGGTTCGATTGGTGGCTGGGAAAGCTTTGGATTGGAACGCACCGTGACCAAATCTGACAAAAACATTCTATATGAAATTGATAATAAAAGTGTTTTGGATCTCTATAAAAATTATCTAGGGAAATACGCACAGGAATTACCCGGCTCTGCCTTATTATTTCCGCTTTCGATAAAATTAAACGAATCAGAAGATGTTATTGTTCGCACCATTTTGTCTATCGACGAACAAAAGCAATCAATGACTTTTGCAGGAGATTTACCTCTGGGCAGCAAAGTACGTTTTATGAAAGCTAACTTTGACAAACTAATTGATGCAGCTAGCGATGCGGCTGCAAATTGCTTAAAAATGAATGCTATTTCACCCAAAGTAGCAATTTTAATAAGCTGTGTAGGAAGAAAAGTAATCCTCAACAATAGAATTGACGAGGAAGTTGAGGCTGTTTCTGATATTTTTAATAATACTACTTTGTTAACCGGATTTTATTCCTATGGAGAAATTTCGCCTCTTCGTCCTTTCTCAGGATGTGAATTGCACAATCAAACAATGACGATCACTTGTTTAAACGAACTATGATTTATGGCCGAGTTTCATAAACTTTTACAAAAACAAATCAACAAACACCTGCCTTTGGTTTACATGGAAAATCCATTGGTAATGGCATTTTTGAATACAATAAACGACTCCTATACTGCCTTCGAAAGAGATCGCGATTTGATGACTCATTCTTTTAGAGAAAGTGAAAAAGAATACAACGAAATCAATCAAAATCTTACAAAAGAATATGAACTAAAGCAACAATCTATATCCAATTTATACGATACTTTAGAAGCATTAGAAGACGATTACAAAAACATCAAAGCAGGAGATGATGTAGATGATATTTTATTTATTTCCAAATACTTAAACCAACAAATAGAAAACAGAAAGAATAGTGAAAAAAACCTATCCAGAACTGTTGAACTCTTAAAAACACTCTTGGCCAACCTAAGATCAGGTATTTTGGTAGAAGACGAAAACAGAATAATTCTATTTACCAATCAATTGTTTTGTGAAATGTTTTCGATTCCTGTAACTCCAGATGAAATGGTGGGGATAGATTGTACCAACTCTGCCGAACAATCTAAGCATGTCTTTAAAAATCCAGACTCTTTTAGTGATGGAATAGCCAAAATATTGTCGCAACGAGAGGTGGTCACAAATGAACTTTTAGAAACGGCAGAAGGACGATTTTTTGAACGTGATTATATTCCTATTTACATAGCCAATGAGTACAAAGGTCACCTCTGGAAGTATACCGATGTGACGGAACGGATAGAAAATCAAATTTTGTTAGAACAGAGTGAAGAACGCAGCAGAATTGTGATGAACTCCTCTCTCAACGCAATTGTTACGGTTGATGATAAAGGGAAAATAACGTTTTGGAACGATCAAGCTACGGCAACATTTGGTTATACTTATGATGAAGTTTTTGGGAAGGTATTTACCGAATTTATGATTCCAGAGCGCAACAAAGCACTTTGGGAGCAGTCTATTTATCAATATTTAACAGAAGGTCACAATGAGTTCTTAAATAAACATGTAGAACTTGTTGGAGTCCATCGATCAGGAAACGAATTTTTGGCCGAAGTATCCATCATCCCAATTACTCAAAATGGCGAAACGTTTTTCTGTGCCTTTTTACAAGATATTTCTAAAAGAAAAGAAGCCGAATACCAACTTTCAGAAAATTTAGTTTTACTAAAAACCCTCTTGGCCAATCTACAATCTGGCATCTTGGTTGAAGACATGAACCGTAAAATTGTGTTCACCAATCAACTGTTTTGTGACATGCGCAATATTAGCCTTTCACCAAACGAAATGGTTGGAATTGATTGCAAAGAATTAATTAAGAGATCCCAACTTCTTTTTAAAAATGAAGAGCAATTTGCTGCTCGAATAACGGATATCATTGCTAGAAAAAAAATGGTGATTCAAGAATTACTAGAAACCAAAGACAACCTGTTTTATGAAAGAGACTACATTCCTATTGTCATTGAGGAAGAGTACAAAGGCCACCTTTGGAAATATACCGATGTAACACAACGTATTCAAGACCAAATGCTTTTGGCGCAAAGTGAAGAACGCAACCGAAACATCATGAATGCTTCATTGAATGCCATAATCAATATTAATCACAAAGGAGTAATAACATTTTGGAACAACCAAGCAGAAGTTATTTTTGGCTGGAAAAAAGAAGAAGTAATGGGCAAAACCCTAACCGAAACTATCATTCCGAAGCAACATCATCAAGGGCATAACAATGGCATGAAACATTATTTAGAAACTGGCGAAGGTCCAGCCTTAAATAAAAACATTGAATTGCCCGCTATTAATCGACAAGGAGAAGAATTCCCAATAGAAATTGCGATTATACCCTTAAAAGAAAATGGAGAACTCTTTTTTTGCTCTTTCATTCAAGACATTTCCGAAAGAAAAAAAGCAGAAAACAAGCTCAAGTACCAAGAAGAAAAGTACCGCAATATTATATCCAACATGAACTTGGGGATCATTGAAGTAGACAAAGAAGAGAATATACAATTTGCAAATCAAAGTTTTGCAAGTATGTCAGGATTTACTATTGACGATTTAATGGGGAAAAATCCATCAGAAATTTTTGTGTTTGGAGAGAATATTGAAAAGATGAGAAACAAAAGAGAATTGCGTACACAAGGGGTTTCGGATGTGTATCAGGTTCCTATAAAAGACAAAAGAGGCGACCTGAAATGGTGGGCTATAAGCGGGGCACCAAACTATGACGACAAAGGAAATTTAGTTGGATCTATTGGAATTCATCTCGATATTACCGATCAAAAACAACTCGAAATCGAACTCAACCAACAAAAACTAAAAGCAGAACAAGCTTCCAAAGCTAAGGAGGTGTTCTTGGCCAATATGAGCCATGAAATACGAACTCCTCTAAATGCCATTATTGGTTTTTTGAGAGAATTAGGCAAGCAAGAACTCACCGATTTACAAAAAAAATACATCGACAATAGTACGATTGCCTCTCGACATTTACTCGCCATACTCAACAACATCTTGGATATATCTAAAATAGAAGCTGGAGAAATGGAACTAGAAAAAGAAGATTTCTTATTTGCCGAGTCGATAGACAAGGTCATTAAAGTACTACATCCTCTGGCAAAGGAAAAAGACTTAAGACTTAATGCTACCATTGACCCGAAAATCAATACTGTTTTGAAAGCCGATTCGTTACGAATTGAGGAAATTCTATTTAATATTGTTGGAAATTCCATAAAATTTACGTCAAAAGGCAGAATCGATTTGAAATGTGAACTTATTGCTGACCGAACAAGTATTCAAAAAATTCGAATCAAAGTTACGGATACAGGAATAGGAATGGATCAGAACTATATAGAAACGATTTTTAAGAAATTCTCTCAAGAAGACAAAGCCGTTACTCGAAAATTTGGCGGAACAGGCCTAGGAATGGCCATAACCAAAGAATTAGTAAGCCTAATGCATGGCACGATAAAAATAGAAAGTGAAAAAGGAAAAGGCACTACTTTTTATATTACGCTTCCTTTAGAAAAAGGAGATCCAAACAATGTAAAACAAATTAACAAAGCGATAAATGCCAACATTACAGGATTGTCAATTTTATTGGTAGAAGATAACAAAATGAACCGCATGGTAATTCAAAATTCAATGCAGTATTTTAATTGTTCCGTAACCGAGGCCGAAAATGGCATCGAAGCACTTGAACTTTTAAAACATCAAACCTTTGATATAATCTTAATGGACATACAAATGCCCGAAATGGATGGTATTGAAGCTACCAAAATTATTCGAAACGAATTCAAACTAAACACACCAATTATCGCCTTAACCGCCAATGCCTTTAAATCAGAAATTGAAAACTGTAAAAATGCAGGCATGGACGACTATGTTACAAAACCATTCGATGAATTTACTTTGATAGAAACTATTGCAAAACTCACTGTGAACCGCCCAAAAAACGAAGCAAGATTAACCGTAGAAAAATCGGATTCAAATGTTTATAACTTGTCTATATTACGAAATCTTAGCCGAGGCAATATAGATTTTGTTCAAAAAATGCTACACATATTTATTGAGCAAACTACTCAAGTATTACTAAATATAGAAATCGCACTTCAAGAAAATAACTTTGAGGAAATAAGCCGTTTGATTCATAAAATAAAACCAAGTATTGAAAGTTTGGGCATAACAAAAATCATACCCGAAATAGTTCAATTAGAAAAGATTACAAAATCGACTAAAAACAAAGAAGAAATAGCAGTATTACTTCATACTATTACACCCGTTTTGTCTCTCGCCATTAGTCAACTTCAAAAAAACGAACTCCAAGAGTAAGTGACAAAATATTGGATTTTTTTCCATAATTTGGAAAAAACAAACCCAAAAAAAAAACGCAAACCCCTTTAAACAATGGGCTTTGCGTTTTTTGGCTTGAAATTGGTATGCAAATTATTAAATTTTATAACATGGAAGACCAAACACAATTCAAATTCTTTATTGTAGACGATGATATTTTTTGTGCCAATGTGTATGAACAATATTTAGCTAATTTGAACTACACGGACATTACTTACTTCAGTAATGGTAATGATTGTTTGAACAATCTTGATCAAAATCCTGACATCATTTTCCTGGACCACAACATGGAAGACCTAACGGGTTTTGAGGTGCTCAGGAAAATAAAGCGCTATAATCCCAACATTTATGTAGTGATGGTTTCTGCTCAAGAAAACGTCAAAACAGCGGTCGATGCTTTAAAGTATGGCGCGTTTGATTATATAATTAAAGACTTTGCTGTTTGTGATAATATGACACGTGTCATAAACAAAATAAGTCAAGTAAAAACAGAGCTAAGCAAATCTAATCAAACAATAATCAAGCGATTTTTAAATATGTTTTAGACACACAAAAATGACACACAACATGAAAACGCTATTACAATTAACCCTTCTGGCCCTACTCTTTGGAAGTTGTAAAACACAAAATGTATTTGAAACCAAAGAAGAAAACACAGACAAAACAGGATTTACCTATGACGATAATTACGAATACAGAATTCGAAAAAATGACAAAATAACCCTTTCTGTTTGGGGAGAAGATGATTTAAGTGTAGGCTCTACTTACGGAATCTACAATTCGAATGAAGTGTATGGAAAATGGCTTTTAGTAGATGCTAATGGAACTATAGAAATTCCAAAAATTGGCAAAACAGTAGTTATAGGCAAAACCATCCCTGAACTCAAAGAAGAACTAAGAGCACAGTTGAAACAATGGTTGGTCAATCCTATAGTAGATGTTAAAGTATTGAACAAAGAAATTACCATCCTAGGCGAAGTACGCAATCCAAGTACGTTTCAGGTAGATAGAGATAACGTAACACTTCTAGAGATGATTAGTAAAACCGGAGGATTTGATTTTTATGCCAATCTCAAAGCCATCAAAATTTTACGTCAAGAAGGTCAAAATGTTCGCGTAACCCATCTTAATTTAACCTCTTCAGAGGATATTTTGAATACCAACATTCAATTGCATCCCAGTGATATCGTAATTGTTCCTTCAAAAAAGAACAAAGAATTTGACAAACGTGTGGCTACTATTATTCCATTTACCACAACAATCACTGCTGCTGCAATTTTACTTGGAGTTTTTTAAACGGCGTTATTATGAACGAAAATATACGATTACTAAAGCCGTTGTTTAGAGGAATGCCAATTATAATTTTGAGTGTTGTGCTCTCCATTATGGCTGCCAAAAAATACCTCAACTATGTCACTCCCATGTATGAAAGTACGGCAAGACTAAAACTTGCTGACATTCAAGAAGGTCTATCAAACTCGAATCTTTTTAAAGATATGGATGCGTTGTTATCGTCCAGTAAAATTGCTGCCGAAATTGAAGTTCTTAAATCTTCTGCTTTAATAGAAAAAACCATAAGCAAACTACCTTTCAACAAAGAAATTTATCGCAAGGGGGGAATGTTATCTACCGAACTTTTCGAAAATTCTCCGATACTCATTGATGGAACTTTTGAGGGTTCGAAAGCATTGGATAAACGATATGGATTGCAACTTCTTTCCAACAAAGAGTTTCTATTCTTTTATCCAGAATCAAAAGAAGGAATAAATGGCCAAATTGGAAAACCTCTAGTCATAGAAGGAGGAAAAATAATAGTCCATCTCAACGATGACTATATTGCCACAAAAAAAGAAATCAAAGTCATCGATCAGTATGAATTCGAATTCTTAAGCCAACAAAAACTATTAGATAAAATTAATAGCAATCTAGATATTGTACCCGTAGAAAAAGATGTTCCTGTTATCCGAATCAATTTCAAAAGCAATGTGCCACTCAAAGCTGCTTTATTTGTAAACAAACTGGCCGAAGTGTACATAAAAGATTATATTGAAAGTAAATACAAAGCCGCAAATACTACCGTTAACTTTTTGAAAGGCGAAATCCAAACGTCTAACCAAAAGCTCAAAGCTTCCGAAGATAATATCCAAAATTACAGAGATCAAAATAACATCATCAATATTCGACAAGAAACCGAAACCGATTTACGTAAAATTGCTCAACAAAAAATTGAACAAACCAATTTGAAAATGAGCTTAGATGCTATTAAGAATTTGAACCAATACATCGCCAACGGCAAAAATAATTATTTGGAGCTTTCCCTAAACTTTGAGGCATTTACGGATTTACTCTCGACAGAATTGGTCAAAAAAATGAAGCAATTACAAGCCGAAAAAAAAGACCTACTATTAACTTATACTCCCAACCATGAGAAAGTAAAAATCATTGATGACAAGTTAAAAGACCTTTTCGATTATCAAATAGAGAGTATAAAAAACACTGAGAGAAATCTGCAAATCAAGTATAACAATTTGAAAAACGATATCAAAGAGGCTGAAAAAGTGTTTATTGGTTTACCCGAAAAAGAAAAGCAACTTAACTCAATGAGTAGAGAATTTAATCTTTATGAAAAAAATTATAATTTTTTGAATGAAAAAAGAATAGATGCCGAAATTGCCCAATCGGCCAAAATTGCGTTTCATAAAATTATCACGCCTGGAGAAGTTTCAAAAACGCCGGTTTCGCCAATTAGAATCATCATCATCATTGTAGCAGCAGTTATAGGTCTATTAGGTTCAATCATTATAATTTACATCGTTCATTTTCTAAAAGCAAAAGTAAATGATTCTAGCACCATCGAAAAAAGCAGTAGTATCCCCATTGCGCTTACTACTCCTTATTTAAAAACTACAGAATCGATAAACAACAACTTTTTAAAAGAAGCCCTACAATTAGAAATCAAAGGGATTATTCCTCCAAAAAGCATACTGGTGGTTAGTTCCTATGACGATGCCAATCAACATCTTTTTCATTCCGAAAATTGGATTAAAGCTTTTCAAAATCAAGGAAGAAAAACCCTAATCATCGATGCCACAGGTCAACTCAACAACAAATTTGAAGCCACTCACTACATAGATTATTCAGACACAAAATACCATCGATATACTCAAGAGCATTTTCAAAATGAAATCAATGCAAAAATGAGCACTTATGACTTAGTGTTAATTCATAATCAAGCCCTAAAAGACGGACCACTTGCTTTGTTGTTCATGAGTTTGGCCACACAAAATTTAGTCGTCCTAGACAGCCGAGAAACGGCCGAGAAAAGAATCACAACGATAAATCTTTTAAAAGAAGAATTTCAATTACCAAACGTTTGGTTTGTTTTGAACAAAACCGGATACAATCCTAATTTGTTTGTTGAAGCCAAAAAATTGTGGAAAAAATATCGCAAAAATTAAAATGAAAACCATCCAAAAAATAATTCAGCATCCAACACTTTTGGTTCTTGTGGACCAAGCCATCAGTAGCGGCAGTAGTTTTCTAATTACGCTAGTATTGGCACAAAAAATGGATCTAACAAATTTTGGATTATTTTCAAGCCTTTTGTTGCTTACTTTTTTGGCAATGAGCATTTCGAATGCTTTGCTCATTCAGCCCTTTCAGGTGACGGTAGCAAAAGTGATACAAAAAAAGGAATATCAAGTGTCATTATTCCTTGGACTAATGGTTTTGTTACTGTTTTTCATGTTGAGTGCAAAACTGTTAGTCCTTTTTTTACCCAAATCATTACTAGATCCTATTCCTATCGGTGCCTTTTTGTGCTTCTTATGTGGTTACTTAATCAATGATTTTTTTAGAAAACTATTCCTTGGCATAGCCAAAATAAAATGGGTGCTTTGCATGGACTTCCTGTATTTGTTATTACTTTCTGCCTTGTTCATAATGCCCCAACTAAACTTACTTTCTGCGCTTTTCATCATTGGAATAGCAAATCTCGCCTCTAGTCTTCCTGGTGTATTGTTCTTGTATCAAAACTATGAAAAACCGGCTTCTTGGCGAATTTTTCTTAGCAATCATGTCCAGCAAGGCAAGTGGTTATTGACCGTGGCTGTATTGCAATGGGCCTCAAGCAATTTTTTTATTTTGGTTTCTGGAATTTATATTGGTATCGAGGCTTTGGGCGCCTTACGATTGGTGCAAACGTTGTTTGGCGTAATCAATATTGGATTACAAACTATTGAAAATTATTTTCTTCCAAAAATTTCGAAACTTTATAATGAAAATGTCAAGCAAGCCAAGAAATATTTGCTAAATATTACGCTCAAAGGAGCTATTTTATTTGGAGTACTTTTAAGCATTCTCTTTGTATTTGCTACTCCAATAATCGTGTTAGCGGGTGGCGAAAAATACCAAAGTTATGGCTATGTAGTAAAAATTATTGCCGTATTGTATTTCTTTATTTTCTTGAGTTACCCTATCCGAATCGCTGTTCGCATATTGGTGCTCAACAAAATCTTCTTTTTGGGGTATTTACTTTCCTTCGCTTCGTCTTTGTTGACCTTTCATTTCCTACTAGACTATTCTGGACTTACTGGCGCTGTGATTGGACTTATTATGAATCAAATCATTATGATTTTGTATTGGCAAAATCAGCTGAAAAAAAACCATTTTCAACTATGGAAATAATACATCTTATTCTTGGCAAAGCCAATCCCGAAAGGATGAATGGTGTAAACAAAGTAGTGCACCAATTGGCAACACAGCAACAGTTGTTTGGAGAGCAAGTAGAAGTTTGGGGCATCACTTCAGACACTACAGTAAATTATAATGAACGAAATTTCGAAACGCGATTGTTTCTAAAACAAAAAAATCCTTTTACCTTTTCCTCTGCACTCAAAGAAGCCTTATTGAGCAAAAAAGGAAAAGCTATTTTTCACCTACATGGTGGATGGATTCCGGTATATTATCGTTTGGCTCGATTTCTTTACCATACCAAAATTGAATTTGTAATCACACCTCACGGTGCGTACAATACCATTGCCATGCGCAAAAATTTTTGGTTAAAAAAGATGTATTTTCGATTTTTTGAACGTAAAATTTTAAATCGTGCTTCAAGCATTCATTGCATTGGAAAAAGCGAACGCAACGGTTTACAAGAATTCTATCGTACTCAAAAAACTATTTTATTGCCTTATGGTTTTGAATTACAATCAACTATTGAACTCAAAAAAAGAGACGAAGAACGTTTTGTTTTGGGGTTCATTGGCCGATTGGATATTTACACTAAAGGACTGGATACCTTGCTCCTGGCTTTTGAAAAATTTCATAGAAAAATGCCTCAATCCCAACTTTGGATTGTAGGTGATAGCAAAGAAAAACCAGCGTTAGAAAAGAAAATCGATGCTTTGAAGCTGAACCACGCTGTGATTCTTTATGGAAGTAAATTTGGTTCAGAAAAAGAACAATTGTTGCAAGCCATGGATGTTTTTGTGCATCCTTCTCGCAACGAGGGATTGCCATTATCGGTTATCGAAGCGGCTAGTTTTGGCAAACCGTGTATCGTTACTGATGCTACCAATATTGGCTCCTTAGTCACAAAATACAACGCGGGTCAAACCATTTACCGACAGTCTAGTAACCAACTTGAAGCCGCGATGAATGCTGTTGTTGCCAGATGGACTTCTCCAAGCAAATTTGTAGAAATGCAGCAAAATGCCATCCGAATGATTCAAGAAAATTACAACTGGAATACGCTTTTACAGCAATTTCATCAACAATTATATAAACTATAATGAGCCCTAATCACCTCCCTTTTTTAAAAAAAATAGACCGTGCCTTATTTGTAGTCTTGCTACTTATGATTGCCTGTTTTTTTACTTGGAGCGAAAACGTCAACATTACTAGAGCAATAAAAGTAGTGGGGCGTATGGGGTTAATGTTTGCTTCTATTGTAATTTATTTCAAAATTGTTCGGTATGGAGCGGTTAATAATTTGAGTTATAAAAACATTTTTTCGCCTTTATTCTATTTAGGATATATGGGGCTTGGTTTTATATCTTTCATGTGGAGTACAAATCCTGGTTTTAGTGCATTGCAATGGTTCATGACGTTTCAAAGTTTAGTTTTTGCCTATTTCTTCATCAAAAGTTTCAAGCTTTTAGATTATTTTTTTGAAGGACATCGAATCCGATTGTATCATGTATTAGGTAACTCGGTGTTTGTATTGCAACTGGTTTTTGTGATTGGAATGTGGTTTGATCCTGATACTTTTTTTCGATTGACCAATGGTGGCGAAGAAGCACGTTTGGGTGGCGTAATGATGAATCCGAACGAATTAGGAATGCTTGCGGGAGTAGGCATCGCCTCTTTAATTTTTGATCTTTACGACCGTCAACAAAAAGCTTGGACGATATTTAAAATTCTAATTATAGCTTATGCCTTATTCATGACAGGATCCCGTTCCTCATTAATTGGCGTATTGCTAATTGTGTTTTTCCACATCAACCAAACCAAGAAACAAGGTCTCAAATTTGCCATTATGGGAGTTGTTTTAATGGTAGTGCCTTTTGCAGTACAGCAAATCATTCTCAAAGACGGTGACAAAGAACGTTTAGAAGAAATCTTGACTCTAACCGGTAGATTACCTTTCTGGCAAGCTTTGATTACCGAAGGATTACCACGTGAACCTTTATTGGGTTTTGGTTATATGCGAATTGATTACAAAGAATTTTTTCAAAGTGTACACACGTATCCCGGAAAAATGACCCATAATACTTTCATGCAAGTTTTAATGAATCTTGGATTTATAGGGTTGCTCATTGCGCTATTTCAACTATTTTTCACCATTCTAGCATTTAAAACCGAGAATAAAGAAACGCGACTGATGCTCATTGGAATTATGATTCCAATCATTATTAATTCCTTCACTGAATTTGGCATTTTTGGCGAAAGCAACTATGGCATCTTATTTTATCAAATGGTAATTTTTTCCATATCATTTAAAAACAATGCCCACCTTACTTCAGTTCAAAAACTATTTCTCAAAAAAAGAAGACCCGATTGGACTTTTTAAAAAAGAGACTTTTTTTCCAAAATATGGAAAAAACCAAAACCAAAAACCCTCAAAACCCTTGTGAAATCAAGGTTTTTTTGTTTTGGCATAGTTTTTCAAATAACTGTATTAGAAAAGATCATAAACATGAAAACTATTTTAAATTTAGCGGGCTACGATTTATCTTCCAAAAAAACAACTGTATACGAACATAGTATTCTATTATCGTACATCGCAAACCGTGACGGTTCGCCAAGATGGATTTGGAATTCCGATAATAACGAACCTTTATTCTTAAAATTTTACAATGTAGGTAGTAAAAGTTCTTGGTTTTTTGCAAAACTAATCCAACTCATTTTTGTTCTAAAATTACAAGGTTTGCTTTTTAAACAAAAAAGATGGTTTTATGCTGTTGATAAAAATCCTCTTTTTGATTTGAAAAGCGATTGGGCATTATTTACAGGAACAGTTGGCCCAAACAATAAAGCAATTTTGTATGCCAACAAGACCTTCTATAAAATTGCTTGCACCGAAAACGCAACACAATTAATTAAGAACGAGTATAGAATTTTAAAAGAAGTTCAACGTGTCGCAAGAGGATTTACAACACCATTAATTAGAAAAGTCAACAACAACATTATTCAACTCTCTGACATCTCTGAAAATGGCAAAAGAGTTGCAAAAATTACCGATACCCATTTACAAGTTTTACAAGAAATGGCTATGCTCAGAAAACAAACCATCGAAGTAAAGAATTGGATTTGGTTTCAAGAAATAAAAGCTGATTTTTTAAAAATAGAAGACCCTAGAATTCCGAAAAATTTAATACGCAAAATAGAATCTCTATCAAATTCTGTAACCAAACAACCCGTAACACTAGGTTTTTCGCAAGGCGATTTTACACCTTGGAATCAATATCAACAAGATGCAACGATTGCCTTGTATGATTGGGAATTAGCTCGACCAGATCGTCCTTTTGCCTTCGATTACTTTCATTTTGTTATTCAGCAAGGGATTATGGTCGATAGAAAAAAATGGACCGAGATATACAAGGATCTTAAAGAACAATGTGTAGATAGTCAAGGGAACTGCCTTTTTAATCATGATTTAAACACGTTCAAAAACCAGCTTAAATGGTATCTATTGACCAACTGTATGCATTATCTAAAAGTCTATGCTGAGCAATCAGAATGGCATACCCAAATTGAGTGGTTACTGACCGTTTGGAATGAAGCTTTGAATGTTTTCTTTGAAGAAGAAAAATCACCAAGAGAATTAGTAATCATGGATGTCTTTGACAGCATTCAAAACAGAGATTATGGCGCACTAAAGTTTCCAAATTATGTGCCAGAAAAACTAAGCGAGGCCTCAGATATTGATCTCGTAATCGAAAAAAAAGAAGCTAAAAAAATGTTACTATTTCTTAAAAGTCATCATTTGGTGAACCGTGTTTCTGTCGAAAAAAAATCATTTATGTATGCCCTACAAGCGGTACTTACAGACGGAAGTATTTTGGCAATTGACTTGATTTGGCAACTAAAAGTTAGAAATCTAGAAATCATGAATGCGCAAGAAGTGTATAAAAACAATCCAATATCACCTTTCGGAGTAAGGCATGTACCTTCTATCGTTTCGGCAAGATTTACCGCTTTGTTTTATTTATTGAATAACGCCAAAGTTCCAAGCCGTTATTCCCACTATTTGCCATTACTAGAAAAATCGCAAAATGCTTTGGACTTGCACATTACCTCTTGTATCAATGAGAATGGTAACGAGCAATCTAGACTGCAGCAATTCATTGAAAAAAATCCAAAAAACCAATCGTTTTATTACCTTAAAAATATGGTTTTCTATGTTTTAGATACTCTAAAAAGCTTCGCCAATACCAGTGGGTACATCATAACGTTTAGTGGTGTAGATGGCGCTGGAAAGTCGACTGTTATTGAACAAATAGCCCATCGCATCCAAAAACAACTTCGTAAACCTGTGGTAATATTGCGTCATCGTCCCTCCATATTACCCATTTTGAGTGTTTGGACAAAAGGAAAAGAAAAAGCACAATTGGATGCCATTTCTAGCTTACCTAGGCAAGGAAAAAACAACAATCCAATTTCTTCGTTGATCCGATTTTCATATTACTATTTGGACTATATCATTGGTCAGTTTGTAATTTATTTCAAATACATCATTCGCGGCTATGTTGTGGTTTATGATCGCTACTATTTTGATTTTATCAATGATAGCAAAAGAAGTAATATCGTTTTACCCAAAAAATTAACCACATTTGGCTATCGCTTTTTGATGCAACCTGATTACAATTTTTTCCTTTTTGCCGATGCTAACGTCATTTTAAAAAGGAAACAAGAACTCAGCAAAAACACAATAGAAGAACTGACAACAGATTACAAACAGCTATTTGACCGCCTTCAAAATAGAGGGAAATCGAATGTTTATCAATCGATCAACAATGTAGATCTGGATGTAACCCTGAGCAAAGTGTTTCAAACCATAACCATGGCTCACTAATGAAATCGCTTTTTGAAAAACTAATTCAATGTAGGAATCCTCATTTTCATTTTGATCCTAATTTAAATACCGCTGCCTTGCTTCAGTTCCTTTGGATCCAACTGGGATGCTTTATACGAGGAAGTATGTTGCTTTTGAGATGGAGAAATCCAAAGGGAATGCTGCTTGGTAAAGGCGTAACGTTCTTTAATTGCTCTAAAATTCACTGGGGTAATTATCTAAAATTGGGCAATCACGTAAGCCTCTCGGCGTTGAGCAAAAAGGGCATTCTGCTGGGTAACAATGTAAGTATTGGTGCTTTTAGTCGAGTGATTGTATCTACTTCATTAAACCACATTGGGGATCATATCACTATAGGAAACAATGTTGGTATTGGTGAATTTGCGTATTTGGGCGGAGCTGGCGGGTTGACCATTGGTGACGATTGCATAGTGGGTCAATATTGGAGTTGCCACCCAGAAAATCATTTATTTGATGATTTAGAAGTGCCCATTCGGCTTCAAGGGGTAAGCAGAAAAGGAATAAAAATTGGCAATAATTGTTGGATTGGCAGTAAAGTCACCGTACTAGATGGTGTAGCAATTGGTAACGGATGCATTATAGCCGCCGGAAGTGTAGTTACAAAATCATTTCCCGACAATAGTATCATTGGTGGGGTTCCTGCCAAAATAATAAAAGAAAGAAATCATGTCTAACAAAACAATATTAGCAACTTGTTACGCCGTGAACCCCTATAAAGGTTCAGAAGACGGCATGGGATGGAACTTTATCCTTCAAATAGCACGCTATCAAAAAGTGATTGCCATAACAAGAGAAAACAACCAAGCCGCCATTGAAAAGTACCTTAACGAGAATACGAATCCAGCTTTTGATAATATCACTTTCTTATATTTTGATTTACCCTATTGGATGCGATTCTGGAGAAAAGGCGGAAGAGGTGCTTTGATATATTACTACATGTGGCAACGTGGCATGGTTTCCTTTATAAAAAAACAAACAATTGCGTATGATATAGTGCACAACGTCAACTTTCATAATGACTGGATGCCTAGTTTTTTATGGAAATTAGATAAACCTATGGTTTGGGGGCCAATTGGTCATCATCCGCCTATTCCGAAGCAATACTTAAAGTTATATTCCAAAAAGCAACATTTCATCAATAATTTGACCTGGTCGGTTAAAAAAATATGCTGGAAGTACTCCTCTGATTTGCAAAAAACAATCCAGAATAGTGCCCATATTTGGTGCATGAACTTCAATGTTCCCTTGATGTTACGATTAAAAAAGGATAATTATTCTGTTTATCCATCGGTAGCCTCAGAGGATTTTTGCACAGAAAATAAAGAAAAAAACAACCACTTTCAGGTTTTGAGTGTGGGCCGATTTGTAGCCCTGAAGGGATTTGATTTGGCACTGAATTCATTTATTGGTTTTATTCGCTCACTCCCGCTAGCAGAGCAAAAATTATGCAAGCTTACTCTTGTGGGTACTGGTCCCGAAAAAGAATTATACGAAAAAATCATTAAGGACAATGAGGCTGCTCCATTTGTAGAAATTATCGAATGGATGGATCGACAATCATTGATGCAAAAATACCAAGAGGCAACCGTTTTCCTTTTTCCTTCCCATGAAGGAGCCGGAATGGTCATTGCCGAAGCGCTTTCGTTTGGACTTCCTATTATTTGTTTGGACAACGAAGGTCCAGGGCAATACATTACTGATGCTGTGGGCATAACAATTCCAGAACAGGGCTATACTGATACCGTAATCGACTTGAAACAGGCTCTTTTTAAGCTTTACAAAAACCCTAATCTTACCAAGTCCATGAGCGATCAAGCGCGAAATCTTTATGAAAATAAATTTAGTTGGGAAAGTAGAGGTGACTATTTACAAAAGATTTATAACACTTTAACATCATGAAAGTAATAGCTGTTCATTTACTAAACGATTATAGCGGTAGCCCAAAAGTACTTAAACAACTCCTTAAGGTTTGGACCAAAAAAAACATCAACACCGAACTATACGTTTGTGGCGGAAAACAAGGTTTTTTATCTGATATTCCAGAAGTAACTACTCATCATTATTGGTATCGTTTTGCTAAAAATCCACTACTAAGATTGCTTTTTTTGATGAGTAGCCAGCTAATTTTACTTATTAAACTACTTTTCAAATTAAAAAAAACTGACATTCTGTACATCAATACTGTTCTGCCATTTGGAGCTGCAATAGCTGGAAAAATAAAAGGTTGCAAGATTATGTACCACATACATGAAACCAGCATAAAGCCCAAAATTTTAAAGCTTTTCCTTTTTGGAATTGTAAAATGGTCGGCTAGTGAAGTTGTGTATGTTTCTAATTTTTTGGCCAATCAAGAGCCTTTACAAATCAAAACCAATGTCATTTACAATGTACTCGAAAAAGACTTTTTGGAACGGTGCAACAACATCAAACCTAGCCTAAAAGACAACAAAATTGTATTGATGATTTGCTCACTCAAAGCCTACAAAGGCGTTAACGAATTTTTGCAATTGGCTCATTTAAATCGAAAATATACCTTCAAGTTGGTGGTAAATGCTTCAGAAAATGAAATTAATGATTATTTTAAAATGGAAGTACTCCCTGAAAATTTAATCATTTATCCCACTCAAAAAGACACCCATCGTTTTTACAAAGAAGCTAGTATAGTATTGAATTTGTCTAATCCTAGGGTATGGATAGAAACATTTGGCTTGACTATTTTGGAGGCTATGGCTTATGGATTACCTACTATTGTACCACCAGTGGGCGGTGTAGTGGAATTAGTAAAAGAAGGTAAAAACGGCTTTTTAATTGATAGCAAAAACATTCCCTTGCTGTCTAAGAAATTAAATGAAGTGCTTCAAAATACAGCCCTTTACCAAAAGATGAGTGGCAAAGCTATAGAATATAGTCGCTTTTTTTGTGAAGATTATTTCGAAAATGAAAGTACTAGAATACTTTCCAATTAATGCCCTTTTTTTCCAAGATTTGGAAGTTTAACCCATTAAAAAAACATCAAATCCCATTGTTTATAGTACTTCAAACAATTTAGCATGTTTTTTGGCATAGTTATAAAAAATCAATTACAATGAGAAAAAATAGAATAGCCATAATTGGCACGGTTGGTTTACCCGCAAAATATGGAGGCTTTGAAACCTTGGCGGCTCACTTAGTAACTCATTTAGGTGAACACTATGACTTTACGGTCTATTGTTCCAAAAAAAGATATTCCCAAAAAGAACGAATAGGAACTTATAAAGGAGCCAAACTAAAATACCTCCCACTAGAAGCCAATGGAATTCAAAGTATTCCGTATGATATGCTTTCAATTCTTCATGCCTTAAAAAACAATGATGTCTTGCTCATTTTGGGTGTTGCAGGAGCTTTTTTACTTCCTTTTGTACGTTGGTTTACCAATAAAAAAATCATCATCTCTATTGATGGAATTGAATGGAAAAGAGATAAATGGCCGCCAATAGCCAAACTCTATTTATGGTTGGCTGAAAGAGTAGCGGTTCGATTTTCTCATATTGATATCTCAGATAATGAATCCATCCAAAACTATACGGCTTTGCGTTACCAAACTTTGAGTAGAGTTATAGAATATGGAGCAGATCACACTTTAAAAGTAAAACCAAATGTGGAAGACCGTATCAAGTATCCCTTTTTAAAAGAAAAATATGCCGTAAAAGTATGTCGTATTGAACCCGAAAATAATGTGCATATTGTGCTAGAAGCTTTCAAAAAAATAGAAAAAATGAAACTAGTTATCGTAGGCAACTGGAACAATAGTGACTACGGCAAGAATTTAAAAAAAACCTACAAACACTACCCAAATATCACCCTTTTAGACCCCATCTATAAGCAGCGAGAAATCGATTTAATTCGAGGAAACGCACATTTGTACATCCATGGCCATTCTGCTGGCGGGACTAATCCTTCTTTAGTAGAGGCCATGTATTTACAATTACCTATTTTGGCTTACAGAGTATCTTACAACAAAACAACCACAGAGAATAAAGCAATCTATTTTGACTCTGAAGATGAACTTGAAAGCAATCTGGTTAGTATTTATGAAAGTAAACTCAAAGAAATTAGCCTTGAAATGAAAAGTATAGCCAACAGAAGATACACTTGGAAAACAATTGCCAGACAATATGATTTGCTACTAAAAGAAGCAATTGCAATTAAATCTAAGGCTACTGTTCATCCAGAAGTACATAAATTAAACAGTTCATTTTTAGAAGAACTACAACTGGGGCATTTAAAAAATCACCAATTGTTTTACGAAAATCGATAAGTCATGAAAACTATTATTGTATTATTATCCTATGGCCTATTGTCATTATTTATTACTTTATTGATTACTCCAATTCTAAAAAAAACGGCAATTAGAATTAATTTGGTTGACCAACCCAACCACCGAAAAGTGCATCAAACTGCCATTCCGTTGGTGGGGGGTATTGCAGTATTTTTTTCCTCCTTCATTGTAATAGTAGCCGCTGCTCATCAAAATTCATTTCGTCCCTACTTAACCATTTTTTCAGCATCATTTATTCTACTCATTGTAGGAATAATAGACGACAAAAGAGATTTAAATGCTAAACTAAAATTAGCCATCCAATTGCTTTTGGCGCTACTTATTTGCCTTGGTGGTACTCGAATTACTTCCTTATACGGATTGTTTGGAATCTACTCCATTGCTTCTTGGGTACAATATCTCTTAACAATCGTTGTAATTACTGGAGTGGTTAATGCTTTCAACTTGATGGATGGAGTTGATGGACTAGTAGGGAGTTTGACCATGATTGGATTCCTATCCTTGTTCTTTACTTCCCTGTATTTTGGTACCTACAACTTAAGTCTATTGTCTGTTATTTTTATGGGTTCTAACATTGGATTCTTATACCATAATCTTTCGCGTTCAAAGATATTTATGGGCGATTCAGGTTCACTTTCTTTGGGTTTTTTACTGGTGACTTTTGGTATTCACTTTTTACAACATGAAACCCTTAATCCAAAGTGGAATCCCCTTTATCCATTTTTATTATTGTTAGCGTTTTTTTCGATTCCCGTTTTCGATTCATTAAGAGTGTATATGGGGAGAATAAAAAAGGGAAAATCACCCTTTAAAGCCGATAAATCGCATTTACATCACTTATTACTGGGAAGCGGATTGACACATAAAAAAACAACACTCTCCATTGCAGTATTTTGTTTGTTTTTTTTAGGTTTAGGTTTCGGTTTAGTAAATTATTTTTCAACTACAATTATTCTCTTTTTTACTTTAGTAGCTTTTTGGTTAATCATTCGATTCTTACTGATGATCAATAAACTAGAGAAATGGAAATCTATTTTAAAAAAACTAGAGAAAGAACCATAAACTTTCAAAAAAAAAAGTACACTTCATTTTTTTTTCTAAAAATCACATCATTATTTAGTTATATTTGCTCTAAATCAATCTAAGCCACATATGATTCGATTATATCCAAACGAACAAGTTAAAGAATTCGACGTACACGAATCCTTGCAATTGCGCTATGCAATTACCAGCCGAGGAAGGCTGATTAGTTTTAAAGACCGAATTGAAGAAGGTCGCGAATTAAAAGGAAGCATGATAGACGGCTACCGTATTTTTCGCTACAAAATCAATTCTGGAGAAAAACCAGTCAACCGACATCTCTTTTTTTACAAACTCATTGCGGAGCATTTTATCCCAAAACAGTCCGAAGACCAAGTTCACGTGTTACATTTAGATTATGTGCGTGACAACGACTCCCTTCGAAACTTGAAATGGGCGACACGCGAAGAATTTTTGGAACACAACCGAAAAAGTCCACACGTGATTCAAGCAAGAAAAAATTTGCTGGAACACAACATCAAATCTGATGGTAGAAAATTGACGGTGACCAAAGTGATGCGCATCAAAAAAATGCTACAAAATCCCAACAGAAAAACTAGGATTAAAATGATTGCCAAGCAATTTGGTGTAAGCGAAATGCAAATTTTCCGCATTAAATCTGGTGAAAACTGGGGACATATCGTCGTCTAATCGATAGGTAAATCAGCAATTTCGGCCTGTATTTTTTTCGTAAGACTTTTAAAAACCAAGTCATACGAATGGTCGATTAATGCTTTGAGCATAGCATCTGGAACATCTTGATTAATCGCAACGGTGTTCCAGTGTATTTTGCTCATATGATACCCTTCCTTGATGGCATCGTAATTGGCACGCAATTCTAAAGCGCGCTCGGGCTCACACTTGAGATTCACCGAGGGTTCTTGCTTTTCCCATTGCTTTAATGAGGACAATGCAAACATTTTACCTCCTACTTTAAAAACCAAAGTATCTTCATCAAACGGAAAATGCTCTGTTACTGCTTTTTTAGACAAACAGTATTCATAAAATGTTTCTAAATTCATTGAATTTTTGATTTTAGATTTAGGATTTAGGATTTAAAGGTTTGAATCTTGACTCAGAATTCCTTATTCAAGAATCTTACATCATATAAAATAGGTTTACTCGGACTGGCATCATTTTCAAAAGATGCAATTTGCAAATTCAATACATAAGGACCATCTAGCACTTCATTGGGCACATAAATCATTTCGGTGATGGTGCAATTCATTCTCGCATCTGCATTCAGATTTTGCACATCTTTCACATTCCAAAACGCTTTGTGCGCCAGTAATTTTCCCTCATCTTTCTCCTTGTCTACACTAGGCAAATCAATTAGTAAATGTTGAATGCCATTCTCACGAATAAAATGTGCCGCTTCTTCCGAAAGATACGGTGGATTGGTATTCGAATAGTTTTGGTGTTTTTTAAGTTTGAAATTAGGCAAAGTTCTAATTACTAAAGCTTCAAAAGAAATACCCGATTGCAATGTCACCTCGAGCGCAGTCGAGAGGCTTTTTAATGTAATCACTAAATCTTCCCCCTGCACTTCTGGCACCACAGAAATCAATTCAGCACGGAAGAAAAAATGATGCAAACATTGATTCACACTGTAAAATTCACGTGTGATATGCCCCAAACATTCGGTATGCGTACCGTGACCGTGTGGATTGAAAAAGATGTTATTGAAATTGGTCGATGAGCTTCCTTCCGATACTTTCCCAACCCAATCCCCAAAAACTACTGGTTCAATGACGGGTTTTTGGATATACCAAGCAATAGGATTTTCGTCGGTATTGGTCAAAGGAATCGAAATATCAATGGGTTTAGATAGGTCGATTGTATATTCGTTGTTGATGGTTGCTTTCATATTTTTACCGCAAGGTTCGCAAAGTTTTACGCAAAGGTCGCAAAGAAATCATTTATTTAAAGATTATTTGCTACTCTTTTAATTCCGTTGAGTATTGCTATCCTATTTTTAACCGCAAGGTTCGCAAAGGGTTACGCAAAGGTCGCAAAGAAATCATTTATTTAAAGATTATTTGCTACTCTTTTAATTCCTTTGAGTATTGCTATCCTATTTTTAACCGCAAGGTTC
>NZ_JAPZSU010000069.1 GCF_027531905.1 Flavobacterium sp. | reverse complement strand
ATGTACAATACCATTAATATCAACCCCGCTTACGCAGGTAGCCGTGGTGTCATGAGTATTTTTGCCTTACATCGCACGCAATGGGTGGGTTTGGATGGAGCACCAACCACCAATACTGCCTCGATAAATACACCAATTAGCAATAGTAATTTAGGTTTAGGCGTGTCGTTTATGAATGACAAAATTGGTCCAACTAATGAAAATACCATTTCAGCAGACCTGTCCTACACCATTCCTACCTCAGAGAATTTTAAACTCTCTTTTGGAATGAAAGCAACCGCTAATTTATTTAATTTGAATGTCAACAAACTCAATCCAGTCGATCAAGGCGATCCACAATTTCAGAATTTGAGAAACGTTTTCACCCCAAATATTGGAGCAGGGATTTACTACCATTCTGACAAAGCTTATGTTGGACTATCGGTTCCTAATTTCATTCAAACCAATCGCTATAATGATAACGAAGTGGCCATTTTCAAAGAAAAAATGAATTATTATTTAATCGGAGGTTATGTGTTTGACATATCGAACGATATCAAATTTAAGCCTGCTTTTCTAACCAAACTAGTCGAAGGTTCGCCTTTACAAGTTGATGTTTCGGCCAATTTTATGTTTGTAGAGAAAGTAACACTTGGAGTTGCGTATCGTTGGAGTGCTGCTATGAGTGCCATGGTAGGCTTTCAAGTGACCGATGGCATGTACATTGGCTATGGATACGATTTAGAAACTACCAATTTAGACAATTACAATTCAGGATCGCATGAGGTTTTCTTGCGTTATGAAATCTTCAAAAACAACGAAAAAATTACTACACCAAGATTTTTCTAAAAATTAGATCATGAAAAAACAACCATTTTTTTATTTAATCCTCACTATACTAGGGTGTAGTTTTGCCTTTGCTCAAAAAGCCAAACTAGCTTCCGCAGATAAAAAATACGATAGTTACGCCTATGTTGATGCCATTCAAACCTATGAACGCCTTGCTGCCAAAGGCTATCAATCGGCAGATATGTTCATGAAATTAGGCAATGCGTATTATTTTAATTCTGATTTTGAAAAAGCAGCCCAGTCTTATGAAAAGCTCTATCAAATACAACCAGAACAAACCCCTGAGTATTATTACCGTTACGCACAATCGCTAAAATCCATTGGAAAAGAGAAAGAAGCGGTAGCCGTTTTAAAGGAATTTGAAAACAAATCAGGTGGCGATAGCCGTAGCAAACGTTTGAAAAAAAATAGTGACTATTTAGAAGACATTCGAGCCAATATTGGTATTTACACTATTGAAAACGCAGGCATCAACTCCAAATTTTCTGATTACGGTAGTGCCATTGTAGACGATAAATTAATTTTTACATCAGCAAGAGATACTGGTGGCATCGGC
>NZ_JAPZSU010000025.1 GCF_027531905.1 Flavobacterium sp. | reverse complement strand
CACTTAATTTGCCACTTTCAAAAACAGAAACAATCTCTCGTTTAAAATCTTCTGAATAATGCCGTACTTTTCGAACATTCTTTAAATTTGCTTTCATATAAATTGACTTTTGTGGTCAACCTATATCAGGGACGTACATTGTTCTTTGTTCAGAAATAATAACACATTTTGTAGCTTTTTTTGTAATTCGAAGACAATTCACCTTGTATCGTCACCCAGCCGTATTCAATCTTAACGATAACTTTGTCTTCTAGAATTACCAATTCGATTTTAAGGTCATCATTATTTACTCCAATTTATATATTTTCATTATTTTTTCTAATTCTTTTCCAAAATCAATTTTCAAATCAATCAATTTTCCTGTGTGAATATCAAAAACCCACCCGTAAACTCTTAACCCTCTTTCTTTATGAGCTTCTTGTACAGCAGCAGTTTTAATGATATTGATACATTGTTCTTGTACATTTAACTCAATTAATCGATTATAACGTTTTGAATTTTCTTCAATTTCATCAAGTTCATCTTGATGCAAACGATATACGTCTCTTATATTTCTAAGCCAAGGATTTAGTATTCCTAAATCTGCTGATTGCATAGCTGCTTTTACCCCACCACATTCATAATGTCCACAAACTACAATATTTTGCACTTTTAAATGGCGCACTGCATAATTTAAAACTGACATTATGTTTAAGTCAATTGAAATTACCATATTGGCAACATTTCTATGAATAAAGACTTCTCCAGGATTAGCGCCCATCAAGTCTTCTGCTGTAACTCGGCTATCACTACAACCTATGTATAGGGTTTCTGGGGTTTGTCCTTTGGCAAGATTCTCGAAATAATTTGGATCTTGTGACAATTTTTCAGCAACCCATTTCTCATTATTTTTGGCAATTTGTTCAAAATTCATGTTTTGTTATTTAAAGTAATACATTTTCTATAGGATTTAACTTTTCTGGAAGATCGGTATCTCCAATTATTTCCTTGATATCAATTTCTATATTTACACAAATGGTAGAAATTGGAGTGTCATTTATCGAATTGTCAAAAGGATTTTCGGAATATTCACCTATTTGCTCCATTGTAAAAAATACCCAAGAGATTAATAACGAAAAGGGAAGTGTTAGCCAAATTCCCCAAGAAGCTAAGTTGTGTAGCTCTTTCATCAAACCGAAAGGGACTAGAGTAATAAAAATATTAACGAAAACTCTACTGAAAATTGAATACTGACGAAATAAGGGCGTTGATTTGATGCGTTCACATCCACCTTGGAGATTGAATAATTCGTTGATGTGTTTCACTAAATCACTATGCTCATATTCATCGATTTTATTTTCTCTTTTCAATTTTGTTAAATCAAAAATTTGACTTCTAAGTATGTGTGATGCAGCATTATTTTTTGCTCGAATGGCTTCATAATAATGCATTTTATTGTTTTTTTCTAAAATTTTCTTCAAACCTTCATCAAATGCTAATAATTCATCCCTCTCACCATGAAAAGTTTGATGAAAATTTTCTTTGCTTGTAGCCCACGGAATTGTTTTACGAAGTTGTAATCGCAGTATGTTAATGTATGCTATATGTCTGTATAGTAAATCTTTAGCTATGTCTTTGTCTTCCAATACTGCCATAAGTTGACAGGCATAATTTCGGCTTGTATTTGTAAATCCACCCCATAATCTACGTGCTTCCCAAAGACGATCGTAGGCTTGATTGTTTTTAAAACCTACATAAAAAGCAACGGCAGTACCAATAGAAGCTATTGGAATAAAAGGGATAGCAAGAAATTTAAAGCCACAATATTTGTATAAAACAACTGCTATGCTACTAATAATAAGTGTTTTAAATAAATTTTTTCTAGCAAAATGCCATAATATTTGAAAGGTAAAATCTTTTCCTGTGTACATAATTAATTTTAATATTTATTATTTATCAATTGCAGAACTACTAAAATTGCGCAATTTGAATATTTTGAAAAGCGCCATTAGCCTTGGCATTTTTTACTAAATCCTAGAGTTTTTCTTTTGAAATTTCATAAATCTTTGCAATTAAACTTAAATTATATTTAATTATTGTTTCAATTTAAAATTATTTTTCATGCTATATTCTATTCTTCGGCGTGAAATTTTCTACTTGAAAGGCATAACCAATTTCGTTAAGAAGTATTCTGCACGAACCAAATCGTTTAATTCTTATGAATTTGTTCTAATTCCGTCAATAAAACCTTACTGAACCCATATTACGTTTGATTTAAGTTACTACTTTTGGAAGTAGTCTACTTTTTTCTTTTGCCTTGAGATTCGTTTTTTTTTAACTTAAATTTGAATTTATTTTTTTGATGTAAATTTCGATATTATAATTCCGACAACAGCAACCATATAAAACTGTCCCGCCATACCAAAAAATGCAGTAACCAATCGGCTCATATCGGTTATAGGATAAATATCACCAAAACCAATACTGGTAAGCGTTATAAAACTAAAGTAAGACAACTCATTGTAAATTAAAGAAGGATTGCCTGTGCTAATGCCGTGGAATGAATTACTGAAATTATATTCAATTAATAAATAGGTAAATAAAGCAATCATACTCAAAAGCATGTAACCACAAAAAGAACCGATAATTACATTAATGCGAACTTCTTTAGAGTATGTTATTTGAAACATTACTTCGCTAAAAATAAAGCAATAGTAAATAATAAAAAATAAGGTTAGAATTTGTATAAACCAAAAATGTTGATTTAGGAAAATGAAGCCAAACGGCATTAAAATACTTATAATCGAAAGTATATTTCGAATTGTTTTTATTTTTTTATTGTGTTCTAAATATATGCCAAAACTTGCTATAGAGATTACTACCATATTTAATGGCCAAATGTATTTTAGATAAAAATCATTATTTGGAAAGAATATTTTATCGAAAATTAATAACAATAAAGCTGTCAATAAAAATTCAAATCGATAATTACCTAATTTGGTGTGTACTGTTTTATTTCCCATTTTTAAAATTCGTAACGAAAAAATCCGTCTCTATTATTTGTTTAAACAAAATTGATTTTTTCTTTTTTAGTTAAATCAAAGCCTATTTTAAAATAAAAATCTTCTAATTCTAGTCGAAATCTTCGCGCTAAATTTAGCTTATTTTTTTGAACTTCATTAATTGCTTAAAATAATCGTTTAAAATTCAAGTGGTTTTGCAAACGTAATTGGCCGAATCCGTTGCAGGTGCTATAAAAAGGTATCTTTGATATCATCTAATAATTGTTGACTTTTCTCCAATACCTGTAAAGACTAAAGCATCGAAATGTTTAAACCAGTTAGTCTTATTTTTATTTAAGCCAAACATTCCTTTAATCTCTTTATGTTCAAATAGTATTTGCATAGAATCTATTATCTATTCCATTTAATTGATACAAATTGCTTTCAATTTGTGAGTGTGAAATTGATCAATAATTTGAAATTATTGTACTGCTGAAGTATATCAAAAACTTATTAGCACGCAAACGTTAGAGTGGGATTTTTTACTTTCAAAGAGCATAAGTCTTACCTAATTACAGCTAAGGTTCGGGACTTTTTGCGTATTTTTATAGTTACAAAAAAAATAGAATCCAAATGAAACAATTATTTTCCTTACTGCTCCTTTGTTGTATGAACTTGGTGTCCGCACAAAGGGTGGAATCGCCAACGGGAACTTTGGCGCTTACGTTTCAGCTCACGCCCGACGGTCAACCTACCTATGCGGTGAGCTACAAAAATAAACCCGTTGTAGTACAAAGTGCTTTAGGAATAAGTCTTAAAGAGAAACAAGGTTTGGTCAATCATTTTGAAATTATTGACACAAAAACTAATTCGGTCAATGAAAAATGGACCCCCGTATTAGGTGAACAAGCCCAAATCGTGAATCACTACAATGAATTGATCGTTTCTTTACTAAATAAAGATTCAAAAGTGAAACTCAATTTGGTCTTTAGAGCCTTTGACGAAGGGGTGGCGTTTCGCTATGATTTCCCTAAACAAGAAAACCTGAACTATTTTATCATTTCGGACGAGAAGACGGAATTCAATTTGACCGAAAACAATAAAGTGTTCTGGATTCCGGGAGATTTTGACAGCAATGAATACGTGTACAACGAAACGAAATTCTCCGAAATTGACAACGAAAAACTGAACCTTAACAACGGGATAGGCGTAAAATCCATTCCCGGAAAATACACGGTGCAAACGCCTTTGCAAATGAAATCGCCTTCGGGTGTGTACCTCAATATTTTTGAAGCTGCTGTGGTGAATTATCCCGTGATGCACTTGGATGCTAACGTGCAAAAGTACACGCTAAAAGCCAATTTGGTGCCCAACGCCATTGGAGATAAAGCCTATTTGCAAGCGCCTTGCGTTTCGCCTTGGCGTACGATTATGGTCAGCGATGACGCTAGAAAAATTGTGAGCTCCAAAATGATTTTGAACCTAAACGAACCCTCTAAAATCGAAGATACTTCTTGGATAAAACCAATGAAATATGTGGGGATTTGGTGGGAAATGCACGTGGGGAAATCGACTTGGGATTACGCGGGTTCTCAAAATGCGCAAAACGCAGCGGGCAATCCAATTCCAACAGGCAAACACGGCGCAACTACCGAAAATACCAAACGCTATATTGATTTTGCCGCCAAGCACGGTTTTGATGGCGTGTTGGTCGAAGGTTGGAACGTAGGTTGGGAAGACTGGGTAGGCAACTGGAAAGAAGATGTTTTTGATTTTACGACACCTTATCCTGACTTTAATTTGGCAGAAGTTTCGGCATACGCCAAAGCCAAAAACGTAAAAATGATTATGCATCACGAGACTTCGGGGTCTGTGGGCAACTACGAACGCCACTTGGACCGCGCATTAGATTTGATGAAGAAATTCGACTATCCTGCGGCCAAAACGGGCTATGTGGGCAAAATCATTCCGCGTGGCGAATTCCACGATGGACAAGCGATGGTGAATCACTTTAATTTTGTGGCGCGTCGCTTTGCCGATAACAAATTGATGGTCAACTCACACGAATGTTCGCACCCAACAGGCTACAGCCGTACTTATCCAAACTACATCGCGGCGGAATCGGCTCGTGGAAACGAATTCAACGCTTGGAGCAACGGAAATCCGCCAGCACACGAAACCATTTTGCCTTTCACGCGTCAGTTGGGCGGCCCTATGGATTACACCCCGGGGATTTTTGAAATCAAAATGAGCTACTACGATAAAAACAAAATCGAGCAAGTACACACCACTTTGGCGAAGCAATTGGCCTTGTACGTGACGATGTATTCTCCCTTGCAAATGGCGGCCGACTTGATTGAAAACTACGAGAAATATCCCGATGCTTTTCAGTTCATCAAAGACGTGGCGATGGATTGG
The DNA here is from genome assembly GCF_027531905.1 of Flavobacterium sp. GTDB lineage: Bacteria > Bacteroidota > Bacteroidia > Flavobacteriales > Flavobacteriaceae > Flavobacterium. Next base: position 98,263 of record NZ_JAPZSU010000025.1, on the reverse strand, counting down.
GACGAGAGTTTGTATCTAGAAGCAGAACCCGGCGATTATCTTACCGTGGCCAGAAAAACCAAAGGCAAAGACACTTGGTTCCTAGGCGCCATCACCGATGAAAATGCCCGAACCACCGAAATCAAATTGGATTTCCTAACCAAAGGCAAAAAATACAAAGCCATCATCTACGAAGACGCCAAAAATGCACATTGGGAGAAAAACCCAATCGCTTACACCATCAAAACACAAGTGGTAACATCGGCTAGCAAACTCAAACTGCAATTAGCCGATGGGGGAGGAACCGCCATTAGTTTCGAACCACTTCCTTAATTTTCAGGAGCATACGCAGGCGGAGCACCACACGCGTCGTCCCGCTCTCCGCTCTATCTTTTTTACATAAAAACCTAGTAGTGGGTTACTACTAGGTTTTTATGTAAAAAAGGATGCCACTGCGATTGGGGCTAGGGGACACGACTCTTTTTTATAAGAAGTTTTGAAAAAAGCTTATTTAAAAATGAAGTATCACTTACCAACCTGCGAGCTCTTTTTCGAGACCTTGTAGGTTTTCATAATTTCCCGCTTATACCTACAAGGTTAAAAAAAACCTAGCAGGAAATCTCAAAAAAAACATCGGATTAAAACCACAATCGATTAAATTCCATTCCAACAGAACTTGTACATCCGATAGAGATTCGTAGACTCGACTATTTTGTAAAGCTGGACTTGATTTAGTTTCGCTATACACCTGCAAGGTCTTTTTCTAGACCTTGTAGGTTTTGATAATTTCCCGCTTATACCTATAAGGTTAAAAAAACCTTGCAGGAAATCTCTAAAAAAACATCGGATTAAATTCCATTCCAACGGAACATATACATTCGGCAGAAAGTCGTAGACTCGACCCATTTTGTAGGACTGGACTTCAGTCTAGTCCACACAAAGCAAATCGAAAGAGCCGAAGGCTCGATGTACACCAATCACAACAACCTTAAACAATCTAAAACGACCATAAACCCTAAACAATTAACCAATTAAACTTTAAACAACCTTAAACAATTTTAAATTACCCTAAACTACCCTAAACTACCCTAAACCATAAACAATTAACCATAAACTTTAAACAACCTACCTAATATTTCATAAACTTTCCCGAAATTGCCACCAACTATAAAGTTCCAAAACCAACCTAAAACTATGAAGAAAACTTTTTTTACAGCCCTATTGCTAAGCCTTGGCGGAGTCGTTTTTTCGCAATCATCAGAGGAGTTGCAACTCAAAGCCATTTACCAATCCGCATTGACCAAAGGGCAAGGCTACCAATGGCTGGACTATCTTTCTAACCAAATCGGACACCGCTTATCAGGCTCTGATAATGCTGAAAAAGCAGTACAATACACCAAAGCACAATTAGAAACCTTAGGGTTAGATAGAGTGTTTTTACAGGAAGTAATGGTGCCAAAGTGGGTGCGTGGTGCTAAAGAAACCGCTTATATCAAAGATGGAAAAAACAAAATTGAAGTGCCAATTTGTGCTTTGGGCGGGTCGATTGCTACACCAAAAAAGGGTTTGCTAGCTCCCGTAATCGAAGTACATAGCATCAAAGAATTAGAAAGCTTGGGAACGGCTTTAAAAGGAAAAATAGTCTTTTATAACCGCCCAATGGACGCAGAACAAATCGAAACTTTTAAAGCTTACGGACATTGTGTAGATCAGCGTTCTTCTGGTGCGAGAGAAGCAGCAAAATATGGTGCAGTGGGAACGATTATACGTTCAATGAATTTACGTTTGGATGATTTTCCACATACTGGTAATCAAAGCTATGGTGATTTACCCCAATCACAATGGATTCCTACGGCAGCAATCAGTACCAATGGCGCTGAATTATTGAGTAAAAAGTTAAAAGAAAACCCGCAATTACAGTTTTACTTTAAGCAATCGTGTGAACAAAAGGCCGATGTGTTGTCTTATAATGTGGTAGGCGAACTCAAAGGAAGTACAACCCCCGAAAATATTATGGTGGTTGGCGGTCATTTGGATTCGTGGGATTTGGCTGATGGCTCTCACGATGATGGAGCAGGAGTGGTGCAAAGTATGGAAGCCCTACGTATCTTGAAACAGCTTAACTATAAACCTAAAAACACGATTCGTGTAGTATTGTTCATGAATGAAGAAAATGGCAACCGTGGTGGAAAAAAATATGCGGAACTGGCACAGCTAAACCAAGAAAACCACATTTTTGCGCTCGAAAGTGATTCGGGGGGCTTTTCGCCTAGAGGTTTCTCGTTCGAATGCAATGACGAGGAATTTGCTAAATTTAGCAGTTGGAAAGGGTTATTTGAACCCTATTTGATTCATAGTTTTGTAAAAGGACATAGCGGAACGGATATTGGTCCATTAGCATCCAAGCATATCGTCAAAGCAGGACTCAAACCCGATTCTCAACGCTATTTCGATTACCATCACGCGGCCAACGATACCTTTGATGCCATCAACAAAAGAGAATTGGAATTGGGAGCAGCTACTATGGCTTCTTTGTTGTATTTGATGGATCAAAAAGGCTTGTAACTATGAAACCCGCTGAAGCCTATATTTTCAATCAGCCGCACTTGTACCAAAGTATTATGTTGCATTTACTTCAGGTGATTCAGCAACAACTACCTGAGAGTGAAGTGATGTTCAAATGGGGCATTCCTTATGTGTATTATAAAAAGAAACCCTTTTGTTATCTCGCTCCCAATCATAAGAAAGGATTTGTCGATTTGGGTTTCGCCAAAGGATTTCAATTGCAACGCAATCAATCAGAGTTAGTGGACGAGAAGCGAAATACCGTAAAATCGCTACGTTATACTAGTTTAGAAACCATAGACCACGATGTTTTACTAGATGTGCTCGCTGAAGCCATCGATTTATACTAACGAAAAAGTCCTCGAAATGCTCGAGGACTTTTTTGTTTCACTAAAGAACTTTTTGATATTATTTGATTTCTTTCTCTTGGCTTTCTTTGCGCTCTAATAAAGCCATATAAAAACCGTCAAATCCAGATTCAGAAGCCAATATTTTATGGTCTTTGATAAAAGTAAATTCTTTTCCGATGTCTGTTCCCAAAAAGCGTTTCACCTGTTCTTGATTTTCAGAAGGTAAAATGGAACAAGTAGCATACACTAATTTACCTCCAGGTTTTACAATTTTAGAATAACTTTCCAAAACCTCCGACTGTACTTTTCGGATATTATCGATAAACTCTGGTTGTAATTTCCATTTAGCATCAGGGTTTCTTTTTAAAACTCCAAGTCCACTACAAGGTGCGTCAATAAGTACTCTATCGGCTCTTTGATGCAATTTTTTAATGACTTTAGTCGAATCAATAATGCGGTATTCAATATTGAAAGCTCCGTCTCTTTTGGCTCTTAGTTTTAATTGTTTGAGTTTACTTTCGTACAAATCCATGGCAATTAATTGTCCTTTGTTTTCCATCAAAGCGGCAATATGCAATGTTTTTCCGCCTGCACCCGCACAAGTATCTACTACTCGCATCCCAGGTTTTACATCTAGAAAAGCGGCTACAAGTTGTGAATTAGCATCTTGAACTTCAAACAAACCTTCTTTGAAAGCATCGGTCAAAAACACATTCGCTCTTTCTTTTAAGACTAAAGCTTCTGGTTGATCTTTCAACATTTCAGTATCAATGTTTAGATCCATTAAGATGGCTCTTAATTTTTCTCGAGTTGTTTTCAAGGTATTTACCCTTAGTACCACTTTGGCTGGTTGGTTTTGAGCGGTAATTTCTTTCGACCAAACTTTTTCTCCTAGTTCTTTAACACCAACTTCGTCCATCCAATCTGGAATCGATTCTTTGAAGGTTCTGATTTTGGAAAGTTCGTCAAAACGTCCTTTAATTTTACGTTCTGGTGTGCCTTCTAATTGTCTCCAATCTGGAATTGGATATCCTCTTAAAACCGCCCAAACGGCAAAAATTCTCCAAAGATTATCTCTGTCAAATGGTTCTTTTACTTCGGCAATCTCAGCATATAGTCGTTTCCATCGTACAATCTCGTAGATGGTTTCGGCAACAAATTTACGGTCTGCACTTCCCCAACGTTTGTCTTTTTTTAAAGAACGGGCTACTACTTTATCGGCATATTCTCCTTCATTAAATATGGCATTTAAGGCATCAATAGTAGTATAAACTAAATTTCTGTGTAATCTCATTTTGAATTATTGAACTGCAAAGGTACTATTTATTGATTGAAAGTTAAATTTTTAGTTGGTAATGTTGTTCTTAATGTTTTTTGAGGATAAAAAAAAGCACTGCTTTTACAGTGCTTTTTAAGGTATACCTAGAATTGTTATTTGATTCTTTTAAGTCCTAAACTTTCAGGAGCATGCAGTACCATTGGGAATTTTTCAATTTTTACAGAACTGCTATCCAATCCAAAAGCACTTTCTTCAGATAAACTCAACTTTTTGATTAAGAAATAAGAGTTCATGATGATTTTTTCATGCCATAACAAATCAGAATCATTGGATAAGAATTTTTCTGAAAGCACAAATTTGAAATCGCCTACAATATTGTTTTTATTAAGAGATTCATATCTACTAGTAACATCTACTTCACCTTTTTTTACCATGTCAACAATTACTTCACGGAACATTAGATTGATTTTTGTTGGTTCTCTGAAACCAAGATTAAAATCGACTCTGTAAATATCATCTTTAACAATTTCAGTGACTTTATATTCCTTTTTATAAGGTTCATTCAATACGTTTACATGAACAAACCAATAAATATCCGCTCTTTTGGGTCTTTTTTGAAGAATAGAATAAGTGACTTTTTCTTCAATCTCATCTACACGACCTGCATTAGTCATATACACCAAGTGTGTAGCATATTTTGGGATTGATAAGTCATGACTTAATTCCACCAATACTTTTTTAAAGTCTTCAATTTTGACAATTTTAGTATAGTTCTTGTTGATTTTTTTCGCTAAATACCAAATAGTCATTACAGAAATTAGGAGTATGGCTATAAATAATGTAACATAACCTCCTTCGGCAAACTTGGTAATGTTAGCAGCTAAGAAACTGAATTCTATAATGAGATAAATAGTAATCAACGGCATGAAAAAGTACCATTTTACGCGTTTCATGATTAAGTAATAATTCAGCAAAATAGTGGTCATAATCATGCAAAGAATAATGGCTAAACCATAAGCATGTTCCATGTTGCTAGATTCTTCAAAATGCAGTACAATACCTATACATCCTACTAATAATAGCCAATTGATAGATGGAATATAGAGTTGTCCTTTTAATTCCGTTGGGTATTTAATTCTTACTTTTGGCCAGAAATTTAATCTCATGGCTTCATTTATAAGCGTAAATGAACCACTTATTAAAGCTTGTGAGGCAATAACGGCGGCCAGTGTAGCTACCACAATACCAAAAGGTTGAAACCAACTTGGCATTATTAAGTAGAACGGATTTCCGTTTTCTCCACCTAAGGCTTGTAGTGTTACTCCTCCATGTTGAATTAGGTAGGCAGCTTGTCCAAAGTAGTTTAAGACTAATGCTGTTTTTACAAAAATCCAACTTATTCTGATGTTTTTTCTACCACAATGTCCCATGTCAGAGTATAAGGCTTCTGCACCTGTTGTACATAAAAATACAAAGCCTAGTACAAAGAAGCCATCGGGGTGAATGGATAGTAAATGATAGGCATAATAAGGATTTATTGCTTTAAAAACTTCTGGATGAGAAGTGATTTGAATAGTACCTAAAATGGCTAACATCAAAAACCAAATGGTCATCATTGGAGCAAAAAATTTCCCTACTAACTTTGTCCCAAATTGTTGTATCGTAAACAAAATCACTAAAATTCCTATTACAATGGGAACAGTATTGATTTCTGGATTAAACGTTTTGATACCCTCTACTGCCGACGAAACGGATATGGGTGGAGTAATGATTCCATCGGCTAGCAAGGCACTACCTCCAATAATTGCAGGAACGATTAGCCATTGAATTTTCGTTTTTTTGACAAGTGCATATAGTGCAAAAATCCCACCTTCTCCATGATTGTCAGCGCTTAGGGTAAGGATTACATATTTTAATGTGGTTTGAAGCGTAAGTGTCCAAAACACACAAGATACTCCTCCTAATACAACATCTGGGTCGATGATGTGTTCGCCAAGTATGGCTTTCATTACGTATAAAGGTGATGTCCCAATATCACCATAAATGATTCCTAATGAAATCAATAAACCACCTAACGTTAATTTGCTGTGTAGGTCTTTGTGCGATGTGCTCATGGATAATTTTTATAAAACTGCTTCAAATTTACTGCTTTTGTATAAAATAAAAGATGTATTTATTAAAAAGAAACATGGTGTTTCAAGAAATAATTTTAGAAAGTAAATTTTTCTTTATTTTTCAGTACTTTATAGAGTGTTGTTTTTGCTTTTTCATTTTTTTGTAAAATTATGAGAATTAAATAGGTACTTTTAAGGAGTATAAAATAGGTATACAAACTAGGCCATTAATTCATTTAACAAATTGTAAATACTATGTTTTTAGAACAAGGAGTTACTCCACAAAATCATTTTTATAAATATCTATTAGGATCATTGATTATATTCTTTATGGCTTTTGTTGGTCAAGTTCCTATGATGATTGCGTTTTTTTTTAAGGCAGCAAAAGATCATAAAACTGTTCCAATGACCAACGAGGGGTTGATGCATTTTTTTGAACCTAATACTACTTTATTTTTAATGTTACTCTCCTTTGTTTTTGCTTTAGTTGGTGTTTTTATAGTGATTAAATATATTCATAAACAAACCATTTTGTCAGTAACAACAGCGAGATCCAAAATGGATTGGAATCGTGTATTTTTTTCATTTGCGCTTTGGGCAATAGTTGGAATAGCGAGTACCTTAATAGAATGGTTTGTCACCCCAAATCATTTCGAAATTAATTTCAAACCTATCCCTTTTTTGATTTTAGCGATTATTGGTTTGTTGTTGATTCCCATTCAAACTACTACTGAAGAATACGTTTTTAGAGGCTATTTGATGCAAGGATTTGCTAATTTGTCCCGAAATAAATGGATTCCTCTCCTTATGACTTCTCTGATTTTTGGATTGATGCATTTGTCCAATCCTGAAGTTGTTAAAATGGGAAATGGTATTATGATTTATTATATTGGCACGGGTCTTTTTCTAGGTGTTATCACTTTGATGGATGATGGAATGGAATTAGCACTAGGTTTTCATGCTGCAAACAATTTAATTGGGGCTTTATTGGTGACTTCTGATTGGTCGGCTTTTCAAACGCATTCCATATTGAAAGATGTTTCAGAACCTACCTTTGGTTTTGATGTTATCTTGCCTGTAATACTTATATACCCAATACTTTTGATTATCTTTGGTAGGAAATACAATTGGAATAACTGGAAAGAAAAACTTACAGGAAATATACACAATAACGTCCTTACTATAAAAGAATAAATTACTACTACTATGAAAACAGTAACCTATAAGAATGTTCATAATCATTTTAAATTTAATGGTGTTCACTTAGATCGCGAACAACTATGCATGGTGGCCTACTCTTTTGTTAAAGAAGGTGCTGATTTTCAAAAATCTCTTGGTGATTTTTTAATTGATTGGTTTGATAACAAGTCATTTATCGAAATGAACACCTCTGGAACTACTGGAATTCCAAAATTGATTCAAATAGAAAAAGAAGCAATGGTTAATTCGGCTTTGGCTACAGGAGATTTTTTTGATTTAAAACCTGGCGATAGAGTTTTGCATTGTCTTCCTGCAGATTACGTTGCGGGTAAAATGATGTTTGTGCGTTCTTTTATATTAGGTTTGGATATGGATTTTGTAGAGCCGAATTCGAACCCTTTAGAATATAATGATGAAAAATATGATTTTGCTGCGATGGTTCCATTACAGGCCAAAAACGCTTTGGATAAACTAAAAAATATTAAAAAAATCATTATTGGTGGTGTGAAAATTAATAATTCTCTCGAGCAAGAATTAGTGAAATTGCCGAATGAAATTTATGAAACCTACGGAATGACCGAGACAATTACTCATATTGCTGCTAAACGAGTGGGGGAAAAAGCGTTTAGAGTACTTCCTAATGTAACGGTTTCTACTAACGAGCATAATTGTTTGATTGTTCATGCCAAAAATATTAGCACTGAACCCATTGTAACTAATGATATTGTAGAATTAATTTCAAATAAACAGTTCGTTTGGTTGGGGCGTTTTGATACTGTGATTAATAGTGGCGGAATTAAGTTAATTCCGGAGAAAATAGAAGAGAAATTATCTGCCCACATTCCAAGTCGTTATTTTGTGCATGGACAAGCCGATGATGTTTTGGGAGAAAAAGTGGTGTTGTATGTTGAGGGTGAACCAATGTCAATTAACGAAGCTGTTTTTACTTCATTAGACAAATATGAAAAACCAAAAAATATTGTTTTCATTCCAAAGTTTAAAGTGACGGCTACAGGCAAAATAGTTCGAAAAGAGAGTATCGATTCATTATTACTTGCTAAAACAATAGATAAAAAAAGAGCTGAAAAATAATCAGCTCTTTTTTTTATAGTTTATGTTTGAATCACGCCTAAATTAAATTTTTTCTCAATGGGAGCGTGATTGGCAGCTTCAATTCCCATCGAAATCCATGTTCGTGTATCTAAGGGATCAATGATAGCATCGGTCCATAATCTAGATGCGGCATAATAAGGAGAGACTTGTTCGTCATATTTTGCTTTAATCTTAGTAAATAATTCGGCTTCTTTTGCTTCATCTACCACTTCACCTTTTGCTTTTAAAGAAGAAGCTTCAATCTGTGCCAATACTTTTGCAGCTTGAGCGCCGCCCATAACTGCTAATTCTGCACTAGGCCATGCGAAAATTAATCTAGGATCATAAGCTTTGCCACACATAGCATAATTACCAGCTCCATAGGAATTTCCAACAATTACAGTGAATTTTGGTACTACAGAATTAGATACTGCATTAACCATTTTGGCTCCATCCTTAATGATTCCGCCATGCTCAGATTTTGAACCTACCATAAATCCAGTAACATCTTGTATGAAGACTAATGGGATTTTCTTTTGGTTACAATTGGCAATAAATCGAGTAGCCTTATCAGCAGAATCCGAATAGATAACACCACCAAATTGCATTTCCCCTTTTTTGGTTTTGACTACTTTACGTTGATTCGCAACAATGCCTACTGCCCAACCATCTATTCGAGCATATCCTGTAATAATCGTTTGTCCATAGCCGTCTTTGTAGGGTTCAAATTCAGAGTTATCAACCAATCGTTTGATAATTTCAAGCATATCATATTGTTCGTTTCTCGCTTTCGGAAGTATTCCGTAAATTTCTTTTTCATCTAAAGCGGGTTTTTCTCCTTTGATGCGATTAAATCCAGCTTTTTCAAAAGCTCCAATTTTACTAACAATGTTTTTGATTTTATCCAAAGCATCTTTGTCATCTTTGGCTTTATAATCTGTAACTCCTGAAATTTCGCAATGTGTTGTCGCTCCACCTAAGGTTTCGTTATCAATACTTTCGCCTATGGCAGCTTTGACCAAATAACTTCCGGCCAGGAAAATACTTCCAGTTTTATCTACAATTAAGGCTTCATCGCTCATGATAGGTAAATAAGCGCCACCAGCCACACAACTTCCCATTACTGCTGCGATTTGCGTGATTCCCATGCTGCTCATTTGGGCATTATTTCTGAAAATCCGACCAAAATGTTCTTTATCTGGGAAAATTTCATCTTGTAAGGGTAAATATACTCCTGCACTATCTACTAAATAAACAATTGGAAGTCTGTTTTCCATCGCAATTTCTTGTGCGCGTAGGTTTTTTTTACCCGTTATCGGAAACCATGCTCCCGCCTTAACAGTGGCGTCATTGGCAACAATAATGCATTGTTTGCCTTGAATGTACCCAATTTTTATAATTACTCCTCCCGAAGGACAACCGCCATGTTCAGTATACATTCCATCTCCGACAAAGGCGCCTATCTCAATGCATTTATTTGGGTCGTCTACTAAATAATCGATTCGTTCTCTGGCTGTCATTTTGCCTTCGGCATGCAGTTTTTCTATTCTTTTTTCGCCTCCGCCTAATTTTACTTTTGCAAATTTATGGCGTAATTGGGATAAAAGAAGTTTATTGTGATCTTCGTTTTGATTGAAGTTTAAATCCATAAGGGTTAGTTAGTTTTTTTAGTTAGCTAATTTACGAAAAGGATTGAAATCTTTTTAATTGGTCTTTTGCTTTGGGTGAAAAAGAAAATGTTTTTTTGTTTTTTACGCAAAAAAAGCAGAAAATTAATCCTGCTTTTTTGAGAATTTATTAAAAAATATAGCGTCTATTTTCTAGTTTCGTTCACTAATCGTTTAAGAATTGCCCATTGTCTGAGGGCATCTTTGGCAGCTATTGCTGGATAACCTAAAACTACTTTGCCAGCAGGGACATCGCAAGTAACGCCAGATCCAGCGCCAACAGTGGCTCCAGCACCAATAGTTGTGTGGTCTTTAATAGAGGCGCTTCCGCCAATTACAACGCCGTCTTCTAAGGTTACAGAACCAGCAAGGCCACTATGACCCGCCATAATGCAAAAACGTCCCAATTTACTGTTGTGACCAATTTGAACTAAATTGTCTATTTTGCATCCATCACCTACAACAGTTGAGCTGAATTTCCCTCTATCTACACAAGAATTGGCTCCAATTTCTACATTATTTCCGAGTACAACATTTCCAATTTGTGGAATTTTAACTAAACCCTTTTCATTACAAAAACTAAACCCAAATCCGTCTGCTCCTATAGTGGCATTGGGATGCAGGATACAATCATTTCCGATGTGGCAACGTTCTCTAACCACAACACCTGACCAAATCGTACTTCCGTTGCCTATGCTTGAATAATCTAAAAGTGTTACATTGGGATAAATGGTAACATTTTTTCCAATAACTACATTGGGTCCAAGATAACAGCCGGCTCCAATTTTGGTGCCTTCGCCAATTATGACTGTATCATGAATACAGGCTGTTGGATGTACATCTATATCAAATTGAGGTGGGGCTGGAGCAAAAAGTTCTAGCAATTGGGACATTGCTAATTCGGCATTTTTTACTTTTATAAATGCTCTATTGGTACCAGGTTCAATGCCTATATCTTCATTTACTATTGCAGCACTAGCTTTTGAACTGTTCCAGTATTTTTCATACTTTTTATTTCCTATAAAAGAAATTTGATTTTCTGAGGCAAGTTCTAATTGTTCTGGCGAAGTAATGTTTTGAGATAATGTGCCAATGAGTGTACCTTTTAGAACATTATTAATTTCTTGAATTGAGTATGATTTCATGAATTTGGGGGCAGTATTTATAATATTAGCCATCAAATTAAGCGAATTACTATTGAGTTACCTAATTTTTAACGTTTGAAAATGTAAAATAATATTTAAAAAACAGAAATTCTGTAAGTTGCTTTTTTTGAAAAAAAAAACGACTACTTTTTATAGTAGTCGTTAGATGGCTTATATGGATTTTCGTTTACTCTTCTTCTTTTTGCCCCATCATCATGAGAAAGGCTTTCAGAAATGGGTCTATATTGCCGTTCATTACACTGTCGACATCGCTTGTTTCATGGCCAGTGCGAACATCTTTAACCAGTTTATAGGGATGCATCACATAGTTTCTGATTTGTGAACCCCATTCAATTTTCATTTTTTTAGCTTCGATTTCATCTCTGAGTGCTTGCTTCTTTTTTAACTCAATTTCGTACAATTGCGATTTTAACAACTGCATGGCTTTGGTTTTATTATCTAATTGAGAACGTGTTTCTGAATTTTCGATAATAATTCCAGTAGGGTGGTGGCGCAAACGTACTGCGGTCTCTACTTTGTTTACATTTTGACCTCCAGCACCACTGGAACGCATGGTTTCCCACGAAATATCGGCAGGATTAATCTCAATTTGAATGGTATCATCTGCAAGGGGATAAACATATACGGAAGCAAAAGAAGTATGTCTTTTGGCATTGCTATCAAAAGGGGAGATACGAACCAAACGATGTACACCATTTTCTCCTTTTAAATAACCAAATGAATAATCACCTTCAAATTCTAAAGTAACGGTTTTGATTCCAGCGGATTCTCCCTTCTGGAAATTCAGTTCTTTAATTTTGTAACCGTATTTTTCGCCCCACATGATGTACATGCGCATCAACATTTCGGCCCAATCACAACTTTCGGTTCCACCAGCTCCAGCAGTAATTTGTAAAACAGCACTTAACGTATCTCCTTCATCCGAAAGCATATTTTTAAATTCTATGGCTTCGATGTGATTTTCGGCTAAAGTGTATTGTTCATCCAGTTCTTCAATGCTTAGTTCCCCTTCTTTATAAAAATCATAAGCAAGCTGTAATTCCTCGGTAAGAGAAGCGGCTTTATCGTAATCTTCAATCCACTTTTTCTTATTCCGTAAGTTTTTTACAATGATTTCAGCTTCTTTTGCATTATTCCAAAAGTCAGGAGCAAAAGTTTTTTCTTCTTCGTTGGTGATTTCAATGAGTTTGGCATCAACGTCAAAGATACCTCCTCAACGCACCAAGGCGCTCCACAATACCTTTAATTTGTTCGGTAGTTGTCATAAATTATTATTAATTTTGTTTTGCAAAAATATAAAAAAATTACCACAGCACAAGCTAAGGACTTGCTGTGGCTGATATAAATACTACTTATGGAAATTAATTTAGTGAGTGATACTGTGACCAAACCTTCTCCAGAAATGTTGCAATATATGTTTAGAGCAGTTGTTGGTGACGATGTTTACAAACAAGATCCTACAGTAATTGAATTAGAAGCTCGCGTAGCCGCTATGTTTGGAATGGAGGCTGGGTTGTTTTTTCCTTCAGGTACTATGGCGAATCAAACGGCTATAAAATTACACACCCAACCTGGTGAACAATTAATTGCTGATAAATATGCTCATGTTTATAATTATGAAGGTGGTGGAGTTTCGTTTAATAGTGGAGTTTCTTGTTGTTTATTAGATGGAAATCGCGGAATAATTACGGCAAACCAAGTTGCAGAAGCTATCAATGATCCCGAATTTTATCACAGTCCGAAAACAAGTTTGGTGTGTGTAGAAAATACAACGAATAAAGGAGGCGGAGCCTGCTATGACCTCGAAACCTTGCAACAAATCAAGCAAGTTTGTGATGGCAATAATTTAAAGTTTCACATGGATGGTGCTAGAATTTGGAATGCTTTGGTGGCCAAAAGACAAAATCCTAAAGAATATGGAAAGTTGTTCGATACTATTTCAGTGTGTTTGTCCAAAGGGTTAGGTGCGCCAATTGGTTCGGTTTTGTTGGCCGATAAAGAAACCATTCATAGGGCCTTGCGAGTGCGCAAAATTTTGGGAGGCGGAATGCGACAAGTAGGCTATTTAGCCGCTGCGGGGATTTATGCTTTAGAGAATAACATTATGCGATTGACAGAAGACCATCGCAGAGCCAAAGAATTAGGACTCTTATTGAGTAGGCTTTCTTGGGTAGAATCAGTAGAACCTGTTGAGACAAATATTTTGATTTTTAAAGTAATTCCAAGTTTAAGCGATGCACTTTTAATTGAAACATTACGTCAAAAAAACATAGCCATTAGTTCACTTGGAAAAGGGAAACTTAGAATTGTGACGCATTTGGATTATCGCGAAGTCATGCATTCTTATGTAATAGAGACTTTGCAGCGTTTATTTGTAGCATAAAAAAAAGGATTTAGAGTTTTACTTTAAATCCTTTTTTTATGACTTGTTATTTGAATAAATTATCCATTCCAGGTATCATCGGCATGTCCATTTTGGCTACAGCATCTAATTCTGTTTGATTTACTTGATTGGCTCTTGTGATAGCTTTATTGAGAACTAGTATCAAATAATCTTCAAGTTGTTCTTTGTCTTCTAGCAATTCATCAGCTATGTTTATTGATTTTATAGCAGTATTTGCGGTAACAGTAATTTGTAATAAACCATCAGAACTTTGTTCGTCAATCAAAATAGTATCTAGTCTTTTTTTAGTGTCTTCTATTTTTTGTTGGGTCTCTTTTAGCTTACCCATCATTCCCATTAAATCCATTTTTTGTTTTTTTTAAAATTATTGGTACAAAATTACTATATTGCTTATTGATAATCAACACAAAAAATAATGAAAAATTCTATTCGTTTGGTTTTGCTTTGTGTTATTTTTGCATTAACAATTACTAAGGCAAAAGCACAAAAAATGGCTGAAAATATACAAGCACCTGTAGCTAAAATTATTCCAAAACAACTAGTAAAGCACAACGATACTAGAATCGACAATTATTTTTGGTTAAACGAAAGAGAAAACCCAGAAGTGATTTCTTATTTGAATCAAGAGAACGATTATTACAACGCCAAAACAGCTCATACCAAACAGTTTCAAACCGAACTTTTTGAAGAGATGAAAGCGAGAATTAAAGAAGATGATCAGTCTGTTCCTTATTTTTATAATGGCTATTTTTATTTGACTCGATACGAAAAAGGTCAAGATTATCCTATTTATACCCGAAAAAAAGGAAGTTTGACCGCTCCTGAAGAAATTCTTTTTAATTGTAATGAATTGGCGAAAGGACATTCTTACTTTCAGCTAGGAGGGATGAGTATCAGTCCTAATAATAAGTATGCTTCTTTTGGAGTAGACACTAAAGGAAGAAGAATCTACACCATTCAAATTAAGAATTTAGAAACAGGTGAAATTCTTTCAGATAAAATAGAAAATGTCACCGGAGGGTCTGTTTGGGCCAATGATAATGCGACTATTTTTTATACCCAACAAGACAAAGTTACCTTAAGAGCTGATAAAGTATATCGACACAAATTAGGGACTGACGCCAAAAATGATGTGTTGGTTTTTGATGAAAAGGATGATACCTTTAACGTTTATGTAAGCAAAGAAAAGTCAAAAAAATACATTGTTATCGGTTCAGGAAGTACGTTAACTAGTGAGTATAGAATTTTGGATGCCGATAAACCAGAAGGGGAGTTCAAGGTGTTTCAACCAAGGGTTCGTGGTTTAGAGTATAGTATTTCTCATTATGGAGACTCGTTTTATGTTTTGACTAATAAGGACAAAGCAACCAATTTTAAATTGATGAAAACGCCGGAAAATGCTACTTCAAAAGAAAATTGGAAAGATTTAATTCCACATCGTAAAGATGTTTTATTAGAAGGCATCGAAATATTTAAAAACTACTTAGTTGTTGAAGAACGTTCTAATGGATTGAACCATATTAGAATCATACCTTGGAGCGGAAAAGGAGATTATTATCTTCCTTTTGATAACGAAACCTATAGTGCTTATACCACTACAAATGTTGATTTTGATACTGATATTCTCAGGTATGGTTACCAATCAATGGCAACTCCTTCTTCGGTTATTGATTTTAATATGACCACCAAAACCAAAGAGGTTTTAAAAGAACAACAAGTATTGGGGGGTAAGTTCGATAAAAGTAATTATATCGAAGAAAGAGTTTGGGCTACGGCAAACGATGGGACTAAAGTGCCAATTTCAATGGTGTACCACAAATCCATTAAAAAAGATGGTAAAAATCCATTGTTGCTCTATGCCTATGGCTCTTATGGGAATACGATGGAACCTTATTTTTCTTCTACACGATTAACTTTGTTAGACAGGGGTTTCGTTTATGCGATTGCTCATATTCGTGGAGGAGAGGATTTAGGAAGACAATGGTATGAAGATGGTAAATTGTTTAAAAAGAAAAATACGTTTACCGATTTTATTGACTGTTCTAAATTTGTAATCCAAGAAAAATACACCTCACCAGAACATTTGTACGCTGAAGGTGGTTCTGCTGGTGGATTATTAATGGGTGCAGTAGTAAATATGGCTCCTGAGTTATACAACGGAGTAATTGCTCAAGTCCCTTTTGTGGATGTTGTAACAACAATGTTAGATGATAGTATTCCGCTTACAACAGGAGAATATGATGAATGGGGGAATCCAAATGACAAAAAGTATTATGATTATATGCTATCGTATTCGCCTTATGATAATGTGAAAAAGCAAAAATACCCAAATTTGTTTGTTTCTACAGGCTTACATGATTCACAAGTTCAATATTGGGAACCGGCAAAATGGGTCGCCAAATTGCGCACAATGAAAAAAGATGAAACAGTTTTATATCTTGTTACTAACATGGATGCTGGTCATGGTGGGGCTTCAGGTCGATTTGAGTCATTAAAGGAATTGGCGAGGGAGTTTAGTTTTTTACTAGATTTGGAGAAAATTAAAAAGTAATTCGATTTTTTTTGTTAAGTTTGCAACCTATCTAGGTAGTTTATACTCAGCTTAGATTAACTATTTTTTTATGAAAGAAGAAATAAACGCTTATAATAATATTTTAGAATTAATAGGTAACACTCCACTTATTAAGCTAAATAGAGTTACTCAAGAATTTGAAGGTAATTTCTATGCTAAGATAGAAGCTTTCAATCCAGGACATTCTTCAAAAGATAGAATTGCATTATATATTATAGAACAAGCTGAAAGTAAAGGTATACTTTCGCCAGGTGATACAATAATAGAAACAACTTCTGGTAATACAGGATTTAGCTTAGCGATGGTAAGTATAATAAAAGGATATAATTGCATACTCGCAGTGAGTTCTAAATCTTCCAAAGATAAAATAGATATGCTTAGAAGTTTAGGTGCAAAAGTATATGTTTGTCCTGCTCATGTTTCTGCTGATGATGAACGTTCTTATTACAGTGTAGCCAAAAGATTGCACGAAGAGACCAAAGGATCTGTATACATTAATCAATATTTCAATCAATTAAATATAGATGCTCACTATTTGTCAACTGGTCCAGAAATTTGGAAACAAACCAATGGTAAGATAACACATTTAGTAGCCTGTAGCGGAACAGGAGGGACTATTTCGGGAACTGCAAAGTATTTAAAAGAACAAAATCCAAATATCAAAATTTTAGGTGTTGATGCGTTTGGTTCTGTTCTAAAAAAATATCATGAAACCAAAGAATTTGATAGTGCTGAAATTTATCCATACAGAATTGAAGGTTTGGGTAAAAACTTAATTCCAACAGCAACTGACTTTGATGTTATTGATAAATTCATGAAAGTAACAGATGAAGAAAGTGCACATTCTACTAGAGAATTAGCTAGGAAAGAAGGTCTTTTTGTAGGATATACATCAGGAGCAGTGATGCAGGCAATCAAGCAGTATGGCGAAGAAGGAGAGTTTGATAAAAATAGTAATGTAATTGCTATCTTTCCAGATCATGGTTCTCGTTATATGAGTAAAGTGTTTAGTGATGATTGGATGAATGATCAAGGTTTTTTTGATAGTGTAAATGAAGAAGAAGAGCAAAAAATTGAGTTTGTAAAATAAAATTTCAAGCAATTGCTAGATCTTGAATTTCAGGTATGTTTAATACTATTTAAGACTATATTTATTAAATAAAAGGAGTATAATTTTAGGATTTTACTCCTTTTTTTTATAACTAAATTTTTTGTTGTTTTTTTATACTCAAAAAAAATCTCTTCAATCTGTGGATTTAGAATGATGGTAAAGTGTTTTTTAGTGGGCGCTAAAGAGGGAAAGTATAAAAAAATCGAGTCAGAAATGACTCGATTTTTATTTATAAAAGAGCGCAAAAAGCTGTCTTTTATTATAATAGTTGAAAGGATTAATTATTCTTTCTGTGATTTAACCGCTAAATTATAAATAACTAAGCCAAATCCAATTTTATTGATGGCATCGGCAATGTTGTATACTACATCTATATTTCCGGAAGGAATTACTCCATTATACCAACCTTTAGTTCCCATCATGTAACCCAGTGGGTAAATAGCCCATCCTACCAATACAAACCAGCACAATATTTTGTGGGATTTTTGAATTTCACCACCAGCTGCTGCAGCTAATTTTGAAGCTTCACCTAACCAAATTTCATACACAATGGCAAAATATGCTGCTCCTGAAATCGCACCCCAAAATGCGGCGCTATCTGGTGCGACAACTTCTCCAAAATAACCTGTGATTAACATGACTAATGAATAAATAATCATTTTCCATAACAATGATGTTTTGGCTCCAGCCACTTTTAGAATTAAATAAAACTCAACACACATCAACGGTACAGTTAGAACCCAGTCTACATATCGAAAGAATGTAGGAGATTCTCCAAAAGATGCCCAATAATCTCTCATGTAGAAATAATGGACAGCTGCAATAAAAGTAATCAGCCCAGAAACCAATACTGATGTACGCCATTTTTTATCAAACTGACTTAATGATAAAAAGAAAAAGGCTGATGCAGCCATCATGGCCATGCAACCAACAAAAAAAGTAAAACCAACATAATCTGTAGGAGATAATTTTCCTATTAAACTAGAAATAAACATAAAATTTTTCATAAGTAAATAATTTTAAATTGTTATTTGTTTAATCAAATTTAATAAAAATTAAACAATAAATAATTCATTTTTTTTATTTTTTTGGTTAACTTTAAATTTATTAAAAAAAAATTATGAAAAAATACACGAAAATTGCAATTTTAGCCAGTTTCTTCGGGCTTTGGTTGGATTCTTTTTTGAATACAAATTTGCAGATTCTGTTAGGCTTTCTGTTGATTTTTTCATTTGGAATACTGCATGGTGCAAATGATTTGCTTTTAATAAAAAAAAGTAGCGCAATAAAATATTCTAATTCGACACTAAAGTGGTTAGGCTATTATTTAATTGTACTGCTAATGGGAATAGTCTTATTTTTTATTTTACCTCAAATAGCACTCATCCTTTTTATAATAGTTAGTGCCTACCATTTTGGTGAACAACAATGGCAAAATTTACAGAACTTTTTTCCGAAATGGCTTATCACGCTCTTTCAGCTTTCATATGGATTAGTCATTTTATTATTATTATTTACCATACACCTCCATGAAGTAAAAGAAATCATGTTTGGTATTACCAATAGCCTTGTTCCAAATCATTATTTTTACATAGTATTCTATTGCTTTAGTGCAGTTTTTCTTTCTCTTATTAGCTATTTCTATTGGAAAACCAATAAGATCAGAACACAAATACGCTTAGAATTGTTTCATTTGCTAATTTTTGCTATCATTTTCAAATCATCAAGTTTAATCTGGGGGTTTGCAATTTATTTCATAGTATGGCACAGTATTCCTTCAATTATTGATCAAATAAGCTTTATAGAGGGTACATTTTCATTGAAACATTTTACTACTTACTGCAAATCGGCATGGCTATATTGGTTGATTTCCATAATAGGAATAATCACTCTTTATAGTGTTTTTCGAGAGACACATTTATTCAACGCCTTATTTTTTTCTTTTCTGGCTGCCATAACTTTTCCGCATGTGATAGTTATAACCCGTATGTTCTATATTAAGAAAGCACAAAAAAAACCGAGCCATTACTGACTCGGTTTTATAACCATTCCCTTATTTCCCCTTTGGGGGCGAGGGGGATTATTTTACTTCTTCGAAATCAACGTCTTCAACATTGTCTCCTTGTGCTTGAGCTTGTGGCTCAGCAGCAGCTTGACCTTGTTCTCCTTGAGCGTACATTGCTTCAGTTGCTTTTTTCCAAGCAGCGTTGATGTTATCCAAAGCAGTTTGAATAGCTGGAATGTCTTGAGATTGGTGTGCCATTCTCAATTCAGTTAAAGCGTATTCTACAGCCACTTTGTTATCGTCAGATAATTTATCACCAAGCTCTTTCAATTGAGATTCTGTTTGGAAAATCATACTGTCAGCTTCGTTCAATTTCTCTGCTCTTTCTTTTGCAATTCTATCTGCATCAGCATTTGCTTCAGCATCTTTTTTCATTTTCTCGATTTCTTCAGCAGTTAATCCAGAAGAAGCCTCGATACGAATATCGTGAGATTTACCAGTTCCTTTGTCAGTAGCTGATACTTTGATGATACCGTTAGCATCAATGTCAAAAGTAACTTCAATTTGAGGAACACCTCTTGGTGCTGGTGGAATTCCGTCTAAGTGGAAACGACCGATAGTTTTGTTATCCGCTGCCATTGCTCTAGCTCCTTGCAATACGTGGATTTCAACAGATGGTTGAGAATCAGCAGCCGTAGAGAAAACTTGAGATTTTTTAGTTGGGATAGTAGTGTTAGCTTCGATCAAAGTAGTCATTACACCACCCATAGTTTCGATACCTAAAGATAAAGGCGTAACGTCAAGTAACAATACATCTTTTACATCTCCAGACAATACACCACCTTGGATAGCAGCTCCAATAGCTACAACCTCATCAGGGTTAACACCTTTAGACGCTTTTTTACCGAAGAATTTTTCAACTTCTTCAACGATTCTTGGGATACGAGTAGAACCACCTACCAAGATAACTTCGTCAATGTCAGAAGTGGACAAACCAGCATCTTTCAACGCTTGTGCTACTGGAGCCATAGAACGTTTTACTAAAGTATCTGCTAATTGCTCAAATTTAGAACGAGATAATTTTTTCACTAAGTGTTTTGGTCCTGAAGCTGTAGCCGTAACGTATGGCAAGTTGATTTCAGTTTCTGCAGAAGAAGACAATTCAATTTTTGCTTTCTCAGCAGCTTCTTTGATACGTTGTAATGACATTGGGTCTAAACGCAAATCAATACCTTCTTCAGCTTTGAATTCGTCAGCTAACCAGTCAATGATTACTTGGTCAAAATCATCACCACCTAAGTGAGTATCACCATTAGTAGACAATACTTCGAAAACTCCGTCTCCTAATTCCAATACAGAGATATCAAAAGTACCTCCACCTAAATCGTAAACAGCAATTTTTTGGTCTGTTCCTTTTTTATCCAATCCGTAAGCCAAAGCCGCAGCAGTTGGTTCGTTGATGATACGCATAACTTTTAAACCAGCGATTTCACCAGCCTCTTTTGTAGCCTGACGTTGTGCATCGTTAAAGTAAGCAGGAACAGTAATAACTGCTTCAGTTACTGTTTGACCTAAATAGTCTTCAGCAGTTTTTTTCATTTTTTGAAGTGTCATAGCTGACAATTCTTGAGCAGTGTACAAACGACCGTCAATATCCACACGTGGTGTATTGTTGTCCCCTTTTACAACTGTGTAAGGAACTCTTTTTGCCTCTTCTTGAGTTTCAGCAAAAGTGTGTCCCATAAAACGTTTGATAGAAGCAATAGTCTTAGTTGGATTAGTTACTGCTTGTCTTTTTGCAGGATCACCCACTTTAATTTCTCCACCTTCTACAAAAGCGATGATAGATGGCGTTGTTCTTTTTCCCTCTGCGTTAGGAATAACAACTGCTTCATTACCTTCCATTACAGAAACACAAGAGTTGGTCGTACCTAAATCAATTCCGATTATTTTACCCATTTTTATTATATTTAATTTTTATTGTATACTCGTTTTAACAACTCGAGGTCGTTAAGTCAAGGACTGTGCCAAGCCGATGTCAGTCTATAAATTGTCAGTTTGCCCCAAAAATGGCGGAAAAAAATATGACAAGATGACATTTCTAAATCCTAATTTCTAAATCCTATTTTTTTGGTCGCTCTTTCCCACCCGCAAAAAATAGTCACTCTAGCCAGAGCGTTTTCACTCCCATCAGCACTAAATTAATGCATAAAGACACGATTTTTGATCCTCTAATTCAAGGAATGATGCATAAAAATGTGCTAGATTACAGTCAATTAAAATAAATAGATAACTTTGTGCCTCTATAACTTTAAAACCCAAAAAAAATGAAAAAGAGTATCGTAAAAGTAGTAGCAATAGCAAGTTTCTTATTTATTGCTTGCCAAAGCAGTCCCAAGACGGATAATAAAGACGAGATTAACAACACAGAAGTTCTTAAAGCACAGGGTATCTCTAAAACAACCGATATTTCTTTTGTTTTAGCCAAGAATTATTTTGTAAAAAATACAATTGATAAATTAGATAATCCAAAGATTGAAACGGCTGAAAAGTTTAATGAAATCTTTGGTATGGCGACCACGATGGGCAGGGATGGAAAACCTACAGAAATTGATTTTAATAAGCAATATGTTATTGCAGTTGTTTTACCTGAAACGGACTTGATGACAACTATTGATCCAGTTAGTTTGCAAAAGGATGGTAATGGAAAAATCACATTGACCTATAAGAAAGTAGTAGGGCAAAAACAAACGTATACAATAAAACCAAGTTTTGAAATTATAGTAGACAAGACCGAAAATGGAACTATTGAGTTGAAAGAACAAAAATAATAAAGCTCAATCAAAAAGGTAAATAAGTAGTGGTTTGCTTTAAACAAATGATTATGATTTAATGATTCAATATCAAAACATGGATTATTTTTTGATTTGTTTGGTTGCGTTTTTGGGGTCTGGATTAACATTGTTCTCGGGCTTCGGCTTGGGGACATTGTTAGTGCCTGTTTTTGGTTTGTTTTTTCCTATCGAAATGGCTATTTTGTTAACTGCCATTGTACATTTTTTAAATAATATTTTTAAACTTATGCTATTAGGTCAAAAAGCGAACAAACAAGTACTGCTGTCTTTTGGGATTCCAGCAATCGTTTTTGCTTTGCTTGGTGCCTATTTTTTATCTTGTATGGACGGCATGCAGCCGATCGGAAGCTACGTTTTTGGGAATCATACATTTATTCTTTTACCTATTAAAGTTTGTATTGGCATTGTTTTGTTGTTTTTTGCCTTGTTCGAAATTATTCCAAGTTGGTCACGATTTACTTTTGATAAAAAGTATTTGCCATTGGGCGGAATGTTGAGTGGTTTTTTTGGCGGATTATCTGGTATGCAAGGGGCTTTGCGTGCGGCTTTCTTGATTCGATCAGGTTTATCAAAAGAATCTTATATAGGAACAGGTGTGGTTATTGCTTGTTTGATCGATCTTTCGAGAATGGGTATTTATGTGCAAAACTGGTCACAAAACACGGAAAAAATTGCCTATCCTTTAGTTCTTTGTGCTGTAATTTCGGCTTTTTTAGGAGCTTTTTTAGGGAATCGTTTGTTGGACAAAGTAACATTGAAAAGCATTCAATTGTTGGTAGCTGTGCTGCTGATGGTATTTGCAGTATTGTTGGGTTTAGGGGTTTTATAATCTACAAAAAAACGTTGATTATCAATTTGTAAATCAATACTATTATAAGAGATATGATACTCTTTGATGTGGGACTTTATCATCAAAAACAGATGTAGTTTGTGTTACTTTATTATGTTTTAGTTAACCATTTAAAAAGCAAATAGTTGCAATTTTAATATTTGCCTCATAAAACTGATGTTTTTTACCTATTTTTGCACCCCAAATCGACAAAATTTAAAAAGTATGAAAAAAATTTCGCTCTTTTTACTTCTCTTAAGTACTGTATTTGGAACCGCTCAAAGTATCGAAAACTATTTTGAAACCATACGAAGTAACGAAGCTCAACTCACAGCTTTTTTCTCTCAGATGCCCAAAGGGGGCGATTTACACCATCATTACTCCGGATCTGTTTACGCTGAACCCCTTATGGCTTATGCTATAAAAAGTAATTTCTATCTCAATCTAGAAACTTTAGAAGTACAGTCAGAAAAAGGCAAAGATGGGATTTGGGAGACCTTTGAAATGATTCAGAAAAAAGGGCTGCTGCCTGTGTATCAACAAAAAATCATCGAGAAATGGTCAATAAAAGACTTTAATGGTGTGAGTTATCCGTCAGACAAGCAGTTTTTTGAGTCTTTTGGGAAATTTCAGGCTACGATTATTCCAACTTTTGAACAAGGGTTGTTGGAGTTAAAAAATCGAGCCATTAAAGAAAATGTTAGCTATATCGAAACTCAATTGTCTACTATTCCGTGTGATATGAATACCGCTGACTTATTTTCTTTCAACGAACAACTACGCAGTTTGGTTGCTCAAAAAGAGGAGAAAAATGTTTTCAAAGTATTGGATCAATTGTATGATACTTTTGTAAAAAGAGACGCGGCAAAATATGCTGAAAAATTCAATACTGCTTTTGTGGCACGCATGCATAAAGACTTGAAGATGGATGACGCGCAATTTACGATGCGTTATCAAAATTTTGTATTGCGTTTTATGGAACCTGTAGATTTGTTTAAAAATTTGGTGATTGCTTTTATTTCCTCTGATACTAGTCCGCTCCTTACCGGAGTGAACATTGTTTCCCCCGAAGACGGAGCAACTTCGATGAAAGATTATGAATTGCATATGTTAATGTATAAATACTGTCACTCCAAATTTCCGAAGGTAAAATACAGTATGCATGCTGGCGAATTGACACTTGGGCTAGTTCAACCCGAAGAGTTAACTTGGCATATTAACTCGGCAGTATTTACCGCTGGCGCAAATAGAATTGGACATGGCGTAGATTTGGCTTACGAAAAAAATAATTATGAACTCCTACGTTATATGGCAAAGAATAAGATTGCTATTGAGATTAATTTGGTAAGTAATGAGTTTATTCTGAAAGTAAAAGAAAATCGACATCCGTTTACTTTATATAAAGAATTTGGTGTGCCTATCGTGATTAGTACAGACGATGCTGGTATCTTAAGAACCAATCTCATCGAACAATATGTGCTTTTGGCTAAAAGATATCCACAAGTTAGCTATAAAGACATCAAAGAATATGTGTACAACGGTATAAATTTTAGTTTTATAGAAGAGGAGGCTGTGAAGCAACAATTATTGAGCGATTTAGATCGTCGATTTAAAGTTTTTGAAGCACAATTTCCGTTGCGATAAGCTTAATCTAAGATAGAACTTGAGGTGTTTCCGACTTATTCGTGTTTAATCTAACTTCTATTTTCATAATTAAGTCGCAAAAAAGTTGCAAAAAATGCTTATTTTTGCTTAATCCCCAACTTTCGAACTTGATCCCTATTTTTGCTTAATTCCCAACTTTTGAACTTGATCCCTTGATCCCATAAAAGTAAAACAAAAAAAGTGTAGAAACAAAAAAACCCTTGAAAAATCAAGGGTTTTGAAGTGAACGCAGAAGGATTCGAACCTTCGACCGCCTGCTTAGAAGGCAGGTGCTCTATCCAGCTGAGCTATGCGTCCATTGTTGTCGGGGTGGCAGGATTCGAACCTGCGACCTCCTGCTCCCAAAGCAGGCGCGATAACCGGGCTACGCTACACCCCGAGTGCAAATATTTGCGGAGAGACAGGGACTCGAACCCTGGCGACGGTTACCCGTCGACAGATTAGCAATCTGCTCCATTACCGCTCTGGCACCTCTCCCAAACCAAGAAAGCTATCTTGTTTTGCGGTTGCAAATTTAAGTCAACTTTAGGTTTCTCGCAACTATTTCGATGCTTTTTTTTAAATAAAATTCAATATATTTATAAAAGACTTAACAATCAAATAAATACGATTAGCAACACTTAGGTTTCCTTTGGTTAAATACATATTATTTTATGAAAATATGAAATAGTTGCAAAAAAGATTAAATTTGCTAAATAAATCAACATATTTTTACATTATGAACAAGAAAGTAGTTATAGTTTCCGCTGTAAGGACTCCTATTGGGAGTTTTATGGGAGGATTATCCAATATTACCGCTCCAAAATTAGGAGCCATAGCTATAAAAGGAGCTTTAGAGAAAATACAACTAGATGGTAATTTAGTTGATGAAGTTTACATGGGTAATGTAATTCAAGCTGGTGTTGGTCAAGCTCCTGCTAGGCAAGCTGCCTTATTTGCTGGATTGTCTAATGAAGTGGCTTGTACAACTATCAATAAAGTATGTGCTTCTGGTATGAAAGCGGTTATGTTAGCTTCCCAAGCTATTCAATGTGGAGATGCAGAAATTGTTGTTGCCGGCGGAATGGAGAACATGAGTTTGATACCGCATTACATGAACCTGCGTACTGGAACAAAATTTGGCCCAAGCACTATGGTTGACGGAATGCAAAAAGACGGTCTTACCGATGCTTATGATAATACTGCGATGGGTGTTAGTGCCGATTTATGTGCCTCTGAATATGAAATCACACGTGAAGAACAAGATGCCTTTGCCATAGCATCATATAAAAGATCTTCTGACGCTTGGAGTCTGGGTAAATTTGATAATGAAATTGTTCCAGTTGCTGTTCCTCAAAGAAAAGGAGATCCAATTATAATTTCTAAAGACGAAGAGTTTACCAATGTTAATTTGGACAGAATACCTACTTTGAGTCCTGTTTTTACTAAAGATGGAAGTGTAACCGCAGCAAATGCTTCAACAATTAATGATGGTGCAGCTGCCCTGGTGCTTATGAGTGAAGAAAAAGCAGTATCTTTAGGACTTAAACCATTGGCTTATGTAAAAAGTTATGCTGATGCGGCTCAAGAACCTAAATGGTTTACGACAAGTCCTGCAAAAGCATTACCAAAAGCGCTTGAGAAAGCAGGTCTTGCTATAGAAGATGTTGATTATTTCGAATTCAACGAAGCTTTTTCGGTAGTTGGTTTAGCTAACTCAAAAATTCTTGGCTTAGATCATAATAAAGTAAACGTCAATGGTGGAGCGGTTTCTTTAGGACATCCACTTGGTTGTTCTGGGGCTAGAATTATAGTAACACTCTTAAATGTTTTGCAGCAAAATAATGCTAAAATTGGTGCAGCCGCAATTTGTAATGGTGGTGGTGGTGCATCAGCTATAGTAATTGAGAAAATTTAAAAAAACAAAATTGAATTGTTGTTCTTTAGCGGCTACAAATCTTAATTTGTAAATCAAAAATAATGTTTGGAATCTGTAATTTAGCCATCATACCGCTTCGCTTTGAGCCTAGTGATAGAAGTGAAATCGTATCACAAGTTCTTTTTGGAGAGCATTTCGAAATCATTGATAAGCAAAATCAGTGGTCTAAAATTAAACTCCAATACGATGAATATGAGGGCTGGGTTGACAGTAAGCAGTACCAATTAATTTCTGAAGAAAACTTCAAACGACTTTCTACGGATAGTATTGTTTTGAATGCAGACTTAATAGAATACATCACAGGACCTAATAATTTACTAATGCCTATTCCTTTGGGGGCTAGTTTGTCGTTTTTGAATAACGATGAAATAAATACAGCCCAATTTGATTTTGAAGGGGCCAAAATAAGTGGGGTTAAGGATAAAGCTAGTTTAATAAAAACGGCCTATATGTATTTAAATGCTCCTTATTTATGGGGAGGAAAAACGCCATTTGGTATTGATTGTTCTGGTTTTACACAAATGGTATATAAACTCAATGGATATAACCTAAAAAGAGATGCCTCACAGCAAGCGTTACAAGGAGATCCGTTAAGTTTTATTGAAGAAAGCGAACCTGGTGATTTAGCTTTTTTTGATAACGAAGAAGGGAAAATTATTCACGTAGGTATAATAATGTCTGATAATTACATTATTCATGCTAGTGGAAAAGTGAGGGTTGATCGTTTAGATCATTTAGGGATTTATAACATGGAAACTAGTAAGCATACACATAAGTTAAGGGTTATCAAGAAAATAATTTAGGAAAATACTTTTCCAAAAAAAAGTTGTTCTCTCGAACAACTTTTTTTTGGAAATGTTTGAAATTACCCTTTTGCCTTCAATGCATCATATTTATCCGTCATATCTAAAGAGCGATAAAGATTAAGAAGGAGCTTAGAAACGTCTTTATTATTTGGATCTAAAATTAGTGCTTTTTCAAGATAATTTACTGCAGTTTTTACTTCCGCATCTTTTTTTGCCTTTAATTCATCATACTTTTTCATATCTTCAGAAGAAGTTCCAAGCAGGCTCATTTTATCAGCTATTTCTTTTTTACGATCAAGCTTTACATAAGCTAAATCAATATAGGTTTCTATATCACTTGGATTGATATTAATAATTGCTTTATAGTTGCTTTCTGCACTTGCGATATCTCCTTTTTCTGTTTGGATATATGCCAGTCTTTTTAATATTTCAGCTTTCTTAGATTTGGATTTTGCATTTCTTGGTTTGTCATGTGAACCTTGTTTTACTCCTAAATCCCTATTTGAAGCCGAAACAAAAAGCTCTTCTTGATTGTTTTTTTTGTTTGTTGCATAATACTCCATGCCATTACCTGAATACTTTATGTTTTTTAGTACTTCATAACTTTTCAATGCTAAATCATACTGTTTTGCATTGAAAAAATTAGACGCTGCATTATATAAGTTGACAGTATCTTTTTTGTCCATTTCGTATAAATACATCATTTTATCTGCAGCTTCAGAAAATCGCTGTGCATTATTGTCTTCAACAGAACTACGCTCTAAAGCACTTTTGATTTCCTTTATTGATTCTCTAGCTTGAACTGCATATTTTAGATTTCCAGAATCAACTTCGGCAGTAATCAATTCATTATAACAAGCAACAGCTAATGACATGTTCTTAGAGCTGTCTATTTTTTTATTGGCTAGGGCTGTATAAGTTTTTGCCTTGATAAAATAATAATCAGATTTGTCTTCATCTTTAGCATTGGTGATCAAATACTCGATGTCATTCAAAATGGTTAAAGCTCCTTGAACATTTCCTTTGGTTAGTTCTGCTTGAGCAGTCTTGATTTGCTCTTTTTGAGCCATAATTGAAAACGTAACGCTAAACATTAGCAGCGTAAAAAAG
Organism: Flavobacterium sp.; assembly: GCF_027531905.1. Taxonomy (GTDB): domain Bacteria; phylum Bacteroidota; class Bacteroidia; order Flavobacteriales; family Flavobacteriaceae; genus Flavobacterium. The sequence goes on along the minus strand of NZ_JAPZSU010000025.1, from coordinate 69,576 downwards.
TACAATTTCTTCATAGCAGGTTTTTTGGTAAGATTAGGTTTGATAATTTTGTTTTGTGTAAAAACTCAATAAATTAATAAAAAATTAACATGACCAAAATAGAATAATATTTTGATTTTACAAATACATTAGTAAAAAAAATATCTATTAAAATTGAAAATGCATAAATAAATGATATCATTTTTTATAGTATAACAAATGTATTTGTAGTAATGCAATCACTAGGAAGTATTTATGTAATTAAAGAAATAATATATTAATTCTTGTGATTGAAGTTTTTGCCAATAAAGAAAGGCTGTAAAATGGTTTAAACCTCTGATTGTAGCTGTTTTTTTTTTTTTTTTTGTAGTGATTGACTCGTTTTCTATAATCATATCAAAAGGAGGTGTCTTATAGTAGACACCTCCTTTTATGAAGATTAAGTTATTATTTATTTTAGTGTATGTTGACTTAAAATACGATACACCTCATTGATATTATTACTCCCTTTACCAAATTGTTTGGTAATAGGATTGGGTTCGTTGTTCAGCCAAATTTTTAAATCGGCATCCATGTCTAAGATTCCGGCACTTTCTTTAGAGAATTTTTTGATGTTTTGGTAGGGAATGGATAAGTAATCCACTTTTGAACCCACTAATTGTTTTTCGACTAGTATTAATCTTTTGTTGGTAAAAACAAACATATCTTTTAGTAATTTAAAGGCTTTTTCGATTACTTCGCCTTCAATTAATATTGGTTCAAACTCTTTAGAAGCACTTTCGATAGTTACTTCTGAGGCGTTTCCTAGAATGGCATTGAATAGTCCCATAGTGTTTATTTTTGATTGTATTTAGCTTTGTATTTATCGCTTAGTTTTGTTTGATGCGTCGCCAAACTAATCATTCTTCCTTGAATAAAGGCATGGGTTAGTTTGTTAGTTCTCATATCTAAAGCATCGCCTTCTGAGATGAAAAGTGTAGCATCTTTGCCTTCTTCTAAAGAACCACATTGTTGGTCAATTCCTAATATCTTAGCGGTATTCAAAGTGATTAATTGTAACGCTTTTTCTTTGTCTAAGCCATAAGCTACACAAGTTCCTGCTAAAAAAGGGAGATTTCTTGAACTCATTCTTTCTTTACTTCCGCTATTTTCTAGACCAACCAGAATTCCTTTATCAGTTAATATTTTGGCCATTTTATAGGGTAAATCGATATCTTGGTCTTCATTGGTTGGAAGGTCGTGAATTCTTCTTAAAAGTACACCAATATTGTTTTTAAGTAAAAGTGGCGCTGCTTTATAAGCTTCAAACCCTCCAACAATCACCATTTTTTTAATTCCGTTCTCAAGAGCTAATTGAATACCATCCGTTATTTGTTTTTCTTCATCAGCGTGAATGAACAAGGTTTGAGTTCCGTCAAATAAGCCTTTTGTAGCTTCAGTAACTAAATTTCTGCTGTCTGAGGTACCGCCCAAATAAGCTTTCGCACTTTTGAAAAAAGCATCTAATTCTTGAAGTTGTTTGTTGTACTCTTTATTTGGCTCGATAGAACCTGGTTCTGCCCACCAGCCCCCTCTTCTAAAAGTAGCAGGAAGATTAATGTGGATACCATCGTTCTCTTTTATTAGTGCTTCTTTCCAGTGCCAAGCATCTAATTGTACAATAGAAGAACTACCAGAGATTCGTCCTCCTCTAGGTGTGATTTGCGCCATCAAAATTCCGTTAGGACGAACGGTTTCAATTACTTTTGAATCGGCTGTGTAGGCCACAATACTTCTTACGTTGGGGTTAAAAGTTCCAATTTCTTCCTCGTCGTCCGAAGATTTTATCGCGTCTATTTCTACCAATCCCAAAGTAGAATTGGGTACTATAAATCCAGGGTAGACATGTTTTCCGCTTCCGTCTATGGTAACATCGTAAGCGTCTTTGGCTATTTTTATTTGTTGGGCATTGGCTACCAAACTAATTTTTCCGTTTTTGAAACCAATGGCTGCATTTTCTATGACTTCACCAGTTCCTAAATGAGCAGTAGCATTAAGAATTATTATCGATTGGGATTGTGCAGGTGCTGGAATTTGCTGTGCTTGACTAAGAGTCGAAAAACCTAGAGTGGCAAATAAAAGTGCTATTTTTATGTTCATCTTTTTTAAAATTTGGTGTTCGTAGTGCATACTAGATTGGATTACAATTCTTCCATTGTATCGCATTCGTACTCTGGTTTGATTGATTTTTTAGGAGCTTGTGTGGCCATTCCTTTGTTTTTTTCTAACAATAACTGACCAATCAATTGAGCTCTTTCTTTAGCATTTGCAGCTCTTTTGGCTTCATCTACTTGGCTGTCAAAATACACTACACCTTCGATTAACGTTTTTTCTGCTTTGGCATAAATAGACAAAGGATTGTTGTTCCAAAGTACCACATCAGCATCTTTTCCTACTTTAATACTTCCTACTTTGTCGTCTATGTGTAATAATTTTGCTGGATTTAAAGTCACAAATTTCCAAGCTTCTTCCTCCGAAATGTTACCATATTTAACTGCTTTTGCAGCTTCTTGATTCAATCTTCTTGACATTTCGGCATCATCGGAATTGTAGGCTACTACTAATCCGTGGTTATGCATAATCGGACCGTTTTGTGGAATAGCATCGTTTACTTCGAATTTATAAGCCCACCAGTCAGAGAAAGTTGAGGCTCCAACACCGTGTTCTTTCATTTTGTCAGCCACTTTGTATCCTTCAAGAATGTGGGTATAGGTGTTAACTTTGAAGCCCATTTTGTCAGCCACATTCATCAACATCAAGATTTCTGATTGTACATAAGAATGACAGCTTATGAATCGTTTGTTGTTCAAAATTTCTGCTAAAGTCTGTAATTCCAAATCGGTTCTTGGTGCTTTTGCTTTGTCTTTTTTACCGCTTGCATTGAATTTTTTCCAAGCTAAGTCGTATTCTTTGGCTCTTTGGAAATAATCTGTAAATACTTGTTCTACTCCCATACGAGTTTGAGGAAAACGAGTTGGATTCGCATTACCCCAGTTGGATTGTTTTACGTTTTCACCCAAGGCAAATTTGATGAATTTTGGTTGGTTTTTGTATAACAATTCTTCTGGTTCCATTCCCCATTTCCATTTTACAATAGCCGAGCGACCACCGATAGGGTTAGCAGAACCGTGTAGTAATTGTGATGTAGTAACACCTCCCGCTAAATCTCTGTAAATATTAATGTCTTCGGAGTTGACTACGTCTTCGATTGTTACTTCGGCACTAGAGTTGTGTCCTCCTTCGTTTACACCATTAGAAATTGCGATGTGAGAGTGTTCGTCAATGATACCGCTAGTTAAGTGTTTTCCTTTGGCATCAATGATAGTAGCTCCACCATCTGAAAGATTTTTCCCGATGGCAGCAATTTTACCGTTTTTAACCAATACGTCGGTTTGTTCTAGAATTCCTTCTTTTTCGTTGGTCCAAACCGTTGCATTTTTGAACAATAGCGTTTGTGCTTTTGGGATTTCAGTATTTCCGTATGCAATGTTTGGATAAGTAACAGGCTGAACCGCGAATGGTTTTTCAACGGCGCTTGAGTCTTTTACAATCTTAAATGGCGCAGTTTTTTTGGCATACCAAGTCACTTCTGAACCATTGTCTAAAATGGCTTTTCCAGATAAGTTTTCGGTAGTGTCTACCAAGCCATTTAATCTTGAAAAATTGGTTTTTACATCGTCATTAGATTTGATTAATAGCGTAACCCATTGATTCGCAAAAGTCAAATTCGATTTTACTTTCTTTTTATCAGCGGTTGTAATATCCGATTTTGGTTTGGCAACTTCTCCTTCAATTTTTAACTTATAGGTTTCATTACTTACGGTCAAATCGTACTCTCCACGAATATCTTTTACAGTCCAATCGTTAATCACATATTTATTGCCTTGTACCCAGTTTTCGAAAACGATGGTTTTTTCGTCAAAAATGGCTCCTGAAGTAATGATGAAGTTGGCATAGCTACCTGTTTTTAAACTTCCAATTTCATTGCTTTTTCCAAGTAATGCAGCTGGAGTAGTAGTCAAAGCTTCTAAGGCTTTTGTCGGGTCAAAACCAAATTGAATGGCTTTTAATAAATTCCCTCTAAAGTCTTCTATCTTTTTTAATTTATCTGTAGTTAATGCGAAAGTAATTCCGTTTTCAGATAGTACTTTTAAGTTGCTAGGTGCTTGATTCCAAAAACGCAAATCGGCCAACTCCATTTGGTTCGCATTGAACGGATTTGAAACATCGTAAGCTTCTGGGAAGTTAATAGGAATGATAAAACTAGCATTCGTTTTTTTGATTTCTTGAATGCGTTCAAATTCGTTTCCAGCTCCTTTGAGGATATAATTTAAGCCAAATTCTTTTGCAATTTTTGAGGCTCTTAAACTATTCAATTTGTCTTCTGCTGTAAAAATTTGAACTAATTTTTCGTTAGCAATCAAAGCTTCTAAGGATAAATCTTTGTTTGTAGCATTTCCATTTTTGTACCATTCTTTGTCGTGATACATTTGACGAAGCAAAGCCATCATTCCCATTAAAGAAGAAGGGTAGGATTGATTGGTAGTTACACTACGAGTAAAACCAAAGTGTTGGCTGGCTTTGTTGCTCAAAATTCGATTGGTTTTATCGCTGTTATTCAAAGCTACTATGGCTCCAGTTCCTCTGGCAATACCATCTTGAATATGAGTACCTACAACACCAAATCCGGCTTTTAATAATTCTTCAGCTTTGGTTTCGTCGTAAGCGAAAGTTTCGTAAGCATTGATTTCTGAGCGAATGTTTTCGTTCCAATAATAGCCTGCACGTTTGGTATCATAAGAAGAACCTCTTTCGCCAGATGCCGCTCTTTTTGGTTTTTCAGCACCAAAACTCGTATACATATCGATGAAGGAAGGGTAAATTGATTTTCCTTCGGCATCAATTATCATTGCGTTTTTGGGGATAGCAACTGAGTTTCCTGATGCTACTACTTTACCGTTTTGGATTAGTAAAGTACCTTTTTCAATGATTTGAGTAGGGGTAACATAGATTTTTGCGTTGGTAAAAGCAGTGTAATAATTGTTTTTGTTTGGAATACTTTCGTTATTCGGAAAGTACTCTTGTGCTTGTGTTTTCGCTATAAAAACACCAAAAAAGAGTAGAATTATAAGTTTTTTCATAATGGGTTAGTTAATTTTTTTAAAATTACTAAAATTAATAACACTTGGAAGGGCTATTTAAATTTTAACGTCTGTTTTATAGCTGGATACTATTTTTTGCTAAAATTTTATTTTTTTGTGACTTATTATTTTAAGTTTTTGAGAATACTTTTTAAATTTAACAAGTTGATTACTGTTATAGTGTCTATTTTTATTTTACTTTTATTCAAAAAGATTATTTATATGCTCGTTAAAGTTTTTGGAAGTGCCGTTTTTGGAGTCGAAGCTACAACTATCACTGTTGAGGTTAATATTGATAATGGTGTTGGCTATCATTTGGTGGGTTTGCCAGATAATGCGATTAAAGAAAGTAGTTATCGCATTGCGGCAGCGCTCAAAAATAATGGGTATGCCTTGCCCGGAAAAAAGATTACGATTAATATGGCTCCGGCCGATTTACGAAAAGAAGGTTCTGCTTACGATTTGACCTTGGCGGTGGGTATTTTAGTGGCTTCCGCTCAGATTTCTACTGCTGTTTTGGATGAATATGTCATTATGGGTGAATTGTCTTTGGATGGAAGTTTACAACCTATTAAAGGTGCATTGCCCATTGCTATAAAAGCCAAAGAAGAAGGTTTTAAAGGTTTTTTTCTGCCAAAGCAAAATGTAAAAGAAGCTGCTATAGTTGCAGGATTGGATGTGTATGGCGTCGAAAATGTACAAGAAGTTATTGACTTTTTGGAAGGGAAAGGAACGCTTGAACCCACTAGAATTGATACAAGAGCAGAATTTTATAAAACCTTAGATTTTCCTGAATTTGATTTTTCGGATGTAAAGGGGCAAGAAAGTATTAAGCGATGCATGGAAATTGCTGCTGCTGGTGGACATAATATTATTTTGATTGGACCTCCAGGTGCGGGAAAAACAATGCTGGCGAAACGCTTGCCTAGTATTTTACCTCCAATGACACTCAGAGAGGCACTTGAAACCACGAAAATTCATAGTGTTGCAGGCAAATTGAAAGAAGTGGGACTAATGAATCAACGCCCTTTTCGAAGTCCGCATCACACTATTTCGAATGTGGCTTTGGTAGGTGGAGGGAGTTATCCTCAGCCTGGTGAGATTTCGATGGCGCATAATGGGGTGTTGTTTTTGGATGAATTGCCCGAGTTTAAAAGAGATGTTTTAGAAGTGATGCGTCAGCCTTTGGAAGATAGGGAAGTAACGATTTCTAGAGCAAAGTTTACTGTGACTTATCCTTCCTCGTTTATGTTGGTAGCGAGTATGAATCCAAGTCCGAGTGGGTTTTTTAATGACCCTAGTGCTCCTCAAACGTCTTCACCACACGAAATGCAACGCTATTTGAGTAAAATATCAGGTCCACTTTTGGATCGAATTGATATCCATATCGAAGTGACTCCGGTGCCTTTTGAGAAATTGTCGGATGATCGAAAAGCAGAAAGTAGTGTGGATATACGAAAACGTGTTACAGCTGCTAGAGAATTGCAAAGTCAACGTTTTGATTCGCTCGAAAATATTCATTACAATGCTCAAATGAATACGAAGCATATTCGGGAGTTTTGTGCTTTGGATGCTGCTTCAAAAGAGTTGTTGAAAACGGCTATGGAACGTTTGAATCTCTCGGCACGAGCTTATGATAGAATTTTGAAAGTTTCTAGGACTATTGCAGACCTTGAAGCGTCTCCTAACGTAATGTCTTCGCATATAGCCGAAGCTATACAATACCGTAGTTTGGATAGAGAAGGGTGGTTGGGGTAATTTTTTGAATGATTACTGATGAATCAAATTGTTTCTTTTTAGCCCCGATCGTAGTGGAAATCCTTTGTTGCCGGGGTTCGGCAGCAAAGATTGTAACGGAGAGCGGGAACCCTCTTTGCAAGTAAGCCTATTGATGCCGCTTCAAAAAAAGAGAGCTACTTATTGAGGATAAATAGCTCTTTCGTTTTTAGTAGTTACTGAATGTAATTAAAGGTATTGCCTTGTTTGATGTCGCCGGATTGAAAACCTTTTTGAAACCAATACATGCGCTGCTCTGAGGAACCGTGGGTAAAAGAGTCAGGTACGACTTGACCTTGCATTTTCTTTTGGATGGCGTCGTCACCCACGGCTTGCGCGGCGCTTAGGGCTTCCTCTATATCACCAGGTTCTAATATGCTATTTTGTTTGTCGTCATAATGTGTCCATAACCCTGCATAGAAATCGGCTTGGAGTTCTAGGGCGACAGAGAGTTTATTGGCTTCGGTTTCGCTTTTTCCTTGTTGGAGTTGACGCATTTTTGTTGAAGTTCCCAATAGATTCTGAATGTGGTGACCGTATTCATGACCAATTACGTAAGCTATAGCAAAGTCGCCACCTTGCGCTCCAAATTTTGTTCTCAATTCCTCGAAAAAGGACATATCCATATAGATTTTTTGATCTGCTGGGCAATAAAACGGTCCCGAAGCGGAGCTGGCTCCACCACAAGCGGTTGCTACTTCTCCGCTAAAGAGTACTAATTTTGCCGGTTCGAAAGGAAGATTGTTTTCTTGGAAAATTTTGCTCCAAGTGTCTTCATTTTCTGCAACAATTGTTTTTACAAATTTTCCTTCATCAATTTCGCTTGGCGTTAAATCTCTTTGTTCTGTAGCGGCACTTTGTGATTGATTGTTGAATTGTTCTAAAACAGGCGTTATCATTTGAGCGTTTTCGCCACCAAAAACATTGATGAGTAAAATGATAATGCCTATTATGCCGCCGCCTACGATTGATTTTCCTCCGGTAGACATGCCACGACGATCTTCTACATTATCGCTTTGTCTTCTTCCTTGCCATTTCATAATTTGTTGTTTTTGATGTTGTTCGGAATAAAGTTACTTAATTTTAGTAATCCATTTCAAGATTACTTCTTCTATAATACCTTTTATGATTGGTTTTGGGATGTAATCATTCATTCCTACTTTTAGGCATTTTTTGCGTTCTTCTTTCTCGGTTCCAGCGGTGATGGCAATGATTGGGATGTCTTTTCCGTGTTTAAGATTTCTTAAGGCTTTGGTGGTTTCGTAGCCGTTCATTATTGGCATTTGAATATCCATGAATATTAGCGTTGGTTTTAGGGACTCAAATTGTTCAACGGCTTCTTTTCCATTTAAAAATTCGAATACCTCAACTTCGACAAACAAATTCTTTAAAATGGTTTTTAAGAGTAACATGTTTATCTTATTGTCTTCCACAATCATTATTTTAAGGTTGGAAAGGTGGTGTTTTGTTTTTAAAGGCAGTGGAGCAGAAATGTTTTTTTTAGTTGTATCATAAGCTTCTTCGGTTTCCGTTACATTTGAAGTTTTTAGCTCAATATCAAAATAGAAAGTACTGCCTTTGTTGATTTTACTTTCTAATTGTAACTTGCTATTCATCAGGCTTAATAATTGATTGGAAATGGTGAGTCCAAGCCCTGTTCCTCCAAATTTTTTGGAGGTGGAGCTGTCTTCTTGAGAGAAGGCATTGAATATTTTTTTCTTGTTTTTTTCTAGTATTCCAATTCCGGTATCGATAATCGCAAAACGAAGGGTTTGTTGTGTCTCGTTATCTTTGTTGATTACCCCAACCTCAAGTGTGATGCTGCCTTTATCTGTAAATTTTACTGCATTAGCTAGAAGGTTGATTAAAATTTGTTTTAAACGAACAGAATCTACCCAGACAAATTTGGGGACTTCTGGTGCGATTTTTAAGAATAAGTCTAATTTTTTTTGGTTGGATTCATAAAAAATAAGATCGATAGTTTGGTTTAAAATTTCGGACAGTTCTTGTTTTTCGATGAAAAGATCTAGTTTTCCAGCTTCAATTTTAGAAAAATCTAAGATATCGTTGATGATATCTAATAAAGACATTGCTGATTGATTAATCGTAGTCATGTATTTTTCTTGAGTACGATTAAGATGGGTTTTCATGAGCAAATCGGTAAAGCCAATGATTCCATTGAGCGGAGTTCTAATCTCGTGACTCATATTGGCTAGAAAATCAGATTTTGCTTTATTGGCTGCTTCCGCGAGTTCTTTTTCTTTTAGAATGCTTTCTGTTTCCTTTTGGTTAGTAATATCGAAAAGAATACCTCCAATAAATTCTATCGTATTGTCCTTTTTAATTGCATCGCTAAATTCTTCTATCCAAACATATTGACCTGATTTTTTTTTGATTCTGTAGCGGTCATGATTAGGTCTTCCGTTGTTGAAATTCCTGTTTTGTTTTTCGATGACGAGTTCTCTGTCTTCGGGATGTATTAAATTGATTAAAAATATTTTTTGTTCTAAGAAATCATTTTTTGAATAGCCAGTAAGTTTTTCTATAGAATCATTTATATATACTTTTGAGGCGTATTCATCAAATTTTGAGAGATAAACAGTTCCAGGAATATTATTGGCAATAAGTTTGAATTTTTCTTCACTTTTATGAATGAGCTTCTCATTTTTATCTCGTTCTAAGGCATAAGAAATATTACTAGCCAATGTTTTTAAAATAAAGCTTTCTTCTTTGGACCAATTTCTTTCATAAGAACAATCATCCATACCAATGAATCCAGTAAGTTCATCATTATAAAAAATAGGAACAACTAAGATAGATTTGATGTCATTGGCAATTAATAATTGTTTGAAAAAGGAGTTTTTGAGTTTGCTGGTTTTGGTTTTAAATGTTTTTTTAATTGACGTTTTATTAGTAATATCTAGCAAATCTTCATCGTTAAAATCTTGTAATGGGGTGATTTGTAAGGGTATTCCCTTTTTAGCCCATTTATATTTTTGTCGGATCAATTTGGTATTAGGGTCTTTTTCATAATAAAATAAGTGATCGGCTTGCGTTGCATTACCCATGATTTCAAAGGTGTCTTTAAACATCTCATCAAGGCTTTTGCTTAATAAGAATTTTTCTGTGCAAAGAGCCATTTCGGCAAGGAGGTGGCTTTTCTTTTGAAGCTTTTTCTCTGCTTCAAATTGTTTTTGTGTAGCTAAGGCAAGCGAGAGAATATCAGCAATGGTTCTTGCAAAAGTAAGATCTTCTTGGTCCCAATTTCGTTGATTGGTTGTAGTTTCGAACGATAAAACGCCAAGCAATTCACCATTAAGTAAAATTGGGGTATCTATAGCTGATTTTATATTATGAATGCGGTAATACGATTCGTAAAATTCATTGTTTTCGGCATCTCTTTTAATGTCATCTTTATGCAGTTGTATGCCTTGTTTTATTTTTTGAGTATGAACGGGATAATCGTCTTTTTTTAAGGTTGTTTTCTTTCCAAAACTTTGATTTTTAGCATGATAAATGCACATGCAAATAATGGTTTTTTCACGATATCTCCAGTAGCTTACTCGATCACATTTAGAGATGTTCGAAGCCGTTTCAATGATATGCTTAACCACATTGTCAGTATTTTGAAAGTTTCTAAAATTAATTGTAAATAAGTTCCTGATGGTCGCATTGTACAATTCAATTTTTTGTTGACGCTCATTATTTTTAAACTCGTTGTATTTTATTCGTGTAATGTCTCTACCAATTCCAGAATAGCCAATTATTTTTCCGTTCTCTTCTTTTCTAATGATTACTTTTAAGGAAATCCAGATGCTTTCTCCAAATTTGGTATCAATTGGGAATTCAATTAATGGATAATTGGTGTTTCTTTTAAAAATGTTTATAATTTCATTAAAATAATCTGTTCTAATTATTGAGGTTAAATTTTTTCCAAGCAGTTCATTTTCATTGTATTGTAGTGTTTTAAGAGAGAAATCATTAATGAAGGTAAAATTTCCACGAGCACTAGTTTCAAAAATTAGATCATTAGCATTTTGTATAATGTCTTTGTATTTATTGTGAATATTTCTTTGCTCCGTAACATCTTGTCCTATGCTCACAATAATATTGTCAGCAAACTTTTTATCTGTCCATTGAATAAATTTATACGATCCATTTTTACATTTTAGTTTTCGGATGTAAATTTTTCCATCTACAAAAACATCATTATAGGGCAGTCCAACAAAATCAGGATCTTCTGTCAATCTCCAAAACTCAAAACCCATTACTTCTTTGGGCGTATATCCAAGAATTTTTTCAATCGTATCACTACAATAAATTACCTCACCTTGATGATTGCAAGCAAAAGTTAGTGAGTTTCCTTTATTTATGATTTCTTTAATAAAATCATTCTCTTTTGTTTGTGCGTCATCAATAGTTTTGCGAATAAAATTTACAATAATTACTACAAATGAATTGATTACTAAATTAATTCCAACGGGTTTTGGAATGGCCTCTAAAAAAGTAAACAGACAAATTGAAACTATTGTTAATCCAATAAAATAACCATAGAGTCTAGACTTTTTTAAGATATCAAATGATAAAAAAAGCAATATCGTGAAAGCGATTTTAGGAATAAAATCGGTTTGGTGTTCAATAAGATTTAAAGTAACATAAATGAAATAGAAGATGAAAGCTGTGACAAATACAGTTTTGATGTTGTTATAGATATAGGGTACTTTTTTTGATAAAAAGTAGATAAATATTATAACTAACGCGATCGCTGTATTTTGATACAATAAACTTTGTGGGCGAATCTGGAAATAATCAAAAAACAATTCCAAGGCAATTATAAAAGTACCAAAAAGGAGTAAACATATCTGAAACTCTTCCTTCCCTATGGCTTTGCCATGTAAAGCATTATTCTTTTTTATTTTTTTAAAGGATATATAAATGTATACAAGTAAAACAATAAAAAAAGTAAACACTAAAAATTCAAAATCTTTATGACTAATCTTACTTAATGAAGATTTTAAATCGCTAGTCCATAGGGTGATAGTCCAACTTTTGAGGGTTAGTTTATGGATGACAGTATATAAAAGTCTGATATACAATGTTATCGCAGTGCTTTGGGTTTGTGGTACTTTATTTAGTCCTAGAAAAGGAAGTCAAAAGTAGAATATTATCACATATAAGTTTACTAAATAGTTAAAAAAATGTCATCTTTTTTTTTAATCGTTATACAGTTTCTTCGAAACTACTTACTTGATTGTAAATGGTATAAACAACCGAGATTAAAAAAGGATAAGTGAAAAATACGCCAATACAAAAAGCAAAAAGACCTAAAAATGTGCCAATGATTGCCACAATGACAAGCATTAAAATTGCGATAGGTTGTTTAGTAACTATTGTAGTACTTGTTTTTATTGATTCTAAAGCAGAACAATTGCCTAAAACAATTAATGGAATCGTTAAAAGTGTAACAAAACTGATGATTATTGTCAAAATGAGTCCAACAAAAGAAAGTCCTATTTCTTCAAAAACAAGACTCAAACCATTAGTAGCTAAACCGATAAGAAATGTTACAGCAACAATTGGGACAAACTGACGAGAAGTGTACATTGAAAATAAACCAGAAACACCAAATGAAGTGTCTTTTTCGGCAGCATCGGCCATTTTGTAAAAACCAGCCATAAATGGACTTAATAGACAGGTAGAAAGAATAGAAAAGCCCGTAGAATACCAAATATAAGGCTTGGTTTGTAATAACTTCTGGAAGTTTTCTATGGATCTTTCATTGATGTTTTCTGTACCAATAATACTTGCAGATACTGCACTTAAAAAAATTACAAAGAAAAAAAGGAAAACAAAAAGTGCCAATCCTGCATACAAAACTATTTTTTTATAATTAGCAAAAGAATGATTCAATACCGTTTCGAATTCCAAAGTATTGTTGTATTTATTGGTTTCAGTTGGTTTTTGGGTAAGCATATGTTATGTTTTTGTAGGTTAGTTATAGTTTAAAATAGACTTGTTCAAATGGTACTCTAAAGCGTTCGCCATAGATACCGTTTTCATCACGGATACCGCAGCCAAGGATCATATTGATTTCGCTGCTGCTAGGTAATCCTATAATTTGTTTCACTCGTAAAGAGTCAAATCCTTCCATGGGACAAGTGTCGTAATTTATGGCAGCCATACTAATCATGAAGTTTTGAGCAGCCAAAGCAGCGCTTTTGTGCGCTACGATTCGCATATCACTTTGGCGTGCTTGTCTGTAAATAGGTTTGAAGCAACCAATACACTGAAAAGCTATATATTTTATACTTCCAAGAATTCCCCAAAAATCGGTATAAATGGTTGGGATGATTTTTTGGTAGTAGTTCAAGGCGAATTTTTCTCTTTTCGTGTACTCAGATTCGTTTTTGTTTCCGAATAGTGCTTTCAAAAAGGAGATGTTAGCTTCTTTTCTTTTACGCCATAAATCTTTTCGAGCTACAACAATCACCAATTGATTGGCTGTTTTTGCGGCACTTTGGTCAAAACTAGCTTTGGCTATTTCTTTAATTTTATCAGGATTTATGATATGATAAAATTCCCAAAGTTGCATATTGCTGCTAGTTGCTGCCAAAGTGGCTAATGCAATACATTGTTTTACTTTTTCTTCTTCAATAGCTTCTTTTTTAAAAACGCGAACGGATCTTCGGTAGTGAATGGCTTCACTAACAGTTTTCTCTATAGCCATTGTAGCATTTTTTTTACGGATTGTAATTTGTCTTTGTAAGGAGCATATCGCATTGGCAAGTCGAGCCAGTTGGCTTTTTTAACGATTCCTTTTTTGTGTGAAAAAACATCAAAACTTAATCGGCCGTGATACGCTCCAATTCCGCTGTGGCCTACACCACCAAACGGAAGTCTTTGGTTAGAAAAGTGTACTACGGTATCATTGATGCATCCGCCACCAAAAGCATATTTTTTCATGATTTCTTTTCCAAAAGTTTTGTTCTCCGTAAATACATAAAGCGCCAATGGTTTTTCATAGCGTGCAATTATAGCGTCAATTTCTTTAGGATCTTCATAGGTCAACAATGGCAGTAAAGGGCCAAAGATCTCATCCTGCATGATTAAACTATCCAATGAATTTTCTTCAATAAGGGTAGGAGCAATGTAGCAATCCTCAATATCCGATTCACCACCAATCAGCACTTTGTGAGAGTCAATCTTATTGACCAATCGCTGCCAATTTTTTTGGTTAATTATTCTGGCCAAATCAGGAGAATTTTTTGGTTCTTCTCCGTAGGCATTTTGTAATTCAGCTTTCATATAATCAACAAAGTGACTTTTCATGTCTTTTTGTATCAAAATATAATCTGGAGCAATGCATGTTTGTCCAGCATTGATGAATTTGCCCCAAACAATTCGTTTGGCGGCTAACTTTAAATTTGCCGTTTCATCAATGATACAAGGATTTTTTCCGCCTAATTCTAAAGTTACCGGGGTTAAATGTTCGGCAGCAGCTTTGGCAACAATTTTGCCAACGGCTACACTTCCTGTAAAAAAGATATAATCCCAGCGTTGCGACAAGAGTTTTTGAGCTACTTCTACGCCTCCATTTTCTACTTTTACATGGTTTGCATGAAATACTTTTTCAATGATTTTGCTGATTATTGCCGTTGTGTTTGGCGTCAATTCCGAAGGTTTTACCACCACCTGATTCCCTGCGGCTACAGCGGAAACCAAAGGGCAAAGCGCTAATTGAAAAGGATAGTTCCAAGGGGTAATAATTAATACTTTCCCGTAAGGTTCTCTTAGAATATAATCAGTTGACGGGAAATTTAAAATAGAAGGCCATATTCTTTCTGGTTTTGCCCATCGATGCAAGTTTTTTATGGTGTCTTTCAATTCTGTAATGACGTAATTAGTTTCGGTCAAAACGGCTTCAAAGGCAGGTTTTTTGAAATCAGCATAAAGCGCTTGTACAATTTCGTCTTCTAGTAACACAATAGTATTGAGTAGTTTTACTAAGGTTTCTTTTCTAAAAGCTACACTGGTTTTGTAATTCATTTCCATAGCGATAAAATTAGGAACTGCAAGTTAATTTTTAAAAACTGAAAAAAAGAATTTTTTTTACAAAAATCAAATCGCTTTCCAAATAACATCGTCTGGAACGGGTGCTGTAATTGATAAGGGTTCTTTTGAAACGGGATGAACAAAGACCAATTTTCTCGCGTGTAAATGAATGCCACCATCAGGATTGCTTCGGTCAAAACCATATTTCAAATCGCCTTTTATTGGACAATTTATTGCAGCTAATTGCGCTCTAATTTGGTGATGTCTCCCAGTGTGAAGATTGATTTCTAAAGCAAAATAGTTCGTAAGTTCTTTGATAATGGTATAATCCAAACTCGCCAATTTACTATCAGGAACTTCTTTGCTATGTGCTTTTGAAGTGTTATTTTTCTCGTTTCTTTTGAGGTAATGAACCAATTGGGCTTGCGGTTTTTCGGGTTTGTTTTTAACCACAGCCCAATAGGTTTTTTTAGTTTCTCGGTTGCTAAATAGTTCATTCATTCGGGTCAAAGCTTTGCTGGTTCTAGCAAAAACTACGATTCCTGTAGTAGGTCTGTCTAACCGATGAACAATACCTAGAAATACTTCTCCAGGTTTGTTGTATTTTTCTTTAAGGTATTCTTTGACTACTTCCGAAAGCGGTTTGTCGCCTGTTTTATCTCCTTGTACCAAATCGCCCACTCGTTTGTTCACTACAATCAAATGATTGTCTTCGTGAAGGACTTGAAGATTGTTTTTGGTAGAGATAATTTTCATTTGGACTTAGTACTGTTCGTTAGCGTTAGGGAAATCTTTTGACTTAACATCGGCGACATAGCTACCGATAGCGGTGGTCATTTGCTCATACAAATTCAAATAACGACGTAAGAATCGTGGACTGAATTCGTTGTTCATTCCTAACATATCGTGAATTACTAATACTTGACCGTCAACGCCACCACCAGCACCAATTCCGATAACAGGGATAGAAATACTTTTAGCTACTTTTTCGGCTAAGTGCGCTGGTATTTTTTCAAGTACCAAAGCAAAACAACCTAATTTTTCTAGCATTTGAGCATCTTCGATTAATTTTTCAGCTTCAGCTTCTTCTTTGGCTCTTACCGTATACGTTCCAAATTTATAGATAGATTGTGGAGTTAAACCCAAGTGTCCCATTACTGGAATCCCAGCATTCAATATTTTCTTTATGGATTCTTTTATTTCTTTTCCTCCTTCTAATTTTACAGCGTGTCCGCCACTTTCTTTCATAATTCGGATAGAAGAACGCAGCGCTTCTTTTGGGTCGGATTGATAACTACCAAATGGTAAATCTACAACTACCAAAGCTCTTTCTACCGCTCTAACAACAGAAGAAGCGTGATAAATCATTTGGTCTAACGTAATAGGCAAAGTAGTTTCGTGACCTGCCATCACATTGGAAGCTGAATCCCCCACTAAAATAACATCGATACCCGCAGTATCTACTATTTTGGCCATAGTGTAATCATAAGCCGTAAGCATTGAGATTTTTTCACCATTGGCTTTCATCTCAATTAAGGATTTGGTCGTAATTCTTTTGTAATCTTTTTTGGCTACTGACATACCTTTATGTTTAATTTTAGGGTGCAAAAGTACTAAAATTGTATAGGTTTAGCAGTACGATATTGTTTTTATATTTTTTCTTATAAGCTGTCTTTATTTAAAAGGAGGTAGATTTCTTAAATCCTTTTTTATTTTCTTATTTTACTACTCTTTAATCTTCATCTCTTAAAATGAGTATTAGGAGATTTAAAACGTTATAAATAAAATTGGTATGAGAAAAATTATTCTAGGAATGTTGGTGTTGTTCGGAATGACTACCCAAGCTCAAAATTTGGAAGTACAACATACGATTGAGACTTTTTTCAAGGGATTTCATTCTAGAGATTCTATTGCGATTCAAAAAGTGTGTTCGGATAAAATGGGTTTGCAATCAATAGCAGAGAATGCGAAAGGCAGCCAATTTTCTACAGACACGGCATCAAAATTTTATAAATCCATTGCTTCTATTCCTGCGACAATGCAGTTTGAAGAGCGCTTGTTAAGCCATACGATTCATATTGATGGCACTATGGCTATCGATTGGACGCCTTATGAATTTTATGTCGATGGAAAAAAAAGCCATTCGGGTGTCAATGTTTTTACGTTGTATAAAGACAATGGCCAATGGAAAATTGTAGCGATTATCGATACAAGACGAAAGTAAATACAGTAATTTTGCTTTTTTAATTCACTACCTATTTTGAAAAAAATTCTAATCATAGACGACGAAGAAAAACTACGTGGTTTACTCGCTCGCATCATAAAAGCTGAAAATTTTGACGTTCTAGAAGCTGGAGATTTAAAATCAGGCTTGAAAAAAGTAGAGCAAAATGATCTTGATGTGGTGCTGTGCGATGTCAAATTACCCGATGGGAGCGGAGTCGATTTTGTACCTCAATTAAAAAAGGCAGACCCATTAGTCGAAGTTATTTTGCTCACTGCTTATGGCAATATTGCCGATGGGGTGCAAGCGATGAAAAACGGTGCTTTTGATTATATCGTCAAAGGCGATGATAATGATAAAATTATTCCGCTATTGTACAAAGCCCTAGAAAAAGTGCAACTACAGAAAAAAGTGCGACAACTCGAACAACGCATAGGAGCACAATTTTCTTTTGAATCGATTCTTGGAAAATCTAAAGGCTTGGAGCAAGTGATTGATTTAGCCAAAAAAGTAGCTCAAACCGATTCTACCGTTTTGTTAACCGGCGAAACGGGGACAGGGAAAGAAGTTTTTGCACAAGCCATTCACGAAAACAGTACCAGAGTAGGCAAATCCTTTGTAGCATTAAATTGCAGTACTTTTAGTAAAGAAATTTTAGAAAGCGAGTTGTTCGGTCATAAACAAGGTGCTTTTACGGGTGCACTAAAAGATAAAAAAGGATTCATTGAAGAAGCCAATGATGGTACACTATTTTTGGACGAAATAGGCGAAATGCCACTCGAGTTGCAAGCCAAATTATTACGTGTTTTAGAAACCAATGAATACATTCCTTTGGGCGAAACTACTCCAAGAAAATCTAATTTCAGGTTGATTACGGCAACCAATCGCGATTTGAAACAAGAAAGTGAAGCGCATCATTTTCGTTCGGATTTGTATTTCCGATTGAATATTTTTGAAATTCACCTTCCGCCCTTGCGAGAGAGAGTAAAAGATATTACCGTTTTAACCTCCTTTTTTGTGGCGCAGTTTGCTGAAAAAACCAACAAGAAAAAGCTACTTATTGGTGCCGATTTTATCCAAAAATTAGAGGAATACCAATGGCCAGGGAATATTCGCGAATTGAAAAACGTGATTGAGCGTTCGGTGATTTTGGTCAATGGTGACACTCTCACTCAAGACGTTTTACCTTATGAAATTCAACATCAGCAAGAACATTCTAATAAAAGTACTTCGGCTTTGGCCATGCAAACCATCGAAAAAGGGCACATTCAAAAAGTATTAGCTTACACCAAAGGCAACAAAGCAGAAGCTGCTAGGTTACTCGAAATTGGAATTGCTACGCTCTACCGTAAATTGGACGAATACAATATTCACTAGGTTTATTTTGAATTTAATTTTGTAAATTAGTTTTATGTTTGAAGCAGATAAGAAACCGCTTGATTTTGTTATCGATAAGTTGACAAACTCGATTTAAAATACAATAATAGCCGAAGTTTTCGACACCTTAATTGTTAATCAAGAAACTCAGTTTGCGACTCATTTTAGAGGTTTAAGAATGTATATTGAAACTAAAGCAGCCATGAAATTAGTTAATCATTATTTTAAAAATTACTAAAGATGAATATAATTAAAGAACCTAAAGAAATTGATTTTTCTATAAAATCAGAACCCTGGAGCGAGGAGGAACTTATTGAGTTCAGAAAAATAATGAATATCGAAAAGCAAAAAAATGCAAAATCAAAATCATTAAAAAAGAAAACGAATAAGGAGTTATCAAAATAATTCCATGTAAAATATTAAATAAAAACGTATCGTTTTGAGAAAAGCTTATCATTTTGATAGGCTTTTTTTATGCCCTATTACAAGGTATTTTTCGCAATCCTTTTGTTAACAATGTTTTAGAGTGTTTGGTGTTTTTTCGGAACAACTTTTGGCATAAGCACAGCACAACATAAAAATCATTGTTATGAAAAATCAGATTACCAATGTATACAAACAAGCCGAACGTTTCGCAGCGATTACCAAAACGGCTATCATTTTAGGAAATATTACCAGAGCTAAAAAATGCCTTTCGGTGGCAGAATCTCTTTTTGTTTCAGGAACGAAAGAAACCCAAAATGCTATTACAAATGTCTATGTATTTTCTATTTCTCAGTTTATGGAACTGCGTCATTGCAGTATCTCGAACTTTTTTCCGCCACTGTTAAAAGCGGAATATGTTAAACAAATCAATACCTCAGGCGTTTAAAAAAAAGAGAATAAGATGATAGAATATAGATAAAAGACTAAAAACTATAAACCATTATTTGGAAACAAGGTTAAGTCGCTAATTCTAAATCAATTATCTCTTAATAATCTTAAATCTAAATTCTAATATCTTAAATCTTATGTTAAATACTATTCTTTTACTCGCTTTAGGCGCTTTGCTCTTTGCGCTTTGTTTTAAATCCGTCGAATTCTTTGAAAAAATCTAAAATTATGACCGCACTATTTATTGTCGCACTTGCCGTATTCGGTTATTTGGTTTATGTACTAATTAAACCCGAAAAATTTTAATAGGTGAAATGTAATTAGTGAGAAGTGAAAAGTTGAAAGAATATCTTGGCACCAAAACCTAAATTTCAGTTCACATCTCACATTTCACATCTCACATCTCACATTTCACGTCTCACAATTAACAAATCACATAATATGAACACAGAATTTTTTGGCGTCATCAGTATTTTTATCCTCACTATTGTTTTGGCTATTCCTGTTGGAAGATATATAGCTAAATTTTTTTTGGGAGATAAAACAATGCTTGATGCCATTTTTAATCCTATTGAAAAATTTATTTTCAAAATAAGTGGCATCAACGCTACTGAAGAAATGAACTGGAAGCAACATTTAAAAGCGCTTTTGAGCGTGAATATGGTTTGGTTTTTCCTTTGTTTTTTTGTGCTACTCTTCCAAGGTAGTTTGCCATTAAATCCAGACGGAAACCCATCTATGTCGCCCGATTTGGCCTTTAATACCGCCATTTCATTTGTAGTGAATTGTAATCTGCAACACTATTCTGGTGAAACAGGGCTTTCTTATTTGGGACAACTATTTTTAATGTTCTTGCAATTTGTTTCTGCAGGTACAGGAATGGCTGCTGCTGCTATGGTTTTTGTGGCTATGAGAGAGAAAAGCACAGATAAACTAGGGAATTTTTACAATTTTTTTATCAAAAGTTGTACTCGTATTTTATTACCTCTTGCTGCTATTGTTGCTGTAGTTCTTGTATTTAGTGGAACTCCAATGACATTTGAAGGGAAAGATAAAATAATGACTTTGCAAGGAGATACTGTTGAAGTTTCTCGTGGTCCAGCTGCTGCATTTATTGGTATCAAACATATTGGTACAAATGGAGGTGGTTTTTTTGGAGCGAATTCGGCTCATCCCTTAGAGAATCCTACTTATCTAACCAATGCGGTTGAATTGTGGGCGCAGTTAATTATTCCGTTTGCAATGATTTTTGCTTTAGGTTTTTTCCTCAATAAAAGGAAGTTTTCTTATATCGTTTTTGGAGTGATGACGGTTGGTTTCTTACTACTCGTTATTCCAACAATGATTAGTGAAATTAACGGAAATCCAGCTATTGAAAAGATGGGAATTGCCCAAGCAACCGGTGCGATGGAAGGAAAGGAAGTACGTTTTGGGACTGCTATTTCTGGATTTTGGAGCATAGCCACTACTGTGATTTCTACAGGTTCTGTAAATAGTATGCACGATAGTTCGATGCCAGTTTCTGGGGCGATGCAATTATTGGCTATGATGGTCAATGCTTTTTATGGCGGTTGTGGTGTAGGATGGTTGAATTTTTATGTTTTTATAATTTTGGCAGTATTCATTTCTGGATTAATGGTAGGACGAACTCCTGAATTCTTAGGAAAGAAAATCGAAGCTAGAGAGGTAAAAATTGCTGCTTTTATTGCCATTCTCCATCCTTTATTAATCTTATCAGGCACTGCTTTGGCTACTTATTTTGCGGCGAATGATACCGCAATGGGCTATTGGTTTAACGGAAATGCTACTGGTTGGTTGAATAATCCTGGTCATCACGGATTCTCCGAAATGCTTTATGAATTCACTTCGAGTGCGGCCAATAATGGTTCTGGTTTTGAAGGGTTAGGAGATAACAATCCGTTTTGGAATATTACTACAGGAATAGTGTTGTTGTTAAGCCGTTTCCTTCCAATAATTGGACCTTTGGCTATCGCAGGATTATTGGCTAATAAAAAATACATTCCAGAAAGCGCGGGAACTTTAAAAACAGATACTACCATTTTTGGTGTGATGATTTTTGCCGTAATCGCAATTATTGCAGCCTTATCTTTCTTCCCAGCATTGACTTTAGGACCATTGGCAGAATATTTTACATTAAAATAGAAAAAAGTTAGAAGTTAGCGGTTAGAAGTAAAAAAACGGAGACCACTAATCATAATCGAATAACATTTAAACATTTAACTCGTTTTAAAAATGACTAAAAATAATTCCAAATCATTGTTTGAAAGTAAGCAAGTAAAAGAAGCACTAGTGCAGTCTTTTGTAAAGCTTAATCCAAAAACAATGTTCAGAAATCCGGTAATGTTTACCGTTGAAATTGGTACTGCTATAATGCTGATAGTTTCTTTGTATGTTTTGTTCTCCCCTCCTTCGGAGGGGCCGGGGGAGGAAGGTAGTTTTGCTTACAATCTCATTGTATTCTTGATTTTATTTGCAACACTTTTGTTCGCCAATTTTGCCGAAGCGATTGCCGAAGCCCGTGGGAAAGCTCAAGCTGATAGTTTGCGAAAAACACGCGAAGAAACATCTGTGAAAAAAGTAAAAAGTGACATGTTAGATGTCTTACTCCACAATCTTGATGCCTCTCACTTTTCACATCTAACCTCTTCACAACTTAAAAAAGGAGATGTTTTCATCTGCGAATCTGGCGATTTGATTGCCACAGATGGTGAAATCATCGAAGGATTAGCAACCATTGATGAAAGTGCCATTACCGGAGAAAGTGCTCCCGTGATTCGTGAAGCAGGTGGTGACAAATCATCGGTAACTGGAGGGACAAAAGTACTGTCTGATAAAATTAAAGTAATAGTAACTTCAGAGCCAGGAGAAAGTTTCTTGGACAAAATGATTGCTTTGGTAGAAGGAGCAAGCCGTCAGAAAACACCAAACGAAATTGCTTTGACCATTCTTTTGGCTGCATTTACCTTAATCTTCGTGATTGTTTGTGTGACCTTGAAACCTTTTGCAGATTATGCTAATGCACCTATTACCATTGCAGCTTTCATTTCGCTTTTCGTCTGTTTGATTCCAACGACTATTGGTGGATTACTTTCTGCCATTGGAATAGCGGGTATGGATAGAGCGTTGCGTGCCAATGTGATCACCAAATCTGGTAAAGCGGTAGAAACTGCGGGAGATATTGATGTGTTGCTTTTGGATAAAACCGGAACCATCACCATCGGAAACAGAAAAGCAACAAATTTTTATCCCGCAAAAGGAGTTTCGCAAGACGAATTTATTCAATCGGCTGTTTTAAGTTCTTTGGCAGATGATACTCCAGAAGGGAAAAGTATTGTGGAATTAAGTGAAATGTTAGATGTAAAAGGCAAAATTAAAGAAAGCATTTCACAACTTTCTTCTCACATCTCACAAACTATAAAATTTACTGCCGAAACCAGAACCAGTGGCGTAGTTTTAAGAGACGGAACCAACATTAGAAAAGGCGCTCAAGATGCTGTAAAAAACATCGTTCAGCAAGCAGGAAATGTTTTTCCAGAAGATATCGCACAAACGGTTATCACTATTTCATCAAAAGGAGGAACGCCCTTGGTAGTTGTAAAAAATAACGCTGTTCAAGGGGTAATTGAGTTGCAAGATATTATCAAAACGGGAATGAAAGAACGTTTTGAACGTTTGAGAAAAATGGGAGTAAAAACCGTGATGGTAACAGGAGATAATCCATTGACTGCCAAGTTTATTGCCGAAGCTGCGGGTGTGGATGATTTTATTGCCGAAGCCAAGCCTGAGGATAAAATGAATTACATCAAAAATGAGCAAGAACAAGGTAAACTTGTAGCGATGATGGGTGATGGTACCAATGATGCACCTGCTTTGGCTCAAGCCAATGTTGGGGTTGCGATGAACAGCGGAACTCAAGCCGCTAAAGAAGCGGGTAATATGGTGGATTTAGACAATGACCCTACCAAGTTAATCGAAATCATAGAAATTGGAAAACAACTATTGATGACCAGAGGAACGCTTACTACTTTCTCCATTGCGAATGACGTAGCTAAATATTTTGCTATCGTTCCTGCTTTATTCATCACAGCAATTCCTGCCTTGCAAGGATTGAATATTATGCAACTACACAGCCCTGAAAGTGCTATTTTATCAGCGGTGATTTTCAATGCGATTATCATCCCGATTTTGATTCCGTTAGCCTTAAGAGGAGTGGATTACAAACCAATTGGTGCAGAAGCTATCTTAAGAAGAAACCTGTTGATTTACGGTTTGGGAGGGATAATTGTGCCTTTTATTGGAATTAAAGCCATCGATTTGGTGGTAACGTTATTTATATAATCCTCACCCCCCAACCCCCTCTCCAAAGGAGAGGGGGGGACGAAACTGAAATAGATAATTAGTAAATCATTCAGTTTATGATTCAAAATAGAAGTAACATTAACAACTTGTTCATCCACTATGGCTCCCCTCTCCAAAGGAGAGGAGCTGGGGGTGAGGAAAAAACAAAAACAAAAATGAAAAACATATTTTCAATACTAAAATTCACCGTATTAATGGTAATTTTATTCGCTGTAATTTATCCATTGGCTATTTATGGCATTGCACAATTTGCTCCCAATAACGGAAAGGGAGAAACCATTACTGTTGATGGAAAAGTAATAGGGTATCAAAAAATAGGTCAAAAATTTGATAAAGCTAACTATTTTTGGGGGCGTCCATCGGCAGTTGATTATAATGCTGCAGGAAGTGCGGGAAGCAACAAAGGACCAAGCAATGCAGAGTATCTGGCTTTGGTTCAAAAAAGAATTGACACGTTTTTGGTGGTGCACCCGTATTTGAAAAAAGCCGAGATTCCATCGGATTTGGTAACGGCTTCGGGAAGTGGTTTGGACCCCAATATTTCACCAGAAGGTGCTTTGATTCAGGTGAAAAGAGTTGCTCAAGTTAGAAAATTATCTGAAGAAAAAGTAAAAGCGTTGGTGGAATCTAACATCAACAAACCATCGGTAATGGGAACTTCAACGGTAAATGTTTTAGAGTTGAATGTAGCCTTAGATAAATTAAAATAAAACGTCTTGAAATACGAAATGCCCTAGCCCAGATAGCAACGGAAATCCTTTAGTGCCAGGGTTTGGCACTAAAGATTGCAGTGAATAGCTGGGCTCCAAATAATAAATAATTAAATAAAGTGAAAAAAATACTAGTCTCAGCCTTTTTGGCTTTCGGTTTTACAACAATTTATGCTCAAGAAGCATCAAAAAGTCCCCTTACTTTTTCAGGGTATATAGATCTTTATTACAGTTATGATTTTGGGAAACCAGACAATCATACCAAACCGGGATTTATTTACAATTATAATAAATCAAATGAGGTGAATTTGAATTTAGGAATCGCCAAAATGAATTATTCGAAAGAGAATGTTCGTGCCAATTTCGCACTTATGGCGGGCACTTATGCTCAGTACAATATGGCGGCCGAGCAGGACTTGTTGCAAAATGTGTTTGAAGCGAATGTGGGTGTAAAAATTTCAAAAGAACATAATCTTTGGATTGATGCTGGAGTTATGCCTTCGCATATTGGTTTTGAAAGTGCGATCGGGAAAGATTGTATGACGTTGACCCGAAGTATAGGTGCGGATAATACGCCTTATTATGAAACGGGTGTAAAAATAGGCTACACTTCTGCGTCTGAAAAATGGTATCTAGCAGCAATGTATTTGAATGGATGGCAACGTATCCAAAAAATGGATGGCAATCAAACGCCTGCCTTTGGAACTCAAGTAACTTTTAAACCATCGGCAAGTCTATCCTTAAATTGGAGTACTTACGTTGGGAATGAACAACCTGATATAGATAAGAAATGGCGCTATTTCAACGATTTTTTCGGAACATTTAAAGTGACCGAAAAAACAAGTGTAATTGCCGGTTTTGATATTGGAGCGCAGCAATCCGCAAAAGGAAGTAGCGATTACGATGTTTGGTACAATCCATCAGTAATCGTTCAATACAAGCCCACAGACAAAATTCAGTTGGCCGCTAGAGGAGAATATTATCAGGATAAAAATGGGGTAATGATAGCAACAGGAACGCCAAATGGGTTTAAGACCTATGGTTTCTCGGCAAATTTTGATTATTTGGTAGCCAATAACATTATGTTCCGATTGGAAGCGAGATCATTAAATAGTAAAGACGATATCTTTTTAAAGAACAATAATCCAACCAATAGTAATGTATTCTTAACTACATCTCTCGTCATTTCTTTGTAAAAGAGAAGTTGTAATCTTTTGGATGATTTTTTTTTACCACATAGGAGATACATAGAATTTAGAGTTTCTTTTAAAAGATATAAATAGACGTTTTACTATTCACATAGCTTATCTATGTGAAAAATAGTGTTATTTCTTTTTTTTCTGTGTTGATTTGCTTTAATCTAAGATTCTATGTGGTTAATTGTTTATTTAAGTTGTATTTCCCCAATGGGTAATGCTACCAATTATTTGCCATTAAGATGTTAGTTGTTTTAACATCTTAACGGTTTAAATGCTAAGAACCAAATTGTTTAGTATGGACAATGAAAAAGAAAATAACGTAAAGCACTTTCTCGATTTAATCCAAAAATCGCGCAGAGGAAAGTTCAAAGTTTACATTGGGATGATTGCGGGTGTTGGCAAAACGTATCGAATGTTGCAAGAAGCGCATACGTTATTAAAGAAAGGAATTGACGTTAAGATTGGCTATGTCGAAACGCATAATCGAAAGGAAACCCACGAATTACTTGACGGTTTGCCAATTATAGCGCGTCGAAGTATTTTTTATAAAGGCAAGCAGCTCCAAGAACTAGATGTGCAAGCGATTATCAATCTGCGTCCCGAAGTGGTGATTGTAGATGAACTGGCGCACACCAATATTGAAGGAAGTAAAAACGAAAAACGCTGGCAAGATGTTTTGGAAATTCTCGAAGCAGGAATCAATGTGATTTCGGCAGTAAATATCCAGCATATTGAGAGTTTGAATGAAAATGTAAAGCAGATTACCAATATAGATGTCAAAGAAAGAGTTCCTGATAATGTGCTCCGAATGGCCGATGAGGTGGTGAATATCGATTTGACTTCGGAGGATTTGATTGCCAGATTAAAGGAAGGTAAAATCTACACTCCGGATAAAATTCAGACGGCTTTGAATAATTTTTTCAAGTCGGATCAAATTTTGCAATTGCGTGAATTAGCATTGAAAGAAGTGGCGAGCCAAGTCGTTCGAAAAGTAGAAAATGAAATCCCTAAAAAAAGCGCATTGCGTCACGAAAAATTATTGGCTTGCATCAGTTCTAATGATGTAACTGCCAAAATTGTGATTCGAAAAACGGCTCGTTTGGCTACTTATTACAATAGCGATTGGTATGTTTTGTATGTGGAAACACCAAAGGAGAGCAGCGACAAAATTGCTTTGGACAAACAAAGACGCTTGATTAATAATTTTAAACTAGCCACAGAATTAGGCGCAGAAGTCATTAAAGTAGAAAATAAAAAAATCACCGATGCCATTTTGTCCATAGTCGAACAAAAACAAATTACAACAGTTTGTATTGGAAAACCACAGTATAGTCTAATAAAGGCTATTTTATCAACCTCACTTTTCAGACGATTATTGAATACGCTTTCGTTATCGAATGTTGATTTAGTAATTTTATCATAATTTATAATGCTATCACAAAATGAGAATTAAAACGAAATTGAATCTAGGCGTAGGATTGCTATTTTGCTTAATCATTATCCTGTCATTGGTTAGTTCCTATTACGTTTTTTTGATAAAAAAAGACACTCAAAATATTTTAAAAGCCAACTATATCACCTTAGAATACTCTCGAAATATGCTAACGGCTTTGGATAAAATTACGCCTGATTCCGTGGGTGAAGTTGCCGTTTTTCAAAAGAATTTAGAGGCTCAAGTGGCTAATATTACAGAAAAAGGCGAGTTCGAAAAAACGATGCGACTCAAGCAAGGTTTTGCTTTTTTGAAACAAAATCTTCAGGATGAAAAGCTAAAAGAACAAATTCGAACCGATATTTATGATATTATGCAATTGAATATGAATGCCATCAAGGAAAAAGGAGCTATCGCCCAACAATCCGCCGAAAAAGCCAATTTTTGGATTGCAGTTGTGGGAACGCTGTGCTTTTTGATTGCCTTTAATTTGTTGGTCAACTTACCCAATAACATTGCCAATCCCATCAAGGAACTTACAGCAAGTATTCAGCAAATCGCCAATAAAAACTATACCGAAAGGGTGCATTTTATGAATCATAACGAATTTGGAGACTTAGCCAATTCCTTTAATACAATGGCCGAAAAATTGCAAGAATACCACAATAGCAATTTGTACAAATTGTCTTTTGAGAAAAAACGTTTAGAGACTTTGATTAACAATATGCACGACCCAATTATAGGTTTGGATAATGAGGAAAATATTTTGTTTATCAATGATGAAGCCATCAAAATTATGGGCTTGAAACAAGAGGAGGTTGTCGGAAAATCGGCTAAAAATTTGGCATTGACGAACGATTTGATGCAATCTTTGCTCATAGAAAAATCAGAAAATGAAAAAGCGCAAATAATGAAAATTTTCGCCGATGCTAAAGAAAGTTATTTTGAAAAAGAAATCGTAAAAATCACCATAAAACCAACAGGCGAGGACCAAGCGATAACCATTGGAAATGTTATTATTTTGAGAAATATTACTTTTTTCAAAGAACTAGATTTTGCCAAAACCAATTTTATTGCGACTGTTTCCCACGAATTAAAAACGCCTATTGCTTCCATAAAAATGAGCCTGCAATTGCTTGAAAATAAAAGAACAGGTATTATTAACGAAGAACAAAAACACTTGGTCGATAGCATCAAGGAAGATAGTGACCGTTTGTTGAAAATTACAGGAGAATTATTGGAACTTTCACAAGTAGAAACTGGAAACATTCAGTTGAATATCGAAAGAAGCAATCCATACGAAATGGCACAGTATGCCACAGAAGCCGTAAAAGTACAAGCAGAGCAAAAACAGATTGAACTAGTCGTCGAAGCGGATGAAAACCTGCCAAGCATCAAAGCGGATAGTGAGAAAACCGTATGGGTGTTGATTAATTTTTTGACCAATGCCATACGATATTCCTCCGAAAAAAGCACGATTACCATACAATTAACAAGCGAAAAACATCAAGTTGTTTTTTCGGTAATTGACAAAGGAAAAGGAATAGATGTTCGATACAAAAGCAAAGTTTTCGATAAATATTTCCAAATTCCAGGGAGTCATAAAACGGGTACTGGACTTGGATTGGCCATTTCAAAAGAGTTCATCGAGGCTCAAAACGGGACTATTGGCGTAAAAAGTGACCTTGGATTAGGATGTACTTTTTATTTCAAATTAGGAAGTGTTTAGGAGCTAATCCTGCTGTCCACTGTATCTGTGTCGCTGAACCCCAGCGCCACAGGATGCCGTTCCCATCAGGGCTAGGGCAGTCGTTGCTTCGAGAAATTTTCGAGATTAAGAAACCTTTTGTTTGAGCCAAAATTGGTCTACAGCATACGCTAATCCAATACCTATCGAGTAGCACAATAAATCACTCCACAAAAAACCTTGTCCCAAGACATAATGTCCTATAGTAGTCTCCCAAATCGCAACAAGTTTTGTGGCTGTACTAAGTTGTTGGATTTCTATCGCGAAGCAAAACAGTAAAGGAAGTCCAATTTGCCAAAGTATTTTACTTTTCAAAAACAGCCACCGAAAACCAAAATAGACCAATACGGCATACAAGATATCGCCCACAAATAAGGGAATACCCACTATTTTTCGGGAAGCAATTCCCAATACGATCGTAAGAAAGGCAAGAATAAAGTATACGAAACGAGGTCTCATTTGTATTAACAATCCGCCATATTAACCGCTATAGCCAATCCACCTTCGGAGGTTTCTTTGTACTTAGAGTTCATATCTTTGGCGGTTTGCCACATCGTATCAATTACTTTATCTAAAGGGACTTTGGCGTTTTTAGAATCGGTTTCGAGTGCCAATTCCGCTGCGTTGATGGCTTTTATGGCGCCCATCGTATTGCGTTCAATACACGGAATTTGAACCAAACCGCCAATAGGGTCACAAGTTAAACCCAAGTGGTGTTCCATTGCAATTTCGGCAGCCATCAATACTTGTGCTGGAGTTCCGCCCATTACTTCGCATAATGCTCCCGCCGCCATAGCCGATGACACGCCGATTTCGGCTTGACAACCACCCATAGCGGCAGAGATAGTGGCTCCTTTTTTGAAAATACTTCCAATTTCGCCTGCTACCATCAAGAATTGTTTGATTTGTTTTTCGTCGGCTTGGTGGTTTTCAATCACCATATAATACATTAGTACGGCTGGAATAACGCCAGCACTTCCGTTAGTTGGGGCTGTTACGACGCGTCCTAAAGCAGCGTTTACTTCGTTTACAGCTAAGGCAAAACAGCTTACCCATTTCAGAATTTGACGAAACTTTACTTCGGTTTTACGAATTTCTTCTAACCAAGATTGTGGCGAATCATAATTCGATAAGCCAATCAAATTTTGATGCATATCAAAAGCTCTTCTGCGGACATTGAGTCCACCAGGCAATATACCTTCTGAATGACAGCCAATGTACATACATTCTAGCATCGTGTGCCAAATGCGCAATAGTTCACTATGTACTTCGGCTTCTGGTCGCATCGAAATCTCATTGGCATAGACAATTTCTGAGATGCTTTTGTTTTCTTTTTGGGTATAGTCTAGTAATTCTGCTGCATTGTTGATAGGGAAGGGGAAAGCACATTTTATGGCAATCTTCTGTTTGGCATTGCTACGCTCTTCTTTTACCACAAATCCGCCTCCAATAGAATAAAAAGTGGATGCATATTCGGTTTCATTTTCAAAAAAAGCAGTAAATGTTAATCCATTGGCGTGAAAGGGAAGGAACTCTTTATGAAAAACAATGTCTTGTAAAATATAAAAAGGAAGCGCTTTCTCGTTGCCTAATTGAATCAAATGATTGTTTTCTATGGCTTTGATGATGCCGTCAATATCTTGCACGGGAATGTATTCAGGGTCTTGACCACTCAAACCTAACATCACGGCCAAATCAGTAGCGTGTCCTTTTCCAGTCAAAGACAAAGAACCGTACAAATCTACTTTTACTCTAGTGATATTATTCAAATCAAAATCCTGACGTAATTCTTCAAGAAAACGTTCGGCAGCACGCCACGGACCTAAGGTATGAGAACTAGATGGCCCTACGCCAATCTTTAACATATCGAAAACAGAAATGCATTCTTCCATAATTCTAGAGTAAAATTTGTAAAACAAAGATATAGGAATCAATGTTAAATCTGCAAAATTTTATACTGAAATAAGTGTTCAATTATTGAATTCTTTTTAAATAAGAATCATATTAATTATTTTTTAATATTCAGTTAAATGATGTGACTGTCGAAACTGTCTTTTATGTCAATTCTATAAAGCATTGTAATACTTTTTGCTACAGCTTTTAAATAGAAAATGTTTTTAAATTGATATATTTACTTTTATAAATCAAAAACATATGGAAGACCAACAATCCAAACCAGAAGAAAATAAATTCGAAAAAATAACCGATATCATTATCCGATTGGGGATGCTTTTTTTAATTGTATTTTGGTGTTTTTCTATTTTAAAGCCGTTTATATTAATGTTAATTTGGGCAGTGGTTATCGCTATTGCAATGTATCCCATTTATTTATCGGCGGTAAAATTGTTTAGGGGCAGAACCAAAACACCTATCATTTTGTTGACCCTTTTACTTTTGAGTTTAATAATTATACCTAGTATTTTGGTAACCGAATCACTCTATGAAGGCATCAGCTATTTGACCTTAAATTATCAAGCCGGAGAACCAATCATTCCGCCACCCAATGAAACTACAGCCAATTGGCCTTCTTTTACTAGACCTATTGTAGAGATTTGGCAGCATGCTTCGGATAATCTTCAAGAAACGGTATTGAAATATTCTGAGGAAGTGACAACAGTTGGCTCTTGGATATTATCTGCCTTTGCGGGCATTGGAAAAGGAATTCTACAATTTAATTTATCTATTATCATTGCTGGATTTTTATTGGCTTTTTCTGAAAATTTAAAAGTCATTTCTAGTAAAGTATTCTATAAATTGGCAGGAGAAAACGGTGAGCATTTTGCCACTATTACTGTCACTACCATTCAAAATGTGGTCAAAGGATTCTTGGGAGTAGCCGCGATACAAGCGGTTATGGCTGGTATCGGTTTTTTTGTTGCGGGTGTGCCATTTGCTGGTTTATGGTCAGTTGCTTGTTTGGTGTTGGCGGTGGTTCAAATTGGGATTGGGCCTATCGCTATTCCAGTTGCTATTTATATGTTTTCGGTATCAGATACCACCACGGCAACTTTATTATCGATTTGGTTATTGATTACCCTTTTGGCTGACAATGTGCTTAAACCTATTTTGTTGGGTAAAAATGCGCCAGTTCCAATGCCAGTAGTTTTTTTAGGTGCAATTGGTGGCTTTATGTTGAGTGGTTTTTTAGGTCTTTTTCTAGGCGCAGTGATTCTAACTATTGGTTACAAATTATTTTTAGTCTGGTTAGAAATCGAAAATCAATAAGTTTGAAAAACTCCTTTGCCAAGATAGTTATCAGACTTGGCAAAGAAATACTATCTATTACCCGTTTGGTGAAATACAAAAAAAATAACCACATAGAATCATAGATTGACCTAAATCAACATAGAAAAAACAGAAATAGCACTATTTTTCACATAGATGAGCTATGTGAATAGTAAAACGTCTATTTCTTTCTATTTAAAATCTACAAATTCTATGCTTCTAGCCTGCACTGAGGTATCGAAGTGTGGTAAAAAAGAATTTTACCCAATGAGTTATCTATTCTTCTAGCAAAGCCTTTCTGATTTCTTGTAATTCGGCTACTTTTTCTGGGCTTACTCTTGGGTATTCTAATCCCATTTCGTCTAAGGCATTGATAATGGCCGAAGCAATGACAATACGAGCATACGATTTATTATCTGCGGGAACGACGTACCAAGGAGAGTGCGTTGTGGTTGTTTTTTGAATCAAATCTTGGTAAGCATTCATATAATCGTCCCAAAAACCTCTTTCTTTGGCATCGGAAGCACTGAATTTCCAGTTTTTATCTTGGTCGTCGATGCGTTCTATGAAACGTTTTTTTTGCTCTTCTTTGGATACATTCAAGAAAAATTTAATCACGATAGTTCCATTGCGATTCAGGTATTTTTCAAAATTGCGAATGTCTTCAAAACGTTCCTCCCAAATAGATTCGGTAACCAATTCTTGAGGAAGTTTTTGGGCTTTCAGAATTTGTTCGTGCACTCGAACGACCAATACTTCTTCATAATACGAACGATTAAAAATACCGATACGACCTCGTTCGGGTAAATGTTTTTGGCAACGCCAAAGAAAATCATGGTCCAATTCTTCCGAACTCGGAGCTTTGAAAGAAGAGACTTGACACCCTTGTGGATTCACACCCGAAAGCACGTGTTTGATGGCGCCATCTTTTCCAGCAGCATCCATCGCTTGAAAAATGAGTAATAGCGACCATTTGTCCTGAGCATATAGAATTTCTTGCATATCTGCCAAAGCCTCCACGCCAAGCGTTAGAATCTTATCCAATTTCTTATTGCTAAGTTCTACATCAATATCGGTTTTGTAATCCGATAATTGAAAGTTATCCTCTTCCTTGACTTTGAATTGAGCTGAAAATTGCTTGGCTCGTTCAATTCTTTCTTTCGAACTTAATTTTTCAAAAAGAAGCTTTTTTTTCTTTGGTTTTTCTTCTTTACTCATGAATATTTGGTTTTAAGGCGTGTTTTTATAAGGTTGTTTTTCAATAGGTTCTATCAAATTTACTTTTTTTATTTGTGGCGTAAAAATAAATGTATGTTGATTGTTTTTACTTGTAATTATTTAAAAACTTTTGTCTTGTTATTCTTTATGAAATTCTAATTAAAAAGGCGTTCAAATTCGCATGATGAGTTAGTTTGTAATTTATTTAGGTCAATACCTATGGTTTCCCTATTTTTGAATTCTAATAAACCAAAAAAAGTATGAAGAAACTAATTCTATCTTTATTTTTAGCCACCACTGCTTGGGTTTCGGCTCAAGTAAAAAGTCCTTCTCAGTTCATTCCTGATTATGGTAAACACATTACTTTTTACCACCAAGTTGAAGATTATTTTGAACATTTGGTTGCACAAACGTCCTACATTAAACCTTATAGATACGGACAAACTGCCGAACACCGCAACTTGAATGTGTATTATATCTCAACGCCTGAGAATTTAGCCAATTTGGAGCAAATTCGTTTGAACAACTTAGCAGCCATTGGTATGGCACCCAATCAATCCAAAACTGTAGGCGATAAACTAATTGTTTGGTTGAGCTTCAATGTGCACGGAAACGAATGGGCGGGAACCGAAAGTGCTTTGACTGTTGCCTACGAGTTGACCAACCCAGAAAATAAAACCACCAAAGAATGGTTGAAAAATACCGTGGTAATTCTTGACCCTTGTGTGAATCCAGATGGGTATTCAAGATACGGAAATTGGTTGCACGAAATCGCTGGAAAAA
This sequence comes from Flavobacterium sp., assembly GCF_027531905.1. Taxonomy (GTDB): domain Bacteria; phylum Bacteroidota; class Bacteroidia; order Flavobacteriales; family Flavobacteriaceae; genus Flavobacterium. The sequence goes on along the minus strand of NZ_JAPZSU010000025.1, from coordinate 35,421 downwards.
ACACGCATCCAGGTCTTACCGATAGAGAACACATGGAAGAATGGCCAGGTGGACGCTACAATCACTACATTTTTGATTTGAATAGAGACTGGGCTTGGCAAACACAAAAAGAAAGCCAACAACGTATTGCTTTGTACAACCAATGGATGCCGCAAGTGCATACAGACGTTCACGAACAAGGTTATAATTCGCCATACTTTTTTCCACCTTCAGCAGAACCTTTGCACGAGTTTATTGAGCCGTATCAAAGAGATTTTCACGCTTTGTTGGGAAAAAATATATCCGCTAAATTCGATGCTCAAAACTGGTTGTACAACACTAGCGAGCGTTTCGATTTGTTTTACCCAAGTTATGGAGATACGTATCCAACGTACAACGGTGCTGTAGGGATGACCGTAGAGCAAGGTGGAATTGGAGCAGGAAGAGAAGTGACTATGGAAAACGGTGTAAGTGTGACCATCAAAGACCGTTTGACACATCACGCTACCACTGTTTTAACGATAGTGGAATCGGCTGCTTCTCAAGTGGAGCCTTTGTTGAAAGGGTTTAGAGGGTTTATGAATACTTCAAGAAAAACCATGAAAGGTAAGTATGCTACCTACGTGATGAAAAACAACCCTAAACTAGAACAATTGGCCGATTTGTTGCAAAAAAACAAAATCGAATTTTCGTATGCTGATGCCAAACAAACCGCTAGTGGTTTTAATTACCAAACAAAAAAAGACAACAGCTTTACGATCGAACCTAATGACATGATTATTAAAGTTGACCAACAAAAAGCAGTTTTTGCCCAAATTTTGTTTGAACCCAATCACAAATTGAATGATAGTTTGTCTTATGACATCACAGCTTGGGCATTGCCATTGGCGTATGGTGTAGAAGGGTATGCTTTGAAAAATGCCATCAATATCAAAACAAAACCTACGATTGAAACGACTTCATCTTCTATACCAAGTTCAGTGTATGCGTTTCATATTCCTTGGAACAACCGTACTTCAGCTCAAGTGGTAGCACTATTGCACCAAAAAGGCATCAAAGTACGCTCAGCGATGAAACAAGCTGTTTTTGGAAGCACTACTGTAGAACCAGGTGGATTAATTGTAAGCAAAGGCGATAATCCAAAGGTGGTTGATTTTGAAAAAGTAGTGGGTGAAATCGTGAAAAAGAAATCGGATTTCTCTATACTGTCTTCTGGGTTTTCTAAAAATGCCAGAGATTTAGGTGGAGAAAACTTCCCACTATTGACAGCTCCAAAAATCTTGTTTTTATCAGGAAGAGGAGTAAATTCTACTGACTTTGGTTCGGTTTGGTTTTATTTAGAAGAAACCATTGGCTATCCAGTAAGCATTGTAGATGTGGACCGTTTCCGAAGAGTGAAATTGCAAGAATTCAATACTTTGATTTTGGCGGATGGTAATTATGATTTCTCCGATGGAGAACAAAAACGTATCAACGAATGGGTGAATAGCGGAGGAAAAATCATTGCTATGAATGGAGCTTTGGATATTTTTGATGGAAAAGATGGTTTTGCCTTAAATGCCTATGCTACCGATGATGACAAGCAAAAAGCAGAAAAAGCGACCAAAGAAAAAGAATTGCAAAAACGATTCTTAGATTCAGCCAACGAAGAGCGTCGTTCCATGTCGGATGCCATTCCGGGAGCCATCATCGAAAATGTATTAGATGTAACCCACCCGATGGCCTTTGGTTTAGGCAAAAAATACTTTAGCTTAAAAACCGATAGCCGTCATTATGCTTTATTGAAAAACGCTTCAAATATTGCGTATGTTCCTAAAGGCTACAAAAGCTATGGTTTTGTTGGTCACGAAATTGGCAAAGAATTACCAGAAACGGTAAATTTCGCCATAGACTACAAAGGTTCTGGAAAAGTAATTTATATGGTAGATAATCCATTGTTTAGAGCCTTCTGGGAAAACGGAAATTTACTCTTTAGTAATGCATTGTTCTTGGTGAACTAGTCTTTATTTATCTTAAACAACAAAGCGCGATTTTTATAATCGCGCTTTTTTTATGATTATTTTTTTTGACACAGATTGCACAGATTTTCACAGATTAGAAAGTAGAAAAACTTTGCGTCCTTTGCGTCCTTTGCGGTTAAGGTTTTGACACAGATTACACAGATTTACACAGATTAAAAAGTAGAAAAACTTTGCGTCCCTTGCGTAAATCATTGCGTACTTTGCGGTTAAATTTTCACCACGAATATTTTAAGACTTATTTACTCTTCCATTTTTACTTGACAACAACACACCACAACTTATATGCCCTTAAATGCCTTAAATGTTTTAAAAAATCGGTTAATTGGTTAACTGTTTAATCGTTTATTCTTTGCGTTCCTTGCGTAACCCTTTGTGAACTTTGCGGTTAAATTTTTTGTGCCCTTTGTGGTTAAGTTTTTTCAGCTTTTCAATAAATACTAAAACGGATACCCAATCGCCAAATTAAAAATCAAGTTCTCTTTTCTCCACGCTCCATTCCCCAAGTTGATTTGGTCAATAACCCAACGATTGCCTTCAGGCAGGTAAGGTTTGCGAAGCGGGAAAGCAAAATCCGTTCGAAGTATCAAAAAATTAAAGTCAAAGCGCAATCCAAGACCTGCGCCGACTGCCATTTCTTTCATAAAGTTTTTAGAAAATTTGGCTCCTGGTTTGTCTTTGTTTTCATTGAGCAACCAAATATTTCCTGCGTCAATAAAAGCGGCACCTTTCACAAAACTAAACAGAGTAGTTCGGTATTCGGTGTTGAGTTCGATTATGATATCTCCTGATTGGTCTGCCAAAAAACCATCAGTATTTACCGCTTTATCGATGTAACTTCCCGGTCCTATAGAACGTGCTCTAAAGGCACGAATACTGTTGGTTCCTCCAATAAAAAACTGCTTGATAAAAGGCATTTCTTTTGAATTCCCAAAAGGCAAAGCAGTACCTACAATAATCCGACTCGCCAATTGGGTTTCCTTTCCTAATTTTAAAAAATGGCGGAATTCATTTTCGAATTTTACATATTGGCTGAAGGGCACGCCAAATACTTTTAGCGTATCTTTTTTATCGATGTTGGCACCAGCAATCAAACCTGTAACCGCAGCCGATAGGTCTACCGTACCTTTGTAATAAATGGTGTTTTTCTTTCTTCTTTGTGCCGTGTTGGAGTAGGTGTAAGAGTAAGTGGGACCAAAAATAAGTTGGCGCTCAATCACTTTGCCTAGTGAGGGATTTAGTGCTACTTCATCGAGGTACAATTGGGTTACGTTTTGTGGTCGGGCAAAAACGATTTCACCTATGTTTAGTGTATGCTCTCTTCTAGCATTTTCTTTCCAGTTGTAGCCAAACAGCGCTTTAAACGTTTGCAGCCTGTACAATTGCTGACGGTCTTGAAATTCATAGCCCAAAGTCGCTTTGGTTTTTGGAGTAAAGCGATTGCTCATTTTGAAGTGGATGGGGGAAATCATTCGTGGCCAAATCAAATTGGCTTCGGTACCCAAACGATACACATTGAAGCCATTATTTTGACCAGAAACTTGAATTTCATATCCACCAAAAATTGAAATAGAAAGCAACTCGGCTCCTTTAAAAGTGTTGCGGTGGATCCAATTGCCATTCAACTCGGTTCCGTTATAATTGGCTGAATTGGTTTTGGCTAAAACTTCAAAACGGAATGATTTTTTTTCTAATGGCGATAAATAGTAAAAGGCATCTAAATAGTTCCCTTTTAGTAGCGTAGGTTTAAATTCATTTTTAACCAATTTAAAAACATCCAAATTCACCAAGCGATTCAAGGATAAATTATGATTGGTACGGTTGTACACATCGTCTTTTTTGAAGTACAGTGCACGATCAAAAATTTTGGCTTTGAACAGTGCCTCACGGTCAACAATGGTGAAATCTTTGTATTGATTCACGGCTTTTTTGAAAGCACTGATGGTGTCAGCCCCAAGGGTGTAGTTGGGGTAAATTACAATTTGGTTGATTTTGTAAAAAAATCGGGCACGAGCAGGTGTTTCCTCTTTTACTTTTACAATCAAATCAACTTCTTGTTGGGCTACCGTTGAGTCTACTTGAATTTTCAAATATTCAGGACTAAAATAGTAAAAGCCTTGTTCTTTTAAGCGTTCGTCAATACGGATGCGCTCTTCTTTTATGGTTGCAAGGCTGTAGGTATCGCCAATTTTGAGTAAACTTTTTCTCTCGGTACTGCTAATGGCTTTGGATAAATCCGAGGAATCTTTTGGAAAAACCACTTTTTTGATGCGGTATTGTTTGGCTGGCGTTACCGTATAAATTGCTGCTACTTTTTTACCTTTTACTATGGTGTCAGCTTTGGTTTTTGCATTGAAAAAACCGTTGTTTTCCAAATAATTTTGTAACACTAATCGATTGTATTCGGGATCTAGTTTGGTGTTCAAAACGGGTGCTTCTCCCACTTTGGTACGCAACCAATTTCGCCATCCTTTTTCTTTTTTTGGTATGCCAGCAAAGTTGTAAATGTACAATTTGGGATAGGTTCCAAATAAGGATTTGTTTGGGATAGGTCTCGTGAGTGCTTTCAGTTCTGTGACTAATGCTTTTTTTTCTTTTGAAGGTATTTGTCCTTCAACAGTTACTTTGGCTCCTGTGTACAGCAATTCGCCCTCTGCTAGATTTTTAGTAGAAGAACAGCTTTGTAGCCCAATGGCGACTAGCAAAATGAATACTATTTTATGATGTATTTTCACTGTACTTTGTTTTTGATTCCTTATTTACTTAACGTTTGCTATTATTTTTAACCACACTTCGATGCCTCAGTGCAGGCTAGAGGCATAGAATTTTTAGTTTTAAAAGAGAAAAAAAAGACGTTTTACTATTCACATAGTTGTTCTATGTGTGAAATAATGTTATTGCTATTTATTCTTTTTTTTAAAGCTTAACCTATGATTCTATGTGGTTTACTTTTAACTACTTTTCAATTTCAACTACTGTTTATTTACTTCTCTTAAACAACTCTTTAAATTTATTGTAATCCATCGTGATGATGAAAGAAACCCCCGTTTCGACCACTTCCCCTTGAAGCGCTACTTGGTATTTGTTAATGCGATACCCTCTCATTTTATAGCGTCCGTCTTTGGTAATTTGGTAATCGATAGACACATCGCCGGCAATATTAGTGGCTTTTTCATTGGCTTGTTGGCTACCTTCCAATTCAAAACTACTGCCCACGGTAACTTTTATTCGGTCGTTGAATAACTTTTTGGAGACGGCTACATTCAAATCGGTTTTGTTTTCTTTTTGACCAGTTGAGTAATCTTCGGTGGATTGTACATCAAAATTCAATTCGACACCTTTAATCAAATCGCCAGCCAAATTATTCAATTGGTTCGATAAGATTTTACTCGCGCTTCCTCTCGCCATCGATTCTGCCGAAAAACCAGATTCGCTCGACAACGGATTTTCACCCATAAAATTCCCCAACACCAATAAAGCAAAGACTTGTTTGTTCATCTCGTTCGGGTCTTGTCTCAGTTGGTCTAATTTTGATTTTGTTTTACTTATGACTTTTGACGAAACGGAACTGTTTTCTGGGACTACGATGTCAAATGCAATTTCGGGTTTCATAATTTCGCCCGTCATTTTTAGTTCGGTTTCAAACGGAATTTTCTCTTTATAGGTGTTTTTTTCGGAGGCTGAAACACTACCAATTTGGTTTAGGACCAAATCGATAGGAGCCGTTTTGACGTTGTACACGGCGGTAATATTGATATCGGCTTCCATAGGCTCGCCTTTCCATAAAATATAGCTTCCTTTTTTGATGTTGAACTTCTTCTTGATGGAACTAAACGTCATTTCATACTCTCCTTCTTCTAGTTCGTATTTTCCCGTTAGATTGGTTTTTCCAGAGGCGTCAATACCACCGTTTAAGTTGGCCGTTCCTTTTACTTTTACAAAATCGCCAGACGTTTTATCTATAATCATTGTGAGTTCGGCTTCTTTGTCTACCGTAATGTCTACGGAGGCGTTTAGTCCAATGATGTCGCTTTGACTGGCTTTTTGGTCTCCATTTAAAGTGGTCACCAAAACAGGATGGTTTTGGTCTATGAACTCAACGATGCCTTCTCTGTCGGCTATTGAAGGGTCGGATTGAGGGACAACGATGGTAAATTTGGTGTCTTTATTGACTTTAATTGCGCCATTAATTATTGGATTTTTGCTAGTTCCGGTGATAGTGATGTGGTTGTCTAGGAATAATTCTCCATAGAACAATTCGTTGTCTTTTGCTTTAGAGTTAATGGCTTTAAAGTTTTTAGCATCAATGGCTAAATCATAAGCGAGATTTTCTAAAGAAGCAGTATTAATTTGGCCATCAATAGTTAAGTCATTACTCTTTTCGTCTTTAATCGTAAACTTTTTAAAGATGATTTTTTGGTCTTCAAAAGTGATGGCATCATTTATTGAATTAAAATTAGCGTTGAGTTGTTTTACATTGAAGCCAACATTGTTGAACTTTAATTGCCCAGTCAAATTAGGAGTGGCTGTTGTTCCTTTGATGTCGAAATTTCCAGATAAGAAACCATTGCTTTTGGTTAGTTGCCCCATAGAAAAGCCTTGAATACTCTTCATATTGAGCTTTTCGATAGCCAATTTCATATCGAAACTATCGCTTTGGCTATTATAAATCCCGTCTAGTTGTACGTCATTTTCTTGACCTGTGAGTGCTACGTGCGTATCGTATTCGTTGTCTCTTTCGTTTTTAATTTGAATCACAAAATCGCCTACGGGTTCTTTTTTGAAAGTAAAGGCGTCGATTTTTATATCCGAAGTGAAAAGCGGTTTAGTTGCACTATTTTTGACTATAGCTGTACCGTTGATTTTACCGCTCATTTGCCAGTCGCCTTTTTCGACCATACTACTTAGCGTTTGGATGTCGAAATTTTCAAAAGCCAAAGCAATAGGCGCATTGGCGGTTGGCGTTTGCGATTGCGCACTAATACTGCTTCCTTCGTGTTCTAGTTTGAAATCCGAAATAATTAATCCCTTTGGCGTAGAAACGATTTGATTGTTTTCTGGTAGTTGCCAAGTTTCGTAATTCAGTAAGGCATTTTTATCCAAATGCAATAAAGTGTTGCCTTGATTGGTAGTTACATTTCCAGCAAGAAAATAACGCTCTTTGTCTTTGTTGTCTTTAAGTTGTAGGGCATAATCAATTTGGTTTTGCGCGACCTTTCCAGACAATAACGTAAAAGGTAATTGCATTTGTGGATTTTGAATATCATCAATGAATAGGCTATAGTTCAGTGCATTGTCATTGGTAGAAATAGTCAAATCGGCATTGGTGATGGTTTGATTGCCGTACACCAATTTTGGCATTTTCCCTGTGATTGCAATGGAATCGTTTACCGAATTGTAGCGTCCTGAAAACTGAATAGGTGCCAATTCCTTTACCTCAGGTAATAACTGTGCAAACAACGGACTTTCTTTGGTATTGAGCGTAAAGCTGAACTTTTGCGGAGTCGTTGTTTTTCTTTTGGCTTTTGGTGTCGTATTGTAATAATGCGCTATTGAGTTTTGCAAAGCCATTGCCAATTGGCTAATTTTAAATTGCCCCTCCATAGCTGCATCCACAAGGCTTGAATTCAAGAGCAATTCGGTTTTTTCTTTATTCGATATCGCTTTAAATTGAATAGAATCTATCGGGAAAGCTCCTTTTTCGTTGGTGATTACCAGCTGATGTGCAATGATGGTTCCGTTAAGACGGTCCAAATCGGCGGAAAGGATATTGGCATCGACTTCACCTTTTAGTTTTAAAGGACCCGCGTGAAGATTCAGTTTTTCTAAATCGGCGATGTCCAAATGGAGTTTTACGTTTCCTTTTGGCGTTTTGCCGTTCATCCCTCCACTTCCAGTCAAATTAAAAGTCAAATTAGGGTCGTTCGCATCCATCGTGGCTTCAAAAAGCCCTCGTTTCATTGCGCCATTCCAACTCAAATTTTGATACGCGTAATTGTTGTACATCAGTTTAGAGACTGTACCTGTACTTACAATTGTTGCCGTTTTTGGGTCCAGTCCAGTTCCTTTTACTCGGATGCGGCTACTTATTTTACCCAAATCCTTATTCTGAATCAAACGACCCAAATCAAAATTGGTGAACTCGGCTTGGGCATCGTAGCGTTCTTTGTTTTTTTGGCGTTGGTCGAAGGTAGCTTTTACTTTGGCTTTGCCAAAACTACTATTGAGCACCACATCGGTAAAAAAGGAGTGAATTGTACCTTTGAAACTTCCTTTTCCGCTCAATTGATTGGGTAAGCTAAGGTTCGAAGGCAAACTTCCTTTGGGTGCGAATTGCTTTATATCTTGTGCCGATGATTCAAAATTTTGAATGGCAATGTCGAATCGGGCTTGGTCCACATTGGGTAAGCCAACGATAGAACCGCTAGCTTGTAATTTGGTTTTACCAATACCGCTCACTTCGAGATTGGGAATTTCGATGCGATTCAGTTTGCCCGAAACGGTACTGTTAATAAGTAAAATTCCTTTTGGATTACTCGCAAACGGATTGGTAGTGGCCAATTGAGGTGCTAAAACTAGCAGGTCTTTAAAACCCAATCGGCTCTTTTTTAAATTGGCTTTTATCGATATCTCACCCGGATTTTTGCTCAATGTCGCTATTGAAGGATAGCCCAAAAGCACTTGGTTGCGCAAAAGGGTTTGTGGTGTTTTGAGGTACAACTTTTTCAAATAGCTGTTTTTAGGCCCAAAGAAAAAGTCGGTAGAGAGGGAATCTATTACCAAACCACTTTGCTCTTTTCCGGCAAAAGAAGCTACGTTGACTGCAATTGATTCGGGTTTGTAATGAAAATTGGTTGCTTTCAGATGGGCTTTTTTGAGTTGGATGTGGTTGTAATCCAATCCTTTGTTCAGGCGGTTAAAGTTGTTGTTGTCGAACTGAAAAAACAGTTGTGCTACATCGGTTTGATTGATTTTTACTTCCCACAGATTTGGAGTTGCAGTAGGTTGGGTTGGAGATGGTGCGACAATTTTGGCAACTTTTCCCAAAGCAACTGCTCCTCTTAAATTTTCGAATTGTAGGGATTGAATCACCACCAAATTATTGGCCAAATCAATCAAATCTATTTTGCTGTACCAACGTTTGAAGGAAACGTGGGCTTTGTTTTTTTGAGACGATTCTAGGTAATCGAGTTGTACTTTTCGAAGGTCAATTTCACCCAAATTGATTTTCCAAACGGGCGTTGGGGCGGTACCTATTTTGTTAGTCACTACCGTTTTGGAAGTTGCTTTTAGGGTTTGCGAAACGTCTGCGGTGAGTCCTGTGACTTTGATTTTTGGCAGGTCGATTTCTTGCTTTTCTAAATCGAAAGCTTGGAATTCGGTATCGAAATGTTTGAGTTTTAGCGTGGCCTTGATGGGGTCTTTGGTATCATTATAAACGAAGCGTATTTGGTCCAGATTGATTTTACGCAGCACGATGGCCATAGGTTTTGAAGGCTCTTCTTCTGGCTTTTCGGGAGAGGCAAACGCTTGGGTAATGTAATCAAAATTGAAAGTGCCTTGTTTTGAACGGTCTATTTTGGCAGTCACACCTTCTAGTGTAATGCTTTTTAACGTTAGTTGGTTGCTCATCAAATCGAGTAGGCTAAAATCGATAGCAAGGTGTTGCCCAGCTAGTAAAGTGTCTTTCTTTTGGTCGGACAAATACAAGCCATGCACTTTTATGGGTTGGAAAAGCCCAAACGAAAGCGAATCGATTTGTACCTTGGTTTTGATTTTTTGGTGTAGGTAATCGACCGCTTGGTTTTTGACGAAACGCTGTACAAAAGGCAAATGCAGCGCTATACCCAAAACCAATAGCAAGAGCACAGCCCCCAAGACTATTTTGCGTACCACCGAAATACTTTTCTTGATATTAGGTTTCAAACGTTTGATTTTAGCATAAAAGTAGCTTTTTTAAAACAAAGTAGCAAGTGGCGAGTTTTGAGGAGGGATTGTGTGGTATGTAGATTTGTGATAGTCAATAAAAATTTAAAAAGAATCATTCATTCTTTTTTAACTACAACTCATTTTTGGATTCATTTTATTTTATAAATCTCTTTAAAATTCATTGAGTTTTGATACATATTGTATGTTGATTAAGGAATACAATATGTATAGTTTTGAAACATGATAAATAGATTTTTATTAAATGAATTTGGTGAAAGAATAAAGCAATTGAGGCTTAATAATAATTTGAGCCAAGAAAAATTAGCTTCTTTAACTGGTTTCCATAGAACCTATATTGGAATGGTTGAGCGAGGAGAAAGAAACATCTCACTTTCTAATATGGCTGTTTTTGCAAAAGTTTTTGATGTTGATTTATCAGAACTATTGGATTTAAAAAAGGTTAACCCAAGTCATAGTCATAATGATTATGAAATAAAAAATGAGAATTGAAGTGCTTTGATTAATGGTATTTTGTTTTAAACTCAAATAATTTCTTTATTAATTACCTATTGTTATTTTTTATATGTGTTTATAAATTATAAAAATAGTTCATCAAATCCATATTAAAATGAAGATTGAAAATATCAGACAATTCATCAAACAGAAAGCCGAAGAGTTCGGTGCCAAAACAGACAATGAATTTAATAAGCCTTTTGTTGAGAGAAACAACACTGGACAAGAAGCTTTAAAAGACAACGGAGCATATTTTGGTTTTATTCATCCAGAAGAAGAAGCTTCGGGACCATTCCATGACTTTTCATTAACTATTTTTCCAAATGACCAAGGTAATCCTTGGTTAGTTTGTCTGGGTGTTGGCTCTAGTGGTTTTAAAAATGATTATGAACTTGCTACCTATCCTGGATTAAGACGTTTATTTTCAAAACTTATTAATGAAAAAGGGTTTTGTAAGTCTGACTTTTCAGACATAGAAACAAGTTTGCCAAAAACAATCACTGGAATCAAAGACCTACAACACATAAAAAACACAATAAAGACTTATACAAAAGTTTTGCCCGCTTGCCAAATTGTAGAAGACCCTGAAAGTGAAGAAGGTAAGAAAGTAGTTGCTGCGTTTGTAGCTGCATATGCTAAACTTAGAGATTGGCCATCAAACAAGGACCATCGAAGAGCAATTTCTGAAGCTTTAAATCCATTTTTTAAAGCTCAAACAATAGATGAAACAGAAGAAATAAAAAGTCTATTGAATGAAAGAAAATATATTGTGCTTCAAGGACCACCGGGAACTGGAAAAACAAGAACAGCAAAAGAAGTAGCTGAAAAGATAAAAGCAAAAACATTTTTTACACAATTTCATGCAGAAACTAGTTTTTCAGATTTTATTTATGGTATACGACCAGACCTTAGTAACAAAGACCTTAGTTACAAAGAAAACTTAGGAGTCTTCACTGAAGCATTGAAGTATGCAAGGGAACACGAGAATGAAAAAGTACTTTTAATAATTGATGAGATAAATAGAGCAAATCTTTCAAATGTTTTAGGACCTATTTTCTATTTGTTTGAACACAAGATGGATAAATCAAATGTTGAAATTGAAATTTCTCCAGGTTTCAAGATTAATAGACTCCCAGATAATTTTTCAGTAATCGCTACAATGAATACTGCTGACAGAAGTTTGGCGGTTGTTGATTTTGCATTACGTAGACGATTTGCTTGGTTCACATTAAAACCTAAGGCGATTATTTCAAAGCAATTCTTCAAGGAGGATTTTGCAAGAATTCAAGAGATTTTCGACTGGTACGCTTCAAGTAATGAATTGTCACTTCAACCAGGTCAAGGCTATTTTATTGCAGACAGCGAAGAGGAAATGACAAACCGTATCATGTATGAATTATTCCCTTTGATAAAAGAATATTTGCAAGAAGGTTTGATTAGAAATGCAAAAGAAGAATTCAATAATTATTTCTCTATACGAATAAATAAATCACTTTTTGAATGAGTAAACCATTAGATGTTTTTTGCGAAGTGCCTTGCTTAACTGAACAATCAAGACAGTTAAGTGGAATTGCCTTGCAAAAAAAATGGTTTAAATCGGCAGATAAAAGAATTATTGGTCAGTACTTACAAAAGTTTATAGACTATAATTCATCACAATTTAAATTCATAGGTGTTCAACCTTTTATTATTGGTTCTGACCAAAACACCTCATTGACATTTCGTTCATCCAACTTCATTGGTACAATTCCTCTTAGAGCATCAGATACTGGAAAACAAATAGGCGATTTTGTTGTTATGCCTAGGTTTACTGGTCGTGACCGTTTTGAAGACTATATTGAAATTCTGAATTTACTTGGCTCAGAAATAAGCCCTGAAGTTATTGACAGCCTACCTCTTGCTTCTGGAAGAAACTTCCGACCTCCATTATATTTAGAAGCAGTAAAATTCATTGCTTCTCTTGAAGAATTACTATCAAGACCCTGGCGTAAGTTTGACAATATCGAAAAAATATCTAGCCAACCTTCTGGTCAAATCAATTGGAACAAATACATTAACAACGAATACAAAATTGAAAATCGTTTAAAGTTTCCAACCCGAAAAAACATTTTAAGTGAGTTTCATAGCGAATATGCGGAAGTACGATATGTATTTGACATTTGTAAAAACGAATTGCTTTCTTCCAACACACCACACAGAATAAAAAATACAATTCGGGTAAAGCTGAGTTTCATTGAAGAAAAATTGTATCATCATAAACCCAAAGCCACAAATAATATTGATATCAAATCATCTGACAGCCCAACAGTAAAGACATGTAAAGAACAAGCTAATAAAATTCTAAACTTTAATTTGGTTGACAGTACAGCTTGGAGAGTGGATTTCTCAGATGTTTTTGAAAAATTCGTTCAATATATTTTCAAAGCAGTTGCTAAAGAGACAGGAGGTAAACTATTTGCAAATTTCAAATTCCACTCTAGAACTTCAAAACATTATTCTTGGGAATTAAAACACATTGAACCAGACGCTATTTATCAAAAGGAAAACTTATTGGTATTCATTGATGCCAAATACAAATCAAATCTTTACAATAAGTTCGACAATAGCGAAACTCTGAAAGACGACCACAGACATGATTTGCACCAAATTATGGCCTATACTTCTTTTAGTAAGGCAGACTTTAAATATGGGTTTCTTTGTTACCCATCAGACCAATTAGAATTGAAAATAATAAGATACAAGAACGGAATTAACGAAGTAACAAACACAATTTTAGTAATGGGTATACCATTAAAAAAAGACAGCATCAATGAGGCAAAGTTATTGCTAATAAACCAATTAAATAATTTGGAAGTTAAGGTTTAAAACCAAATTACTTTTAGTTAGCCCAACTAACTTATTATTTGTTCAATTTGCCAAATCCAATTTGAATGTTTTTCTAAGAAATATTTTTTTTTCATACCTCTTTCTATACTAAATTTAAAGACTTCGTCTATTGAGAATAAATACACCATGTTTTTTTTATAGTAAATTGCCTTAGTTGATGTTAAAATGCCCATTTGTAGTCTAACTTCTATTCCGTTGGGTTCTATTACTTTTATTTTTTCTATGACTTGTTTGGTATTTAATTTTTCCATAAATGATATTTATTGTATGCAAATATACAATTGAATTTTTTATATTAGGATGACCTAAAATCAATTTGATTTATAATAAAATATCTTTTATACTCATAAAATTTTAACTCATGGCAACACATCCTCAAAACTACTGGTCTTTCATAGAAGCTTATTATCCAAATTATTGCTCTTGTGATGCTGTTTTATTGAGTGATATTCTTTTGAGAAAATTGGAGGGTGAAGTAATTGATGCCAAAGATGAAGCGTTGATTGAAGGTTGGGATATTAAAAAGAAGTTACTCGAATTGGATAGTATCATTATGGAAAAGGCAATAAAAAATTATTTTTCTATGCATTATCCTGAATAGAATAAATTTAATTTAATAAAAACAAAACACTTCTCCATTCCCAGAGAAGCGTAGTCTTTTTTTGTTGTATACCCATCAAAATAGTAAAAGCGTACGTGTTCTCAGTATCTATTTTTTAACCGTAGTTTTTTCTTTTACAATTTTTTTAGTAACTACTTTTTTAGCTTTTCTACTAGCAATAAAATCACTAATTTCTTTTCTCTCTTGATCAGTTAAAGGCGGGCTTTGAATGATAAAATCTACACCTTTGGGTTCCTTTATGATGTTCATTTTTTTACTATTTAAAATACTTTTTTACTAATTTTTTTGCTGCTTCGGTTTCAATAATCATTCTTTGATTTTTAAAATGGTAAGCACCTAAATTTTCTTCGTAATGTTTAATTAGGTTTGTTTTAGCGGTAAATGCTACAAAACCATCAAAACCTTTTTGGAAAGAAACTTTGCAAGTGTAAGTTACAAAATTTCTCGTGACATCTTAGTAAAGTTTGTTGTTGCCAATATTAACGTAACGCTTCTCCCTTCCCAGAGAAGCGTTGTTTTTTTTTGATGTTGTTCGAAACCTTATTCGTACTTATTAGCCCCGGGAGTAGTGGCATCCTTTGTGGCCGGGGTTCGGCTACAAAGATAGAACGAATCACGGGAGGGGACGTACTTTCGGTCCTTAGGCGGGCTGCTCCCAAAAAGGATAATCGTTAGCAAAACCGCATGTAGTTCTTTTGGCATAAATACTTTCGAATGCTACAGCAATTTTCCCGCCAAGAACAGCGCCGAAATAGAAAAATAAATAATCAATCCTGTAACGTCCACCAAAGTAGCCACAAAAGGTGCCGAAGCCGTAGCAGGATCGAGTTTTAGTTTACGTAATAAAAACGGAATCAGTGAACCCGAAAGTGTTCCCCATAAAACGATGAGTAGGAGCGAAGTCGAAACGCTAAGTGCCACCCAAATCCAATACGGACCATAGTCATAAATTCCGGTTTTTTGCCAAATTGCAATGCGTACAAACCCCAAAAATCCAAGGATGCCACCCAATAGCAACCCAGAAATCATCTCTTTTTTCATCACATACCACCAATCACGCAACTGTAATTCTTTTAGTGCCATAGCACGAATAATCAAGGAAGCTGCTTGTGATCCCGAATTTCCGCCACTCGAAATAATCAGCGGTACGAATAGAGCCAATACAACGGCTTTGGCTATTTCTTCATCGTAATGCCCCATGGCCGAGGCGGTGAGTAATTCGCCTAAAAACAACACGACCAGCCAACCCGCACGTTTTTTAACTAAATCTGTAAGTGACGTTTTGGTGTAGGAGACATCCAATTCTTCCATACCCCCAAATTTCTGCATGTCCTCGGTATCACGTTGTTCGATTTGTTCCAATAAGTCGTCAAAAGTGACAATGCCCACCAAGATGCCTTTTTCAGTAACAATAGGCAAGGCTTCGCGATCGTATTTATCAAAAATAGCCAAGCTTTCCTCAATTTTTTCGGTAGTGCGAATAGCAATAAAATTTCTATCCATCAGTTCCTCTATCAAAGTAGTGTCTTCTGCCATGAGTAATTGACCGATACGTAAATCGTCAATCAGCTTGTTTTTGTCATTGACCACATAGACAAAATTGAGGGTTTCGGCTTTTTTACCATAGATTTTAATTGATTCTAACACGCGTTTTACGGTCCAATCTTTTTTCGCCTGAATATAATGAGGCGTCATGAGTCGGGCAATGCTATCGCTTTCGTAGCCCAACAAATTCAAGGCTTGCTCTCTTTCTTTTTGATCCAATAAATTAATAATTTCCTTGATGATGCTATCTGGAAAATCAGTCAGAAGGAGCGTTCTGTCATCAGGAGCGAGTTCATTAAACAGTTCCTTGGTGGCTTCATTTCCTAAATTCAAAATCAGCTCTTGTTGAATTTCACTGTCAAAATACGGAAATACCTCGGCTTTTGCCTCTCCAGCTAAAAGGAGAAAGGAAAGCACACGATCTTTACTACTTTTTTGGGTCAGTTGGTCGGCAATATCGGCTGGATGTTTAGAAGTGATGTGATCCATGGAAGAGAAGTTATTTGTTTTTTTGATCCTACGACTAGCATTCCTTCAAAGAAGGTTTTGGCAAAAAGAATGGTGTTTTGTACCTATTGCTTTTTGTTGATTGATTTTGCTTCAAATTTAAGGCATTATTTTATAGGATTAAGCGCTTCGCAGAGGATTAACCTAATTTTAAGCTCGCAGATGCCATTGATTATTCAGATTTTGGCTAACAGTAACGTAACATCTGATTTCATTTAGCTAATATTTTTAATCTCAAAGCTACCTTTCAGTCTGCCAAACCAAATTTTCAGGCTATATGCTGGTTTATTTTACCATGGGATACAAAAAAGCCGCAATGTAATCCGTAGTTTGTGTCACATTTTCTGGATTAGCGGCAAAAGAATGACTGGTAGAAATATAAGTAAGTAAGTCGGTTTTTATGGCTAATGTTTTTACTAAATTATTCAGATAAAAACTGCCATATATGTAAAAACCGTTATCGTCTAAGCCTTCATTGTAAGGTACAACGGGGTCTTGGTTGCAATGAATAAAAGCGACAGGTGCATCTCCGGTTTGAATGATACTTGGATTTGTAAGCCCCCCAGCGATGCTTATAATGGCTTTAATACTTGAACTGAAATTCAAATTACCAGAGTTGCCTTCAATGCTTCCCCATTTTGTTTGATTGATAATAATTGGCGCTTCGTCTTGGTTTAAATACCCAACATTCAAACAAGTAACTGCGCCTGCGGAACCTCCTAAAATAAATACTTTAGAAGCATCAATTCTAAGTTTTGCTGCGTTAGCCTTTGCAAATCGGATAGCAGCTCGTAAATCTTGTTGCGCACGCCAAACTGCCTCTGAATATGTTTTTTCATTTTTAGGTTGTTCGTATCCTAATCGGTAATTAATGGACATGGTAACATAGCCTTTTTTAGTCAAGGTTTCACAAAGTCTAACGGTACCTGAGTTTTCTTTTGAGCCTTCTATAAAACCTCCTCCGTGAATTGCAATTATTAGCGGTCTTGTGTTTTGATTGTCTTCTGTAGGTTGATATAAATCATATTTTAGCATTTGATTATTTCCCTCAATATTTAAAGCATTGGCATAAGTTAAATCGGCTGTTTTTGAAACAGTATACAAATTGTCAATGTATTTCGTTTGAGTTGTGGGTTGTACGTTGGTGTTATCGTTCGAACTACACTGAATAAAACAACAACTTACGAGGCAGGCAAATACTACTAAATGATTTTTCATAATTTTTGAATTTAAAATGATTACTATTTCATAGTATCCCAAATTACGCATTCGAAATCAAATACAGCGGAATTAGTCTACCTTTTTGCATACAATTGAGGAGTTTAGTGACGCTACTTCATTTGTTTACGCACTTGATTAGTCAAATGTAATCTTCGATGCCTTTTCAAAACCAAAAACTGACGCTCATTTTTAAATTCGAAATACAAAAGTATTTCCTTTCTCAAAAATAGTCTGTCCGCTCTTCTGTTTGTTAAAAGATTCAGCTTCGATAGGAAGCTTACGGTTTAATTTGGGATGATTCTAAATCTTTAGACCAATTTCAATTCATTTGGTTTAATTCGATTGCTTACAATATATAATAATCAATTATGTCTATCGTAACTAGGGCCATTTCATAGCGTAAATTAGTTTTTCACTATTTTTAAGCTTGATTCATTCTTTTTTTGCGATGCTGCGACTTTGCGAGTTCAATTTCACGCAAAGGCGCAGAGACGCAAAGCGAATTCAATACTTTGACTATTTGGTATGAGTTACGGACAGTCATAAAAAAAATAGGGAAAAGAATTAATTGCAGTAACTTATATTCTTCAAGACGAATCAAAGACACTTGCCTATTTTAATTACCTCAATGATAAAATATTCCATACTGATCTTGATGGTAATTTAGCAAAGTTTATAGATAGAATTGGCATTCACCTCCCTTCTGAAAAAGGTAGACATAAAAGCTATCCAGCAGTTAAAATCGGAAGGCTCGCTGTAAATACAGCATTCCAAATTGGAGGACTTGGAAAAATGATTGTTGATTATACCAAGGGAACGTTCACAAACAACAACAAAACAGGCTGCAAATTCATTACGGTTGATGCCTATAAAAAGTCCTTGCCTTTTTATGAAAAAATGGGTTTTATATACCTTTAAAAAGTATCAGCTAAAAAGGAAAAGAAAAAAGCAGCACGCTTATGTAGCAGATTTCTCTTCATTTTTTCTGCATAAATCTGCAAAATCTGCGCGAAAACAAAAAAGAGCATTAGGTGCAGAGGAAAAGAAAAAGAGCACGCAGCTTTAGCAGATTTCTCTTCATTTTTTCTGCGTAAATCTGCAAAATCTGCGTGCAACCAAAAAAGAATACTTCCTTAACGTAATGCCATTGTGTGGGGCATTATTGATTTTGTAAAAACGCTTTGAGTTCCTCGTAGGTCGTGATTTTGGTGCTTCTTTTTTCTTGGTTCAAGACGCTTTCTATTTGTGGTGGAATAGGTAAAGTCACTCCCAATGCGGGTTCTACGATGTCTAAAAACTTGATAGGGTGGGCGGTTTCGAGGAAGATTCCTAGCGCATCGGGATGGTTTTGGAGTTCTTTTTTCAATCCTAAATAACCCACGGCGCCATGAGGTTCTGCAATGTAGCCTTTTTGTTGTTGGATGGTTTTCATGGCCTCGAGTGTGGCGGCATCGCTAAAGGTGTAGGACGAAAAGTCTTTTTCGAATTGCTTCAAATCATGTTGATACATTTCTTGTATGCGCACAAAATTACTCGGATTCCCCACATCCATAGCATTCGAAATCGTAGCGATGGAAGGTTTTGGGTCGTATACGCCATTTTTCAGGAAACGCGGCACGGTATCGTTGGCATTGGTTGCAGCCACAAAATGTGCGATAGGCAACCCTAGTTTTTTGGCAATGATGCCCGCGCAAATGTTGCCAAAATTCCCACTCGGGCACGAAAAGACCAAGGGTTTTTGGTGTTGTTTCAAGGCTTTGTAAGCAAAGAAAAAGTAAAACATTTGGGGCAACCAACGCGCAATGTTAATGGAATTCGCGGAAGTTAAATGAACCGTTGCCAATTCAGGATCCAAAAAAGCTTTTTTGACCATGTCCTGACAATCGTCAAAAACACCAGCTACTTCGAGCGCTTTGATGTTTTGCCCCAAAGTAGTCAATTGGCGTTCTTGAATGTCGCTCACCTTTCCCGATGGATACAAAATCACGACATCCACTCCAGTCACGCCCAAAAAACCACTGGCTACGGCACCACCTGTATCTCCAGAAGTGGCTACCAATACCGTATTCTTTTTGGAAGGGTCGTTTCGGTTGAAATAAGCGATGCAACGCGACATGAAACGGGCGCCCACATCTTTGAACGCCATCGTTGGGCCATGAAACAATTCTAATGAATAAATCCCGTTTTCGACTTCGACTACAGGAAAATCGAAGCAAAGGGTATCGGCTATGATTTGGCGCAGGATTTCGGCTGGAATTTCGTCTCCCACAAATTGCTGAATGGCTTGAAAAGCGATTTCCTCGTGAGAAAGATTTTGGATGTTGTCGAAAAAATCAGCCGCTAACGGACGAATTGATTCGGGAAAATATAAGCCTTTATCGGAGGCCAATCCTTGTACCACCGCTTCCTCAAAAGAAACGTTGGGTGCATTATGGTTTAAACTGTAGTATTTCATTTTTAGTGATTAGTGATTAGTCCTTAGTCCTTAGTATTTAGTCCTTAGTGATTAGTTATTAGTACTTAGTCCTTAGTATTTAGTCCTTAGTATTTAGTCCTTAGTGATTAGTCTTTAGTTATTAGTGATTAGTCATTAGTACTTAGTGCTTAGTCCTTAGTATTTAGTCCTTAGTTATTAGTGCTAAGTACTTAGTGTGTTGTTTTGCTTGCATGAAACTGTATTCCCCCTTCGGGGGTTAGGGGGCTTTGCTACGCTATTATGGTTACTCCATCAGGGTTGATTTTCGACACGTGAATTTCGAAGGGTAAGTTCATTTCTTGATACACTTTACTCATGGCGTCGGCTATTTTTTGGGCATTGGTTTCGCCTTTGCTTAATGCAAAAATAGAAGGACCAGAACCCGAAATTCCAGAACCCAAAGCACCGTTTTCGTAGGCGGTTTGTTTGATGGCATCAAAACCTGGAATCAACATACTGCGCACCGGCTCGATGATTTCGTCATGCAGCGAACGCCCGATAAGTTCGTAATCTTGAGTGTATAGTCCTGCTACCAAACCTCCCACATTGCCCCATTGAGTAATGGCACTTTTGAGGGAAACGGTTTGTTTTAAAACTGAACGCGCATCTGATGTTTTGAGTTCAATTTGGGGATGAACTACGGTGGCATACAATTCTGAAGGACTGTCGATTTTGATAATGTCTAAAGGATTGGAACTTCGTACTAAAGTGAAACCACCCAAAAGACAAGGCGCTACATTATCAGCATGGGCATTGCCACTGGCCAATTTCTCGCCTTGCATGGCAAATTGCACCAATTCCTTGCGTGAAAAAGGGCGGCCTAGCAATTCATTAATGCCAAAAACGGCTCCAGCTGAACTTGCAGCGCTGCTTCCAATGCCGCTTCCCGCTTTTATGTTTTTATAGATTTCGATGTCAAAACCCATTTCGGTGTCAAAAGCTTCTAGCAACGCCAAAGCAGCAACTCCAGCTACATTTTTTTCGGTTTCCAAAGGCAAATCGGCACCCACAATTTTGGTGATGCGAACGCCTTTTTCGGTAGAAGTCCGCACAATCATTTCGTCGCCTGCTGTGGCCAAACACAATCCCAAAACATCAAATCCACAAGAAAGATTGGCGATAGTAGCTGGGCAAAATAGTTTTATTTCTTTCATAAGTCAGCCCCTCCCGACCTCCCCAAAAGGGATGAGTACAGAGGATTTATTAGTTAATATTTATTTTAAGCTCCAATTATTCCCCCTTATGGGGTTTAGGGGGCTACACATTTCCAATACGAATAACATCGGCAAAAATTCCTGAAGCCGTAACTGCTGCGCCAGCACCAGCACCTTTGATTAATAAGGGTTGGTCTACATAACGATCAGTGTAGAATAACACAATATTGTCTTTGCCTTCTAAGTTGTAAAACGGATGGTCTTTGGCAATGCATTGCAATCCAACATTGGCTTTGCCGTTTTCGAATTGGGCAACAAATTTGAGACGGGATTCTTTTTCGTTAGCTTCTTTTAACAATTGCTCAAAATGGGAGGCATTTTTAAGAAGTGATTTAAAGAAATCGTCATTGTTATTGGTTTTCATGCATTCGTCTGGTAAGAAAGAAAGATTTTCTATGTCCTCAATTTCCATTTGGTACCCGCTTTCGCGAATCAGAATCAAGATCTTTCTGGCTACGTCAATACCGCTCAAATCGATTTTAGGATCAGGCTCGGTAAAACCTTGAATACCTGCTTCTTTTACCACTTCATCAAAAGGATTATTTTCATTAAAATTATTAAAGATAAAGTTCAAACTTCCGGATAAAACCGCTTGAATTTTGTGTACTTTATCGCCTGATGCAATTAAGTTTTTTACGGTGTCAATAATTGGTAATCCAGCACCTACATTGGTTTCGAATAAGAAAGGAGCATTGTATTTTCGGGATAACTTTTTAAGATGCTGGTAGTTAGCATAAGCCGATGAACAAGCAATTTTGTTGCAAGTGACCACGGCTACATTTTGTCTTAAAAATTGTTCATAAAGCTTAGACACACTTTCATTGGCAGTAATGTCTACAAATATGCTGTTGCGTAAATTGAGTTCTTTTACTCTGTTTACAAAGGCTTTAGGGTTGCTAACTTCACCATTTACTATAAGTGATGGCCAATCTTTGAGCGACATGCCTTCTTCGTCAAAATGCATGTTTCTGGAATTCGAAACGGCAATGATGCGCAAATTGATTTTTAGATTTTCTTTTAAAAATTTCTTTTGTTGGTGAATTTGCTCTATAAATTTTTCGCCTACGTTACCCACACCCATGACAAATAAGTTGAGTTGTTTGGTGTTTTCTTCAAAGAAGTTTTCATGTAGGGTGTTGAGTGCTTTTTTAACATCTCTTTCGTTAATTACTACCGAAATATTTCTTTCGGAAGCGCCTTGTGCAATCGCACGGATATTGACATTGTTTTTTCCTAACGTGCTAAACATACGTCCGCTAAGTCCTTGGTGGTTTTTCATGTTTTCGCCCACCAAAGCAATGATGCATAAGTTTTTTTCAACAATGCAAGGTTCTACTTTGTGTTGCGCAATTTCAATTTCAAAGGCTTTGTTGATGGCGATTTCGGCTGTTTCGGCATCTGAATTTTGAATACCAATACAAATCGAATGCTCAGAAGAAGCTTGTGTGATGAAAATAACATTGATTTTTTCATTTGAAAGCACTTCAAAAAGACGTTTGGAAGAACCTGCCACACCAATCATTCCGGAACCTTCGAGCGTAATAAGTGTAATGTTGTCAATATGACTGATTCCTTTTACGGGTGTTCCAGTAGCCACAACTGTATTAGAAATCAAGGTGCCTTCTGCTTGAGGTTCAAAAGTATTTTTGATCCAAATAGGAATATTTTTCTTTAAAACCGGTTGAATCGTTGGCGGATACAATACTTTGGCACCAAAATGAGACAATTCCATGGCTTCTTGATAAGAAATGGTTGCGATGGGTTGTGCTTCTTTTACGATTTTTGGGTTGGCAGTGTACATTCCGTTCACATCCGTCCAAATTTCCAGTTCGTCCACAGCTAAAGCACCGGCAAAAATGGCCGCCGTATAATCAGATCCTCCACGTCCTAGAGTAGTGGTAATACCGTCTTCGGTAGCGGCTATAAATCCGGGAAGTAGCACCACTCGTGTATCATTATTTTTAAAATAATTTTGAATCAAAGCATTGCTTAGTTCAAAATTCACGCTCGCTTTTCCATAAGTAGCATTGGTTTTGATCAACTCGCGACTGTCTTTGTAGCTAGTGCTTTTTAAATTTTGTTTCAAAGCCTCGGCAATGATAAAAGACGATAAAAGTTCGCCAAAACTCAGAATCGTATCTGAAGTTCTAGGCGACAATTCGCCCAACAAATAACAACCATCCAAGAGTGTTTCTAAGTGATTGATGATGCGTTTGATGTGGCTCAACAAAGCACTTTGTTCGCTGACAGGAATTAATTGTTTTAAGGTATCGAGGTGTTTTTTTTCAATTTCTAAAACGATGTCTCTAAAACTTTCGTCGTTTTGTGCGGCTTTAGAAGCAGCGAGCTGTAATAAATCGGTTACTTTGCTTAAGGCTGAAACGACCACTGCTAAAGGTTCTTTTTCAGCTTTTTGAGAAATGATGGCTAAAGTTAATTTGATATTATCGGCATTGGCTACAGAAGTTCCGCCAAATTTTAATACTCTCATTTTTATTTTTTTATGTAATTGAATGCTAAGGTTTGCTGCCTCCCAAAAGTCTATTTGCTATACTATAGACGGGATGATAAACGGATGATATGTAATAAAGTATAACCCCTAAAGGGTAGTAGTGGTAGTTGAAATAGTGGTAACAGCAAAAGCAACCCCAGTTGGAGTTGTTATTAGTAGTGTGTATGTACTGTTATTTTTTTTCATTTTGATTTTTCAAAAATACAGTTTTTTTGTAAAGATTTAGAACTGTTTAGTCTTTTTACGAATATTTTAATAATCACGAATCAATCTTCTTAAAATTATGGTTAATTTATTTTTAGCGATGGATGTTTGTGATTTTCTTGGGTTTATCATGCGTTCAAAGCTTAAAAGTAGTTGTTTTTTTGCGTCAAATTCGAAATAAATACCTTCAAGGAAGTCGAATGTTTTGATTTTAAGCCTTGCTTTTGAGATTTAAAATCAAGTCAAGTTTTTATGATCTAAGGTGAAAAGTTCCTCGATTAAAAAAGGAATTGTGTGATAAAAATGTCAGCTCTTTTTTAATTATTTCTAATTTCTGTTGGTTTTTAATGTGAATTTATTCAATTTTGGAGCTTAAACGATTATTAAAATGGATAATACGCATTATATTTCTACCGAACTCCTTACTTTTGAAGTACTTCAAGAGATTGTAGCTTTTCAAAAAACCATTGCTTTATCAGAAGAAGCCAAAGTGAATATTCAGAAATGTAGGGATTTCTTGGATAAAAAGATGGCCACACATACCGAACCTATTTATGGTATTAATACTGGTTTTGGTTCGTTGTGTAATGTAAAAATTCCTAACGAAAACTTGTCAAAGCTACAAGAAAATTTAGTAAAGTCTCATGCTTGTGGTACAGGAGAGGAAGTTCCTGCGGGTATTGTTCAATTGATGTTGTTGCTTAAAATTCAATCGTTAAGCTATGGTTATTCTGGAGTGCAATTGCAAACTGTAGAGCGTTTGGTTGATTTTTATAATAACGGAATATATCCAGTAGTGTACACCTTAGGTTCGCTTGGAGCATCAGGAGATTTGGCTCCTTTAGCCCATTTGTCTTTACCTTTGATTGGAGAAGGCGAAGTGTATTTTGAAGGAAAAAAAGTGAACGCTAGGGAGGTACTCGCAGCTTTTAAATGGGAACCTATAGTTTTACAATCCAAGGAAGGTTTAGCTTTGTTGAACGGAACTCAATTTATGGCGGCTTATGGTGCTCACATTTTGATTAAAGGATATAAGTTGTCTTATTTTGCAGATTTAATCGGTGCAATTTCTTTGGAAGCTTTTGATGGACGAATAGAACCTTTTAATGAATTGATTCATTTTATACGCCCTCACAAAGGTCAGATTCAAACCGCACAGCGCGTAAATGAATTTTTAGCTGGAAGCCAAATTATTGCCCAACCCAAATTACATGTGCAAGATCCTTATTCGTTCCGCTGCATTCCCCAAGTACATGGCGCTTCAAAAGATGCCATGGAGTATGTAAAAAAAGTCTTTAAGACCGAAATCAACTCGGTTACTGATAATCCAAATATTTTCATTGAAAGTGATCAAATCATTTCTGGAGGGAATTTTCATGGTCAACCTTTGGCATTGGCACTCGATTTTATGGCAATTGCTTTGGCTGAATTAGGGAGTATATCAGAAAGAAGGACCTATCAATTAATTTCAGGTTTACGAAATCTTCCAGCTTTTTTAGTAGACAATCCTGGATTAAATTCTGGTTTTATGATTCCACAATACACTGCCGCTAGTATTGCTAGCCAAAACAAACAGTTGGCGACTCCATCAAGTATTGATAGTATTGTTTCAAGTAACGGTCAAGAAGATCATGTAAGTATGGGGGCTAATGGCGCTACAAAATGCTTGCGTATCATGGATAATTTAGAGCGTATTCTGGCTATTGAATTAATGAATGCATCACAAGCTATTGCTTTTAGAAAACCTCTGCAATCTAGCGAATTTATAGAATTGTTTTTAGCGGCTTATCGTGAGGAGGTGCCATTTGTTAAAGAGGATAGAATTTTGCATTATGATATTGAGAGCACCGTTTCTTTTCTTAATACTTTTCATGTTGAAGATGATTTGTTAACATTAAACTAACATTGGCTTAAATTAATGAATTAATTTTGCAATTCTAAATCCTTATAAAATGACATTAAATAGTGTTTTCCAATTTTTAGTACCAAAGGACAAAAAGTTTTTTCCTTTATTTGAAGAAGCTTCAAGTAATTTAATTGAATTAGCTTCTAATTTACACGAAGCCGTAAATTTGCCTTTAAAAGAAAGAGAAGTTTTGTTCTTAAGAATTGATGAATTAGAACAACGTGGTGAAGATATCACACGTCAAACTAATTTAGAATTAAGTAGAAATTTTATTACTCCTTTCGACAGAGAAGATATTTATTCTTTGATTACTTCAATTGATAACGTAGCGGATAATTTACATGGAGCCGCTAGTAGAATGCGTTTGTATCAAGTAGATAAAATCACTAAATCGATTCGTAAATTAACTGAAATTAACTTGGAGGCATGTCAACATATCGACGAGGCAGTGAAAGAGTTGAAAAATTTAGAGCGATTAAAAACCATTACCAATGCTTGTGTTAAAATAAACAAATTAGAAAACAAGTCGGATAATGTTTATAATAAAGCTGTTTTTGAAATTTTTGAAAACGAAACCGATGTAAAAAATATTATTAAATATAAAGAAGTACTTTCTGTATTAGAAACTGCTACGGATAAATGTAAAAGTGTGGCCAGTGTTTTAGAATCCATCACTGTGAAACACTCGTAAACCTTTTATTCCCTATAGAAAATACAATTATGGAATTTACTTTATTAATAATTATCATTGTTTTGGCCTTGATCTTTGATTATATCAATGGTTTTCATGATGCAGCCAATGCAATTGCAACTGTGGTAGCTACCAAGGTTTTATCTCCTTTTCAAGCTGTACTTTGGGCTGCTTTTTTTAACTTTTTAGCTTATTGGGTTTTTGGTTTTGGAGTAGCTGATACGGTAGCCAAAACTGCTAGCACTATGGATATCAATTTGGTGGTCATCTTAGCAGGTGTAATAGCGGCTATTTGTTGGAATTTATTGACTTGGTGGCTTGGAATTCCATCGAGTTCTTCTCATACCTTGATTGGAGGTTTTGCGGGTGCAGCCATTGCTCATGCTGGGTTTGGTGTGGTTACTTGGTTCAAAGAGGGAAAAGATGGAGGCTTACCATCTGGGGTGTTAATAGTGATTGCGTTTATTGTTTTAGCGCCTTTGTTAGGAGCTTTGATTTCCTATTTGATCTCGATTTGGTTATTAAATTCTTCTAAGAAAAGTATTTATCCAAAAATATTTACCTTGTCAATTATGGCAGTAACGGTTTGGTTTGTTGAAAAACAAATGAAATATTATGCTGATATTGAAAAACCAAGATTCGATTCTCACTTTTGGAGTGTTGCTTTTGAAGCGCACAATATCAAATGGTTATTGGTGGCTTTTATAATTTTGTCTATTAGTACTTTTTGTTTGATTTTTAGCAGTCTTAACATACATCAAGCCAATTCCTGGTTGAAAAAATTTCAATTGCTATCTTCTGCTGCCTTTAGTTTAGGGCATGGAGGGAATGACTCTCAAAAAGTAATGGGTATTATCGCAGCGGCAGTTGCAGTTTATATTCATACGAGTGGAGTAGCTCAAGAATCGTTACCAGATTGGTTGAATGTTATTTTGCCAAACGATGATAAAGGGATAAAAGGTGCAATGCCTTCATGGATTCCTTTAGCTTGTTATACTGCTATTGCGGCGGGTACTTTGAGTGGAGGTTGGAAGATTGTGAAAACAATGGGCTCCAAAATCACCAAAGTATCATCTTTCGAAGGAGTTGCTGCCGAAACAGCTGGTGCATTAACCTTGTATTTCACAGAGCATCTTAAGATTCCAGTAAGTACAACACATACCATTACAGGTTCAATTATTGGTGTTGGATTGACTAAAAGAGTTTCTGCAGTACGTTGGGGGGTAACCGTAAGTTTGATGTGGGCTTGGGTGTTAACTATTCCAATTTCAGCATTGTTAGCAGCGATTACTTATTATATACTAAGTATCTTTTTGTAGATAACAAACAATATATAAAAAAGGGCTATGAAGAATTTTTCTTGATAGCCCTTTTTTTTGCTGTTTATCGTTCACTATATTTTTTTAAGGAATACAAAGCTTTCTCTTGAATTTTTTGTTGAAAAAAACCTGTCCATCCAAATAGATATCCTTTCCATCCTAAAGCTTGTTGCGACCATTTCCATACATTAAAGTTGTCGGTATGTTTGTAGATAAGCCCGTCTTTGAATTCAAATTCAGCGGCAATATGATTTATCACTTTTCTATTAGTTTGCGAGAAAGTGTAATGCGCAACCCATTTTGCTGTGCCATAAGTATCATCTGCTTTTGCTTCATTGTACTCTATTTTTATAGCGCCTTTGGCTCTTTCTAAAAGCATTTTCCACATCATACTGGCTTGTTCTTCTTTTAAAAGTCCAAAAGCTGGATCACGAAATTGAATGTTTGGGTGATAACATTGCTTCATGGCAAGAGCGTCACCATTTTGAAAAGCGGTATAAAATTGATGAATGAGTTGTTTGTTAGGATGCATATTTAGGAGTTGATTTTTAATAATAAATTAGGGTCTGGACAATTGGTTAAATAAAACGGAAGCGTGCTTGCACAGCATACACCAGGATAATCTCCTTCTTTGTTTTGTATGTTTTTTATGATTTGGAAATGTAAATGCGGCGCATAATCGCCGTTTATGCTTGCATTTCCTAATGTTGCTATCTGTTCTCCTTTTTTTATAATTTGTCCTTTAGATAGATTTTGTAGGCTTTCTAGGGATAAGTGACCGTATAAAGTAAAGAATTTATGACCGTCTATTTCATGTTCTAGTATAATGGTAGGCCCATAATCTCCCAATTGATTGTTGAATTGAAAACTGTGAATTTTTCCATCCAAAGCAGCTAAAATAGGAGTTTCGGCAGTTGTCCATAAGTCTAAACCGATATGAATAGTGCGTTCTTCTTGCTTAACGTCTTTAAAAACTGGGCTTCGTTTGTACAGATTTCTAGCTTCATTATAGCCGCCATAAGCTATTGCTGCATTGTTTTCCTTTAAAAGATTATGTATGAAGTTCTTAAAATCTTCTGATGTGGTAGGGTTTGATTTTGCTAAAGCTATGTTGTTTATAGATAAGTCTAAAGGAAAATATAACGAATACGGGATGTCAGGAGCTATTACTTTAACTTCTGTAAGATTGTACAATAAATTTTCAAAAGGGCTCATGCTGTATTGTGATTTTTTTTAAAAGTAGTAAAAAAGCACATAACTAAACACTAATTTTTATTGAAGTGTATTTTTATAAAAAAAAATGCCGTTTCAATGGAGAAACGACATTAGAAAAAGTGATGAAAACAGTTAGTATAAATTGGGGAATTTAACTGGATTACTTTCGTTCATCATACTGTATGTTTTTTCGAAAATATCTTCGGTAGAAGGTTTTGAGAAATAATCTCCATCGGTTCCATAAGCCGGACGATGTGCTTTGGCAGTAAGTGTCTCTGGTTTACTGTCCAAATATTTATAGCCATCTTGAATTTCTGTAATTTGCTGTAAGATATAGGCTGAAGCTCCTCCAGGAACATCTTCGTCGATTACCAAAAGGCGATTTGTTTTGGCTAAACTCTTCACGATATCATGATTCAAGTCGAAAGGAAGTAATGACTGAATGTCAATTACCTCGCAATTGATGCCTACTTCTAAAAGTTCGTTAGCCGCTTGTTGTACTAATCGCAAAGTAGAACCGTAAGAAACTAAAGTGATATCGGTACCTTCTTTTAAAGTTTCAACAACTCCAATAGGGGTTTTGAATTCACCATAATTGGTTGGTGCCACTTCTTTCAAGCGGTATCCATTTAAACATTCTATTACTAATGCAGGTTCGTCACATTCTAAAAGGGCATTGTAAAATCCAGCAGCTTGCGTCATGTTTCTAGGTACCAAAACGTGCATTCCTCGAACTGCGTTTATGATCATTCCCATTGGGGAACCAGAATGCCAAATTCCTTCTAAACGATGACCGCGAGTACGAACGATTAAGGGAGCTTTTTGTTTTCCAACGGTACGATATTGTAGGGTGGCCAAATCATCGCTCATGATTTGGATCGCATAAAGCAAATAATCTAAATACTGAATTTCAGCAATAGGGCGTAATCCTCTCAATGCCATTCCTATCCCTTGACCTACAATAGTTGCTTCACGAATTCCGGTATCGGCCACACGAAGTTCGCCGTATTTTTCTTGCATGCCTTCTAAGCCTTGATTTACATCTCCAATAGCGCCAGCATCTTCACCGAAAATTAAAACTTGGGGATGTTTATTAAAAAGGGCATCGAAATTATCGCGTAAAATCATTCTTCCGTCTGTATCGGCTGAAGCATTTTCCTTATAGGTTGGTGCTATTTTTTGTATAGAATGAATATTTAATGGCGATTCAGAGTGAAGATTACTGCTGAATTTTGGTTGTGTAATGGCAATATAATTTGAAATCCATTGTGCTAGTTCGTGATGACCATTTTGATTGATGACCAAGCGCAATGACTTTCTTGCGGCAATTAAGATTTCCTTTTTTAAAGGATTCTTGATGGCTTTTAAATCGGCGCAATGTTTTAGAATGAAATCTTTGTTGGTGCTTGATGGCGCGATTTTTTCTAACAACCCAATGAGTTCTTTTTGTTCGTTGATTATAGGTTGAATAAAGTTGTTCCAAGCTTCTTTTTTGGCTTCTACTACTATTTTTTTAGCTTCGGCATCAATTGCGTCTAACTCTTCTGGAGATGCAATATTGATGGCAATCATCCATAAACGCATTTGACGCAAACAATCAAATTCTTTTTCCCATGCCAAACGCTCACTATCTTTATAGCGTTCATGTGAACCAGAGGTAGAATGTCCTTGGGGCTGGGTAAGCTCGTGTACGTGAATTAAAATGGGTACATGTTGTTCGCGGGCAATTGCTGCGGCTTTTTCGTAAGTAGCGATCAATTCTGCATAATCCCAACCTTTTACTCTGAAAATTTCATAGCCGTTACTATTTTCGTCTCTTTGGTATCCTTTTAAAATTTCAGAAATATTTTCCTTGGTGGTTTGATGTTTGGCATGAACCGAAATTCCATACTCGTCATCCCATACACTCATTACCATTGGAACTTGTAAAACACCAGCAGCATTGATGGTTTCAAAAAATAATCCTTCAGAGGTACTAGCGTTGCCGATAGTTCCCCAGGCGATTTCGTTTCCGTTAGTAGAAAAATTAGAAGCATTAGTGATGCCTGAGACGTTTCTGTATATTTTGGAAGCTTGCGCTAATCCTAATAATCTTGGCATTTGTCCAGCAGTTGGAGAAATATCAGCACTTGAGTTTTTTTGTTGCGTTAAGTTTTTCCATGACCCATCTTCGTTTAGGCTATGAGTCACAAAATGGCCTCCCATTTGTCTTCCTGCCGACATGGGGTCGAAAGAAAGATCAGTATGTCCGTAGAGACCAGCGAAAAATTGTACAGGTGTTAATTCACCTATCGCCATCATAAAAGTTTGATCTCGGTAATATCCAGAACGAAAATCTCCATTTTGAAAAGCTTTGGCCATGGCCAATTGTGGTACTTCTTTACCATCTCCAAAAATTCCAAATTTGGCTTTACCAGTAAGTACTTCTTTACGTCCTAAAAGGCTGCATTCTCGACTAGTAATGGCTAATTTGTAATCGTTTATAACTTCTGTTTTGAAATCTTCAAAAGTTAGAGTAGTGTTGTGTTGTTCTTTTACCATGATACTGTTGATAGTAATTTTCTACAAACTTACTTAAAAACAAGTGATTTTCATAATTCGTTGCGTAAAATAAAATTAAATTATTTTCAACAAAATCTGTTTAATTGGGGGTGTAATCATGTAATTATGTATTTATTTGTTAAAATTATAACAAATATTTATTTTTTAATCAATTTTTAAATGATTTTAAAACCATTTTCGGGTAAAAAGACTGATTAGTTTACTAGGATCAAAGGTTACTACGAAACGAATTTTCTGATGATATTGAGCTTGGGATATTTCCCATCCATTGCTTGAATACATCGGAAAATAGAGTTCGAAATAATCCGTAAGTAAATTTAATCGAACGCCACTATCGTAAACAAATTGTGCTTGGGCACCTCTATTTTTTACAAAACCAACATCGCCATACAATTCTATCCAATTCCAAATATTAAAACTTGCATTACAAGTAGTCAACCATTGATTGGCATAAGGGTTATTGAGTTTTGACTTAAATCCTCCTTCGGCCATAATAAATTGTCGGCTAAAAAAACCAGTACTTTCTGAACGACCGTAATAGTTATAGTCAAACAAATAATCGGTCGGACGATCTAAGGCATAACTAAAAAAATTAGAATCGGTTGAAGTGTTATACAGAAAGCGACCCACAAATAATCGTATATTCAATTGGCGATTAGCATGAAAAAGTTTTCGGTACTCAATTTCTGCTGATGTTTTACCAAATTCTTTTGCTAATTGCAAATCGGTTGTAAAGCTTAAATGATTGGTTATTTCTGTTTTTGAATTGATGTATTTTGCATTAAAAACAGCATAATTAAGCAAAGAATTGTCTGCTACGATGGCACTTTTTTCTCTTTCGACCATCACATGACGAAAGACCAAAAGTTGTTTGCGATTGTCTCGGAAATCTTTACCTCTTATTTGCATTTGAATCATGGGATTGAGTCGAAGATAGGTAGCATCGGGAGCGTAATGAAAGTACGAAGCGCCGAGGGAATACCGTACATTGTATAATCGGCTTTCACGGTAATTTTGATTAATGACAAAAAAACCAGAACCTGAAAAAGTCTGCGCTTTTATAGAATACATTGGACTAAAGTCGAAAGTAAAAGGTTTGTTTAGAATAGTTTTGTTATGAAAACGCATGCCAGGAGAAAAACCATCATATACATTGAAACCTAAAACAGGAGTATACAAAACTTGATTGTAGTAAGGGTCTTCTAAATCTTTTAAGAATACAAACTTGATAGGGCGGTTGTTGGGGAAAAATCCGTCCAATTTTTTCCAGTTATTTCTGAGATTAAATTCAGGAACTTCATCCTTTATATTCAAAACAATTTTATCGGCATTTTCTCTTGGTATCGTATAAATAGTATCAGGATTTTTTGGAATATCTAGCCATTTACTGAATACAATTGCTCCTTTTTTTGTTCCATAAATTGGCATTGGCACGGCCACACCTGTTTTGCTTTTGATAGCAAAGCTTATACTGTCTTTGGTATGGGTCACACGATTAAATTTGTAATCGATGAGTTTTCTAGATCCAATAATTGTTTCAAAAAACCAGTCGATATTTTTTGGGGTATTAGATTCAAGAATGGTTTTTAAGTCAGAAGCATTGCACTGTTTTTGCTGATTTAATTCGAAAAAAGTGGCAATACTTTTGAGAACAACGTCTTCTTTCAAATAATCATTTAAGTACCTAAAACTCAATCCTGCTCTATATTTACTGGCAATTTGCTCGTTGAATCGTAGTAATGTGTTTTTGGGGTCGCTTAAAGATTGATCCAAATTTTTTCTTGCCATGAGCATGTAAAAATAACTGTATTGCTCATTAAAATCTAAATTGATAAGATTGTAGCTTTTAAGTAGTTTTATTTTCCCAATCGTTCCAAGCATTTTACTATTTGGATGAAAGGTGTCGATGTATTGCATCATCGTAAAAACTTGTATTCCATCGTAAATCCAGTTGTCCTCTCTGGGATTCAAACGCAAACTGTTTTTTAAATAATTGTTCAAGAACGTTTTTAAAAATTGTAATTCAAAAATAAATTCGTTGCTAAACGGACTCACAAAAGAAGGCAATTGATTCAGCCCATAAAAAGGGTTATGTTCATAATCTGACTGCGAAACAGTTATTTTTTCATGAGGAAAAGAGCCTATACTAGTTCTTGCAAAATGGGCAATTTGATCGATAATTATTGCTTTTTTAATAGGATCTATTCCGTAGTCATTAAGATTGGTTTGTATTTCTAAAAAATCGCTTTTATAACTCGTAAAACTGTTCTTTTCTTCGATAAATAAGTTAAAATCAGTTCTATTTTTATCGCTGAAAAAGTAACTACTCGAATGGTTGTCTCTGTTCGTTTTTGCACAAATCATATCGCTAGTTACACTAAAATTTAAAGGTACTTTTAGGCTAACTTCATAAGAACAAATAGCGTTTGCGATATCTTCTAAATTGGCATTGCTATTTTGAATGAAATGGTGATTTTCGTATCGGGCAGGCGATAGGAACCAATTTTTTAAGGTCATTTTTTTGGCGGTATAGCCGATTCCAGTAAAACGATCACTAGGAATTTTTGCTGTATATGAAAGTTGTAGCAAGGTCGTTTGATGAGGAAGTAATGGTTTTGTGAGCTTTAGCTCTATTACATCTGGTTTTTCATGTACACGATTCCAAGACATTTCGGTTTGATCTTTATCTTGAATGTTCAGATGAAATGTTCCTCCTCGTTCCTGTTTTTTTGCCAAATGAAAACCTCGGTAAAATTCATCTGAGAACCGCTTGCCCAAAGGAGTTGAAACATCAGAATAGGCATGATTCCAATCGTTCAGAATGATACTCTTTAGCGTATCGTTTGAGTCATTAAAAAAAAGGAGCTCCTGCTCTACATATAATGATTTGTTTGCCCAATTTACGGCTACTTCTAACTTAGAATGATGCTGTGCCTTTATTGAAGGCGAGATAGAAAATACCAATAAAAGCAATAAAGTATAGGAATTACGCATCAAACAGTAGTAAGTTTTTGGGTAAATTTGAACTTTATAAAAATAGGTATTCTTGCTGAAAGTATAGGAAAAGATTTTTAAATGTTTACAATCTGTGAAATTTAGTTTAGATTTCTAAAAATTTGATTGTGTAACTACTTTTTTTTATGTTAGAAGAGCTACCAAAGCATTTATTTCGTTCCCATCGGCTGTCTCGGTTTCGTTGGTAATTGCAGAAGAATGATAATAGGTGGTATTCATTTTTTCTTTTAGCAAAGTCACATTTGAGGAACGTACCCCACCACCGGGCATAATGATGATTCGGTTTTCTGCTTTTTTTGCCAATTGTTCCAAAACAGCAATTCCTTCCATCACATTTGGCGCTTGTCCTGAAGTTAAAATGCTTTTGAATCCACAATCAATAACTGTTTCTAAGGAGTTGTAAACATCGGGTACTACGTCAAAAGCACGATGGAAAGTACAGGGTAACGGTCTTGCTAAATTCACCAATTCCTTATTTCGTTCCACGTTAATACTGTTGTCTTGATTCAAAATTCCAAATACAAATCCGTCAACATTTATCTTTTTGTAGGCTATTATTTCTTGTTTCATCTTTTCGAATTCTGCATCGCTATAGACGAAATTTCCACCACGTGGTCGAATCATTACATTCATATCAATGGTTATTTTTTCTCTAGCATCGATTACAGTTTCTTTAGAAGGGGTTGTTCCTCCTTCGTTCATTTCATCACAGAGTTCTACGCGATTGGCTCCATTTTTTTGAGCAATTACAGCCGATTCTACATTAAAACAGGCTATTTCTACATTGTATTTTATCATTGTAAAGGGTAATTGTTATTTATGACTATCCGTAACCATGACGGTTTCATAGCGTAAATCAGTTTTCCACTATTTTTAAGCTTGATTCATTCTTTTCTTTGAGACTCTGCGTCTTTGCGAGTTCAATTTCACGCAAAGGCGCAGAGAAGCAAAGTGAATTAAGTACTTTGACTATTTGGTATGAGTTACGGACAGTCATAAATCAGTTTTTCACTATTTTTAAGCTTGATTCATTCTTTTCTTTGCGACTCTGCGCCTTTGCGAGTTCAATTTCACGCAAAGGCGCAAA
>NZ_JAPZSU010000033.1 GCF_027531905.1 Flavobacterium sp. | reverse complement strand
CCAGAGCAGAAAGAATTAACGGTGCAATTGAAGAGCTAAAACGAATCGGTAGAGGATATAGAAACAAGCAAAATTTTAGAACAGCTATTCTTTTTTTTCACGGTGACTTAAATGGATATTCACACAAAACCCAGTAGAACCTACATTTTTAACCCCTAGTTGGAGGTGGATAATATTGTTTCCTTTTTTGGGTTATATTTGCATAAAAAAAATCAGCATGCAGTTTTTGGTTTATATTATAGTTTTTCCAATTCTTTGGATTATTTCTATCCTTCCGTTTCGCATTTTTTATTGGTTCTCCGATCTCATTTATTTAATGGTATACAGAATAATTGGCTATCGTAAAAAAACAGTCCGCGAAAACATTGCCTTAGCACTTCCACATTTAAGTTCTAACGAACGTCTTGTACTCGAAAAAAAATTCTATCAACATATGTGCGATATGTTCTTAGAAATGGTAAAAACATTGACCATTTCGAATAAAGAAATGGATAAGCGCTTCAAAATTACCAATATTGAATTGGTAAAAGAATTTGAAAACAAAGGAAAGAGTACCATTTTATTGACTTCACACTATGGCAGTTGGGAATGGTTGATAACAATAAATAACCAAACCAAATTTTATGGCGTAGGAGTTTACAAAAAAATAGCCAATAAATATTTTGACCAATTGGTACGTGACATTCGTTCAAAATTCAATACTGAATTAGTGGAGACTCGACAAACTATTCCATTAATGCGGGAAAACGAAAAAACTGGCAAATTATGTATGTATGGATTAGTAAGCGATCAATCACCAAAACTCAATCGTGCCTTTCATTGGCATCACTTCATGGGAATTGATGTGCCTGTTCATACTGGAGCTGAAATGTTGGCTAAAAGATATGATTTGAGCGTGCTTTTTGTAGATGTCAAAAAAGTAAAAAGAGGCTATTATGAAGCCACTTTTGTCAATATTACTGAAGATGCCAGAAGCATTCCTGATTTCGAAATCACTGAACGTTTTTTAAAATTAGTTGAAAAGCAAATCCTAGATGCTCCCGAATTTTATTTGTGGACACATAAAAGATGGAAACACAGACGATAAATTATAAAAGCAAAAAACTCATTCCTAACAAATAGCAATGAGTTTTTTTTTATCCTTGTAATCTTATTAATGAGCAAACCATTCGGCAACCATTGTATTCTCAAAATAAGTAGCATTTTGATGCAAAAACTCATTGGTTTCCGCATTATACTGATATTCCTTGGCCCACTCTTTATGGCTTTCGGCTAAAGATTTAATAGCATTGCAAACGTATTCTATTTCAGCTGAAGTTGTAGTAGGATGAATAGACATTCTAATCCAACCTGGTTTTCGGATTAAATCGCCTAAACTTATTTCATTGACCAACTTAGT
The DNA here is from genome assembly GCF_027531905.1 of Flavobacterium sp. Taxonomy (GTDB): domain Bacteria; phylum Bacteroidota; class Bacteroidia; order Flavobacteriales; family Flavobacteriaceae; genus Flavobacterium. The sequence goes on along the minus strand of NZ_JAPZSU010000033.1, from coordinate 21,401 downwards.
TGAAGTTTCTTGATCTACGTGAAGCAAGAAATGTCCATAAGTTCCTGCACAACTACAGCCGCCTCTGGTTTGGATTCCGAAACGATCATTGAGTAACTTCACTCCTAAATTAAAATGCAAATCGTCAACAAAAAACGAAATCACACCTAAACGCTCTTGATGTTGAGCAGCCAAAATTTTAATATTTGGAACGTTTTGAAGGGTATCAAAAACATACTCCACAATTTCGTGTTCACGTTTCAAAATATTATCGATGCCCATTTCGTCTTTTAACTGAATCGCCAAAGCCGTTTTGATTACTTGTAAGAAACCTGGTGTACCTCCATCTTCTCTATCCTCAATATTATCGATATACTTGTGCTCTCCCCAAGGATTTGTCCACGAAACGGTTCCTCCTCCTGGACAATCTGGTACCATATTATTGTACAATTTTTTATTAAAAACCAAGACTCCAGATGTACCAGGACCACCCAAAAACTTGTGTGGTGAAAAGAAAATAGCATCCAAATACGCTTCTTCATCTTCGGGATGCATATCAATGGAAACATAAGGTCCTGAGCAAGCAAAATCCACAAAACAAACCCCATTATGCTGATGCATGATTTTGGCAGCCTCGTGATACGGTGTTCTAATACCTGTAACATTAGAACATGAAGTGATTGAAGCAATCTTTAAAGCTCGGTCTTTATATTTTTCGAGTAATTCTTTCAGGTTTTCTAGAGAAAAAAGTCCGTCTTCTGTTGAAGGAATCACTTCTACATCGGCAATTGTTTCTAACCAAGAGGTTTGATTAGAATGATGCTCCATGTGAGAAATAAAAACCACTGGTTTTTTCTCGATTGGAATAGTAATAAAATCTTTTAAATTTTCAGGGACTTTGATTCCTAAGATACGTTGGAATTTATTCACAACCCCCGTCATTCCTGTACCATCGGTGATTAAAACATCGTTTTTATTGGCATTAACGTGTTTCTTAATGATATTTCTGGCATGATGATAGGCTTTGGTCATGGCCGTTCCAGAAACTGTGGTTTCGGTATGCGTATTAGCCACAAAAGGTCCAAAGGCATTCATCAATTTTTCTTCGATGGGGCGATATAACCTGCCGCTTGCGGTCCAATCGGTGTATATTATTTTTTTTGATCCGTATGGAGATTCAAATTCTTGATCAATTCCGATAATATTTTTGCGGAATTGTTGAAAATACTGTTCTAAAGTCGTCTCTTTTGTATTAGTTGTCATTATATCTTTCATTTGCTTACAAATATATTGTATTTGATTGAAAACCTTATAGTTGTTTATATAATTAATATTAAAAAGTAAAACCTTTTCAATACTGTTACTGAAAAGGTTTCTTCTTATTTTATGCGTCTAAAAAATGAAACCAAAAAAGCCAATTGTGACTCTTTTACCCCCGATAGGAGCGGTATCCTTTGTTTTTTTTCTTTAAAAAAACAAAGATATAGCGGATAGCGGGATTCCTGTTTCCTGATTAGCCTAATGCGTTGGTTCAAAAAACTAATCTTCTATTTTTTTTTTAGATTCCAGCGACTGCTTTGATTTCGTCTATGATTCGCAACGCTAAATCGTCGGCCAATTGTTGCGTAGCGGCTTCGGTATAAATACGGATTATCGGTTCGGTATTTGATTTTCTTAAGTGCACCCAATTTTCGGCAAAATCTATTTTCACTCCGTCAATGGTGGTTATATTTTCTGACTTATACTTATCGGTCATGGCTACCAAAATCGCATCCACATCAATTTGAGGCGTCAATTCGATTTTATTTTTACTCATATAATATTCAGGATACGAAGCACGTAACTCAGACACTTTCATTTTTTTATTCGCCAAATGCGTCAAAAACAAGGCTACGCCCACCAAGCTATCGCGTCCGTAATGCAATTCAGGATAAATGATTCCGCCATTGCCCTCACCACCAATGATAGCGTTGTTTTTTTTCATTAATTCCACAACATTCACCTCTCCTACCGCGCTCGCTTCGTAGCTGCCGCCGTGAGCAAGGGTTACATCGCGCAACGCTCTTGAAGAAGACATATTCGAAACCGTATTGCCAGGCGTTTTGCTCAACACGTAATCCGCACAAGCTACTAAAGTATACTCTTCGCCAAACATTTCGCCGTCTTCGCTAATGAAAGCCAAACGATCGACATCTGGATCTACCACGATGCCTAAATGCGCTTTTTCTTCGACTACTAAAGCTGAAATATCCGTTAAATGTTCTTTTAAAGGTTCTGGATTGTGAGGAAAAAGTCCATTAGGTTCACAGTACAATTTTACGACTTCAACTCCCATTTGTTCTAACAATTTTGGGATAATGATGCCGCCTGAAGAATTTACACCATCGACTACCACTTTAAAGTTGGCCGCTTTTACTGCTTCGATATCCACTAATGGCAAGTTCAATACTTCATCGATATGAATATCCATGTAAGCGTCGTTGATGGTGATTTCTCCTAAATTATCTACATCTGAAAAATCGAAAGCTTCGGCTTCGGCAATGGCTAATATTTTTTCGCCATCGGCACCACTTAGGAATTCTCCTTTTTCGTTTAGAAGTTTCAAGGCATTCCATTGTTTTGGGTTATGAGAGGCGGTCAAAATTATACCACCATCGGCTTTTTCCATAGGAACCGCTACTTCAACTGTAGGCGTGGTGGACAATCCTAGATCGATTACATCAATGCCTAAACCTAATAAGGTATTCACCACTAAATTGTGAATCATAGGTCCAGAAATACGAGCATCTCTACCAATTACAACGGTATTTTTTTCTTTGTTGCTATGTTTTTTCAACCAGGTTCCGTAGGCCGAAGCAAATTTTACTGCATCTACAGGCGTTAGATTATCACCTACTTTTCCTCCAATGGTTCCGCGAATACCTGAGATTGATTTGATTAATGTCATATAAATTCAATTTGGTTATGGCTACAAATATAAAAAAGTTGGGTGGGCTAATTACCTTTAGTCAGAAAACTTTTTGATTTAGAAATGATAGCTTTTATTGCAAGGCTTTTTAAAGTTTGTATCTTTGAAAATAGTCAAAGCAAAAACAATGAACTTTCTCGCCCACATTTTTCTTTCTGGTGATGATGAATTACTTAAAATAGGTAATTTCATGGCAGACGGCATTCGTGGGAAACAGTACGAGCAATTCCATTTATCCATTCAGAAAGGCATTCATTTGCATCGCTTTATCGACACTTACACGGATGCCCATCCTGTTTTTAGACAAAGTACGAAACGCTTACACCCTAATTATCATCATTATTCAGGAATTATTGTCGATATTTTTTATGACCATTTTTTAGCCAAAAACTGGAGCACTTATTCGGACGAAACTTTAGAAGATTTTACAGCACTTTTTTATCAATCTTTGAGAGATAATTATGATTTTCTCAATCCCAAAACCCAAAAAATGATCCCTTACCTTATTACACAAAATTGGTTAGTAAGTTACCGAACTGTAGAAGGGATTGCAATTATTTTAGAAAAAATGGACCATAGAATGAAAGGCGCTTCGAATATGCGTTTTTCTATCAAAGAATTAACATCCTATTATTCCAAATTTGAAGAAGAGTTTACTATATTTTTTGAAGAATTAAAAAAACAATGCCAAAAAAAAATACCACACTTATGAAAAAATATATCCTATTATTTACCATTCTTTTTTTAAGTTGTAAATCAAATGAAATAACAGTTGAGCCAACAGGCTTAGTAACTTCTAAAGCCATGGTCGTTTCGGCTCGAGAAGAAGCTTCCAAAATTGGAGTTGAAATTTTGAAAAAAGGCGGCAATGCTTTTGATGCTATGGTGGCTACCGAATTGGCTTTGGCCGTAAGCCATCCACAAGCAGGAAATATTGGAGGTGGTGGGTTTATGGTGTACAGAAAAGCCAATGGAGAAACAGGTGCTTTGGATTACAGAGAAAAAGCTCCGCAATCTGCCTCAAAAGATATGTTTTTAGATGCCAACAAAAATGTAATAGAGGGAAAAAGCACCGAAACAGCTTTAGCTTCTGGGGTTCCAGGAACTATTGCAGGCGTTTTCGAAGTACATCAAAAATTTGGTTCCTTACCCATTAGTGAAATTTTAAAACCAGTAATCGCCTTGGCCGAAAGAGGTGTTGTGGTTACTCAATATCAAGCTAATGATTTGGCAAAATACAGGGCTTCATTTATAAAAGCAAATGGTCCAAATAGTTTGTTTTCGAAAGTGTATAAAGTTGGTGATACCATTAAGTATGCTGCGTTGGCTCAAACCTTAAAACGAATTTCTAAAAATGGAAAAAAAGAATTTTACCAAGGAGAAACCGCTCAAAAACTTGTAGCGTTTATTGCCAAAAAAGGCGGAATCTTCTCTTTGTCTGATTTAGAAAAATACCAAGCGAAATGGAGAAATCCGATCACATTTAATTACAAGAATTTAAAAATAACTTCTATGTCTCCTCCGAGTAGTGGCGGTATCTGTTTGAATCAAATTATGAAAATGATCGAACCCTATAATCTTGCCGAGATGGGGCACAATAGTCAGAAAGCTATTCAAGTTATTACGGAAGCAGAAAGAAGAGCTTATGCCGATAGGAACTATTTTTTGGGAGATCCTGACTTTGTAAAGCTTCCAATAAAAGAACTTCAAGACTCGACGTATTTGAAAAATAGAATGGCTGATTTTTCATTTGATAAAGCAACAAAATCATCGGCACTCGCTCACGGAACAATTCCAGGCTACGAGAGCAAACAAACCACCCATTATTCAATTGTTGACGCTGAAGGAAATGCCGTTTCGGTTACTACCACTTTGAATGATAATTTTGGTTCAAAAATATATTGCGATGAATTGGGTTTCTTTTTGAACAACCAAATGGATGATTTTAGTGCCAAAGCAGGTGTGGCCAATTTATACGGTCTTACAGGTTCAGAAGCCAATAGTATTGCACCCGAAAAAAGAATGCTTAGTTCAATGTCGCCAACCATAGTCGAAAAAAATGGAAAGCTTTTTATGGTTGTTGGTACCCCAGGAGGTTCTACAATTATCACCTCGGTCTTACAATCTATTTTGAATGTACATGAATTTAATTTGAGTATGCAAGAAGCAGTCAATGCCCCAAGATTTCATCATCAATGGTTGCCTGATGAAATTGTTTTTGAGCCCAATTCCTTCTCAAAATCATTACTTAAAGATTTAAAGAAGAAAGGCTATACCATTAATGAAAAGAACAATGAAATTATTGGTGAAGTTGACGCCATTTTAGTGCTTCCCAATGGAAAACTTGAAGGAGGAGCTGACAAAAGAGGAGATAATAACGCATCTGGATATTAAAAAATGAAAAAAGTACACATCTTATTCCTATTTATCTTTATAAATAGTTTTGCGCAAAACAATACAAAAACTACAGGTTTACTAGTTGACAAAGGCATGGTGGTTTCGGCAAGAGAAGAAGCCTCAAAAATTGGCGTCGAAATCATGCAAAAAGGAGGCAACGCCTTTGATGCTATGGTGGCTACCGAATTGGCATTGGCCGTAGCTTATCCTTATGCTGGGAATTTAGGTGGCGGCGGATTTATGGTGTATCGCAAAGCTAATGGCGAAATAGGTTCTTTGGATTATAGAGAAAAAGCTCCTTTGGCCGCGAGCAAAAGCATGTTTTTAGACAAAGAAGGTAATGTCATCAAAGGAAAAAGTACCGAATCACCTTTGGCTATTGGTGTGCCTGGAACCATCGCTGGCGTTTTTGCCGTTCATAAAAAATTTGGAAGTATGCCTATGTCGGAAATACTAAAACCTGTAATTGCTTTGGCAGAAAAAGGAGTGGTAGTCACGCGCAAACAAGAACTCCGATTAAACAATTATCGAGAAGAAATCATAAAAGCAAACGGGAATCAAACCTTGTTTGCACAACCTTTTAAAGAAAAAGATACCATAAAATATCCCGCATTGGCTGCAACGCTTAAGCGAATTGCAAAAAATGGTCGTGATGAATTTTATAAAGGACAAACGGCAAAAACCTTAGTACAATATTTGCAACAAAAAGGAGGCATCATCACGATGAAAGATTTACGTCAATACGAGGCCAAATGGCGTACACCTTTGTCTTTTGCTTATAAAGATTTAAACATCATTTCCATGCCTCCACCAAGTAGCGGTGGTATTTGCTTGGCTCAAATTTTTAAAATGATTGCTCCCTTTGATTTATCAAAAATGGGACATAATTCAACCGAGTCTATACAAGTAATTGTAGAAGCAGAACGCAGGGCTTACGCAGATAGAAGTCATTATCTTGGTGACCCAGATTTTGTTAAAATTCCAAGTAAAGCATTGCTAGCGGATGATTATTTGCAACAGCGCATGGCTAATTTTAGTTTTGAAAAAGCCACTTTGTCCTCTGAAATTAAAGAAGGAAAAGTAAACTATAACGAAAGTACCGAAACCACTCATTATTCTATTGTAGATGCCGCTGGAAATGCCGTAGCCGCCACCACAACCTTGAATGATGGCTATGGTTCCAAATACTATTGTGACGCTTTAGGTTTTTTCCTCAATAACGAAATGGACGATTTTAGCGCCAAACCCGGAACACCCAATATGTTTGGTTTAGTTGGAAATGAAGCCAACAGTATTGCACCAGGCAAACGAATGCTAAGTTCGATGACACCAACAATTGTTGAGAAAAATGGTCAATTGTATATGGTTGTGGGTTCGCCAGGTGGTTCTACCATTATTACTTCGGTTCTACAAACGATTCTGAACGTTTATGAATACAAATTGAGTATGCAACAAGCGGTAAATGCACCTCGCTTTCATCATCAATGGTTGCCTGATTTAATTACATTTGAACCGAATACATTTGATACTTCAACTTTTGAAAAACTAAAAACAAAAGGCTACATCATCAATGAAAAAACAACTCCTGTCATTGGCAAAGTCGATGCAATTTTGGTTTTACCTAATAAAAAACTAGAAGGTGGAGCTGATTTTAGAGGTGATGATGCGGCGGTTGGTTATTAATTATGGATTTCATTACAGCCTTAGACAAAGAATTTGCAGCGCAGGCGAACACTGCACAAAGTAGTGCTATGGAAGCGTATATGAAAAATAATTTTTCGTTTTTTGGTATTGCTATGCCACAACGAAGGGCTGTTTTAAAATCGGTTAGTACCGAATATTTGGATAGTATAAAAGCAAATGCTCGCACACTGGCGTTTCAGCTTTATGAAAAACCACAAAGAGAATTTCATTATTGCGCAATTGAACTTTTAATTCAGAATTGCAGCAAAAAACTAGCTCTAGATGACATTCATTGGATAGAACAACTACTGCTCACTCATTCGTGGTGGGATACTGTCGATACGATTAGTAAATATTTACTAGGTCGTTATTTGGTTCAATTTCCTGAGCAAACAACCATTGTGATTGAGAATTTTTCCAAATCTTCAAATATCTGGTTGAACAGAAGTACACTTTTATTTCAATTAGACTATAAAAAGAATACCAATTTTAGTATCTTAGAAGCTGTTTGTGAACACTTTAAAGAAAGCAATGAATTTTTCATTCAAAAAGCAATGGGCTGGGCATTAAGAGAATACAGTAAAATCAATCCTAAAGCTGTTCAAGACTATGTTTTAAGTACCAATTTAAAACCATTAAGCAAAAAAGAAGCCTTACGTATTATTGAAAAACAAAAACTATGAATTTCAGCACTATTATTACTAGCGTGATGAATCGCTTCGAATCACTAATTGTATGGAGTCAAAGTAAATTTACTAGTAAACAATTCATTTTTTTATCGAGTGTATTGGTAGGAATTTCAGCTGGTTTAGCGGTTATTGTCTTAAAATCGTTTGCGCATTCGGTTTTTACGTTTGCGACCTATGTCAATGGTATTTTAAAACTCAACTACATCAACAGTATTCTGCCTATCATTGGAATTTTGTTGACGGTTTTTGTTGTACATAAATTATTGGGCGGAAGCATAGAAAAAGGAACTTCCCAGATTTTATATGCCGTTGCCAAAAAAGCAAGTATTATCCCCAAAAAACAAATGTATGCTCAAATCGTGACTAGTTCATTGACTGTTGGTTTGGGTGGTTCGGCTGGTTTGGAGAGTCCTATTGTGATTACAGGTGCAGCTTTTGGTTCCAATTATGCACAAAAATATCATTTGAGTTATAAGGACAGAACTTTACTTATTGGTTGCGGCGTTGCGGCAGGAATTGCAGCCGCTTTTAATGCTCCCATAGCTGGTGTGTTATTTGCCGTTGAAGTTTTATTAGTTGATGTAAGTATTTCTGCTTTTACACCCATTATGATTGCCGCTGCAACTGGTGCGATGGTCTCTGTGGTTGCATTAGATGAAAGCATCCTATTGTCCTTCAAACAGCAAGAGCATTTTCATCATCTGAATATTATTTATTATGTTTTTTTAGGTGTATTCACTGGATTTATCTCTATTTATTATTCAAGATATTTTCAAAAGATTGAAGGGTATTTTCATCTATCTAAACTTACTATTTACAAAAAAGCTTTGTTGGGCTCTAGTATCTTGGCTTTGTTAATTTTTGTTTTCCCAACCCTATTCGGAGAAGGGTATGAAAGCATTCGTATTTTGTCTCAAAATGACCCCGGACAATTACTCGAAAACACACTTTTTAAAGGCTTCCGCAATAACAATTGGATGTTGCTTTTATTCATTGGTGCCAGTATGATGCTCAAAGTATTTGCTACAGGGTTCACCTTGAGTTGTGGAGGAAATGGAGGTAATTTTGCTCCCTCTCTATTTTTAGGTTCTTATGTTGGTTTCTTCTTTTCATCCTTACTCAACCTTATTGGTATAGCAAAATTGCCTGTAAGTAATTTTACAATTGTTGGTATGGCAGGTATTTTGAGTGGCTTATTTCACGCTCCGCTTACCGCTATTTTCTTGATTGCCGAAATTACAGGTGGTTATGGACTGATGATTCCGTTGATGATTGTAGCCTCAACGAGTTACGCCATTTCAAAACGTTTTGAAAAACATTCGATGGATGTAAAAAATTTAGCCCAAAAAGGACACGCCTTTACCAGTAATAAAGATGCAAATGTCTTATCAAACCTTGAAACCAGCACTATCATTGACACCAGTTATCTTACTATTTCGGCAAATGAAAACTTAGAACGCTTAGTTGATTTAATTTCTCACTCGGACCAAGTGATTTTTCCCGTAGTAAACGAAGAAAATGAATTATTAGGTGTTGTACATTTTAACGACATCAGAGAAATCATATTTAATACCTATCGTGTAAAATATACCTTAATCAAAGAAATTATGATTACTCCAGCTGCTGTAATCGCTCCAACTGATCGCATGGAAATTGTGATGAATAGATTTGAACAAACCAAAAAAGCATTTCTTCCGGTGGTACAATTCGGGAAATATTATGGAATCATTTCAAAATCAGCAGCTTTAGAAGCTTACCGAACCAAGCTTAAGGCCATGACTATTGATTAATAAATTTAATTATAACTTTTTTGTAACAAAAAAGGCACTATGCCTACTAACCCAATTAAAATCAAATAACTAAACTTTAATATTATGAAAACCCTAAAAATGTCAGCTTTAGCACTTTTTCTTTGTACAAGCAGTGCTTCATTATTTGCTCAAACAGCAGATGAAATTATTTCAAAATACATAACCACTATTGGTGGAGCAGAAAAACTAAAAGCGTTGAAAAGCGTGAAGATGGAAATGGTAGCTAACGCTCAAGGAATGGAGATTCCAGTTGAAATTTTCCAAGAAAAAGGAGGTAAAATGGCTGTAAAGCTAAATTTACAAGGTAAAGAAATTATGCAAATGGCTTCTGATGGCGAAACCATGTGGAGTACCAATTTTATGACCATGAAAGCCGAAAAAATGGACGCTGAGTCTACAGCAAATGCAAAATTAAGTAATGAAGATTTTCCTGATCCATTTTTAGACTATAAATCCAAAGGGTATAGCGCAGAATTTATGGGCAAAGAAACAAAAGAAGGAACAGAATGCTTTAAGGTAAAATTCACCAAAAAACCAATCATGGTAGATGGTGTAAAAGCTGACGATATTACTTACTACTTCTTCGATACTGAAAACAATTTACCAATCGCAGCTGAAACTGAAATTAAGCAAGGACCAGCCAAAGGGCAAAAATCTACTTCAACTATGAGTGATTTTCAAGAAGTAGATGGAATTTATTTTCCATTTTCAATGAATCAAGGTGGTCAAGTAATGAAAGTTAAAAAAATCACTTTAAATCCTACTGTAGATTCAAAAATTTACGCTTTTCCAGCTCAATAACATCAATATAATCAACCCGAAGTCCTTATTGCAAAATAAGGGCTTTTTTTACCATTATTTTTATGAAAAAAACATTCATGTGGGTTGCTTGTATAGGCGTACTATCAGCAACAAATCTTTTGGCGCAAGATAAAATTGTACTAAAGGGCAAAGAACTTTTTGGTGATATGCAGGCCAGACATATTGGTCCTGCATTAATGAGTGGTAGGATTACCGATCTCGAAGTGCATCCTACTAACAATAAAATCATATATACAGGAACAGCTGGCGGTGGGGTTTGGAAAAGTAACGACGGTGGAGCTTCTTTTAATCCAATATTTGATGAGCACATTCAATCCATAGGTTGTGTAGCTATTGATCCTTCAAAACCAGACCAAAATATTTGGGTAGGTACTGGAGAAACATGGACAAGAAATAGTGTTTCTATGGGAGACGGCATCTACAAATCGACAGATGGAGGCCAAAACTGGAAAAACATGGGTTTACCTAAATCTGACCGAATTAGCTCGATCATCGTTGATCCGAAGAATAGCGATATTGTTTGGGTTGGTGTTCTTGGCGCTTTATGGGGAGATAGTGACGAAAGAGGTATTTATAAAACTACAGATGGAGGAACCACTTGGAATAAAGTTCTTTTTGTAGATAACAAAACAGGCTGTTCAGATTTGATAATGGACTCAAAAAATAGCAATATTATGTATGCTTCTTTTTGGGAGTTCCGAAGAACAGGTTGGTCGTTCAGCTCAGGAGGAACCAAATCAGCTTTGTATAAAACAACTGATGGAGGAAAAACTTGGAACAAAATTCACAACGGATTCCCTGCTGGACAATTAGGTAGAATTGCCATTGCTATTGCTCCATCAAATAGTAACATCTTATATTCGGTACTTGAAACAGAAAAAGCAGAATTGAATGGTTTGTACCGCTCAGATGATGCTGGAGCCAATTGGAAACATCTAAATAGTGATTTTGGTTTAGTGGTTAGACCTTTCTATTTTTCTAGAATTACCATTGATCCAAAAAACCCTGAAACTGTAGTAAAAGGAGGTTTAAGCGGATCCATTAGTAGAGATGGTGGAAAAACCTTCAAAAACCTAGGAAACATGCATTCTGATATCCATGATATTGTTTTTGATATTAATGATAGCAATAGAATGTATTGTGGTACTGATGGCGGTGTTTATAGAAGTTGGGATGGTGCAAATACTATGGAAATGGTCAGCAACATTCCTGTTTCTCAATTTTATCACGTAAGTATCGACGATAAAGAACCATTTAATGTTTATGGAGGTTTACAAGATAACGGTTCTTGGTACGGTCCTTCAAAAAGTCCAGGTGGAATTGAATCTAGAGACTGGACAAGAATTGGTCAAGGTGATGGATTTAGAGTAATCAAACATCCAACCAAAAATATTATTTACAGCGAAATGCAAGGTGCTGAAAATGTTTGGCGTTACAATACAGACACCCAAGAATTGATTACGATTCAACCCTTGGCAGTAAAAGGAGATCCAAAATTACGTTTCAACTGGAACGCCCCAATGGAAATCAGTAAAAAGCAACCAGATCGTTTCTATATGGGAAGCCAGTTCGTACACAAATCCGAAGATATGGGTCGTACATGGACCAAAATTTCACCAGATTTAACTACGAACGATGCATTAAAATACAACACAGAAAAATCTGGCGGATTGTCTGTCGACAATTCTGGTGCTGAGAAACATTGTACTATTTTTACCATTGCCGAATCCCCTTTGAACGAAAAAGTAATTTGGGCTGGTACTGACGACGGTAATGTACAAGTTACCAAAGATGGAGGTAAAACATGGACTAATGTGGTTGCCAACATAACTGGACTTCCTAAAAACACATGGTGTTATCACATTGAAGCGAGTACTTTTGGAGAAGGAACAGCTTATGCTGTCTTTGAAGGTCACGCCAAAAATGATTATACTCCATATGCGTACAAAACGACAGATTTTGGAAAAACATGGAAATCTATTATTACTCCTGATGTTGATGGCTTTGTTCGTAACATTCAGGAAGATTTTACCAATGAGAACTTATTGTTTTTGGGTACGGAAAAAGGTTTATACATCACTATAGATGGTGGCGCAAATTGGTCTCATTTTACAAATAAAATGCCTTCAGTTGCTGTACACTACATGGAATTAAGTCCAAAAACCAATTCGTTGGTTATGGCAACTCATGGTCGTGGTATTATTATCTTAGATGATATTACCCCTTTGCGTCAAATAAGTCAAGACGTTCTTGCCAAAGATGTTCACTTCTTTAATTTGAAGCCAGCTGTAATTGAAGAGCAATCAAGTTTTGGAACTACCGCAACAGAATTAGAGTTTGTGGGTAGTAATCCATCTTCTAGTGCTCAAATCATCTATTACTTAAAGAAAAGACATACCTTGGGTAAGATGGATCTTGAAATACAAGACGAACAAGGTAATAAAATTGTGTCGCTACCTGCAGGAAAACAAAAAGGGATAAACGTAGTAACTTGGGACTACAATATGAAAAACCCAAAAATTGCTGCTGGAAAAACAGTATCATTTGCTGGTTTTACCTCGCCACGTGTGCAAGAAGGCACTTATAAAGTAGTGATGACTAAAGGAAAAGATACGTACACACACACTTTTAAAGTTCTAAATGATCCTAAAAGTAGTATTTCTGCATCAGATAGAGCAAAACAAAAAGAAACTACACGAGAGTTGTTCAACAAAAATGAAGAACTAGCTTACGCAGTGTATGAAATTGACGAAACTGTAAAATTATTAGATCAATTAATTGCTAAAAATAAAGGTTTTGCCAAAAATGGCACAAAAATCAAAACTGATTTTGAGAATGTAAAGGCAAAAATGGTAGTTACTACTGGTGATGGCTATGTAGCTTCGGCAGAACCTCAGTTGAGAGAAAAACTTGGAGACTTATATGCTTCAATTGCTGGGAATTTTACAGCTCCTTCTCCTTCACAATTAGAAAATAAGGAAGCCATTATGCAACGCTTTGATAACGAAATGAAAGATTTCAAAACGGTTAAAGCTAAATATGAGACAACTTATTTAAAACAAGCAAAAGAACAAAACATCCCGTTTGTTTTGAAAACCTATGCTGAGTTTGTGGCAGAATAAGACCATTTAAGAGACAATGAATCAAAAACGCTAACTTCGGTTAGCGTTTTTTTATTATCGGATAGTTAAAATATTTTTTATATCCGATATTAATTGTAAATTTGTGGGGTTATGTGGGATATAGACTTAGGATATCGGGAAGAATTTCAATCAACGTTTGAACGATTGTATCAAAAAAAGCAAGATTTGCAAAATAGCAGACCCTTGCCCACCATCGCTTTGAATAAAATCAAAGAAAGCTTATCTATAGAATGGACCTACAATTCCAATAGTATAGAAGGAAACACCTTAACATTAAGAGAAACCCAAATGGTTTTGCAAGAAGGAATCACTATAAAAGGGATTTCCTTGAGAGAACATTTTGAAGCACACAACCACGACAAAGCCATTGATTACCTTTTTTCGATAATCAATGATAACTATGTATTACGAAGTATTGATATATTATCGTTACACGGTTTGGTATTACGCTCGATTGAAGATGATTTCGCAGGGAGATTACGCAATGGAGGTGTTCGTATCTCTGGGGCTAATTTTGTTCCTCCCAATGCGAATAAAGTTTCGGATTTACTAGATGAATTGATTGACTTCATTAACACCAACCCTTTACATTTGAATGATATTGAGTTGGCAACTATTTTTCATCATAAATTAGTTTGGATTCATCCTTTTTTTGATGGCAACGGAAGGACAGTTCGTTTGAGTATGAATTTGCTATTGATGCGATGTGGTTTTCCACCAGCTATCATACTCAAAAACGATAGAAAAAAATACTACGAAGCACTCAATCAAGCCAATAATGGGAACTATCAAAAATTAATACTTTTGATGAGTCAAGCATTGGAACGAAGTTTGAATATTTACCTAAATGCTATGCCTGATAGTAACAACGACTTTCAGACAATAGCTACTATTGTTAGTGAACCAAGCAGCCCTTACGGACAAGAATATGTTAGTTTATTAGCTCGAACGGGAAAAATAGACGCCTACAAAGAAGGGAGAAATTGGTATACCACCAAAGAGGCCATTGAAGCCTATATCAGTACCAGAAAAAGAAAACGCTAACCCAAAAAGTTAGCGTTTTTAGCATTCTTTTTTAACACAATCTTCGATAGTGTTCTACCAAAAGAATAAATCAAAATAGTAACTTTGCTTCCGACCTATTCGGAATTTGCAAAACTATGCTAGATACAAACAATACCATTGAAGTTCAAGGCGCTCGCGTTCACAACCTAAAAAACATCGACATTGCGATTCCTAGAGAAAAACTCGTAGTCATAACAGGACTTTCGGGTTCGGGAAAATCTTCCTTGGCTTTCGATACTATTTATGCCGAAGGACAACGCCGCTATGTAGAAACCTTTTCAGCTTATGCCCGACAATTTTTGGGAGGATTAGAACGTCCTGATGTTGATAAAATCGATGGTCTTTCGCCTGTGATTGCTATTGAACAAAAAACGACTAGCAAAAGCCCGCGTTCTACCGTAGGAACAATTACTGAAATATACGATTTCTTACGTTTATTATATGCCCGTGGTGCTGATGCCTACAGTTATAATACGGGAGAAAAAATGGTTACTTACTCTGATGAGCAAATCAAAGAATTAATCATTCAGGATTTTAATGGAAAAAGAATCAATATTTTGGCTCCAATCATTCGAGCGAGAAAAGGACATTATGCTGAACTCTTCCAACAAATTACCAAACAAGGTTTTCTAAAAGTAAGAGTAAATAGTGAAATTGTAGACATTACTCCCGGAATGAAACTCGACCGTTACAAAACACACGATATAGAAATTGTAGTGGATAGAATTGTTGTTGATACTTCTGATGACATACAAAAACGTTTGTCCGAAAGCATCAATACCGCTATGCATCACGGTGAAAATGTATTGATGATTTTGGATCAGGACACCAATGAAGTGCGCTATTTTAGCCGTAATTTGATGTGCCCTACTACTGGAATTTCGTATCAAAATCCTGAACCCAATTTGTTTTCTTTCAACTCCCCAAAAGGAGCTTGCGAACACTGCAATGGATTAGGAACTATTAATGAAATCAATACCAAAAAAATCATTCCCAATCCAAAATTATCCATCAAAGCAGGTGGTTTTGCTCCGCTTGGAGAATACAAATCGTCTTGGATTTTTAAGCAACTGGAAACAATTGGAGAAAAATTCAATTTTAAAATTACAGACCCCATCGAAAACATTTCTGCCGAAGCTATGGAAATGATTTTGAATGGTGGCAAAGAGAAATTCGCGGTTCAATCGAAAGATTTGGGCGTTACGAGAGAGTACAAAATTGATTTTGAAGGCATTTCGCATTTCATCAAAAACCAACACGACGAAAGTGGTTCTACTGCTATCAAGCGTTGGGCTAAAGAATTTATGGACGAAATTGCTTGTCCTGTTTGCGAGGGCTCTCGCCTTAAAAAGGAAGCTAATTATTTTCGAATCCATGAAAAAAGTATTTCTGAATTATGCGACATGGACATTTCAGATTTGACCACTTGGTTTTTGGATTTAGAAAATCATTTGACAGACAAACAAAAACGAATTGCAACAGAAGTCATCAAGGAAATCAAAGATCGTTTGGCGTTTTTGATGAATGTTGGTTTAAATTACTTGGCGTTAAGCCGAAGTTCAAAATCACTTTCAGGTGGTGAAGCACAGCGTATTCGTTTGGCTACCCAAATCGGTTCGCAATTGGTGGGTGTGCTTTATATTTTAGATGAGCCGAGTATTGGTTTACATCAAAGAGACAATGAAAAATTGATTCATTCGCTTGAGCAATTGCGTGATATTGGTAATTCGGTTTTGGTCGTTGAGCACGATAAAGACATGATTGAACGTGCGGATTATGTAATTGATATTGGTCCAAAAGCGGGAAAATATGGAGGAGAAATCATTAGTATTGGGACTCCTCAAGAAACCTTAGCATCCAATACTATAACTGCACAGTATTTGAATGGAAAAATGAAATTTGACATTCCAGAAAAACGCCGAATTGGCAATGGAAAATTTCTTAAACTTACTGGAGCAACTGGAAACAATCTAAAAAATGTTTCTATAGAAATTCCGCTAGGGCAAATGATTTGTGTAACAGGTGTTTCAGGAAGTGGGAAATCAACTTTAATCAACGAGACCCTCTACCCTATTCTGAATGCTTATTATTTTAACGGAGTCAAAAAACCACAACCTTATAAAAAGATTGAAGGTTTGGAACATATAGATAAAGTAATTGACATTGACCAAAGTCCAATTGGAAGAACACCGCGTTCTAATCCTGCGACTTACACTGAGGTTTTTACCGAAATCCGCAATTTGTTTACGATGACTTCCGAAAGTATGATTCGGGGTTACAAAGCTGGACGCTTTAGTTTTAATGTAAAAGGTGGTCGTTGCGAAACCTGCGAAGGCTCAGGTGTTCGAACTATCGAAATGAACTTTTTACCCGATGTGTATGTAGAATGCGAAAGCTGTCAGGGCAAACGATTTAATAGAGAAACCCTTGAAATTCGCTACAAAGGCAAATCTATTTCGGATGTATTGGACATGACGATTGATGAAGCGGTACCATTTTTTGAAAACATCCCAAAAATTTATAGAAAAGTCAAAACTTTGCAAGATGTTGGTTTGGGTTATATCACTTTAGGACAACAAAGTACTACACTTTCTGGTGGTGAAGCACAACGTATTAAACTTGCTGGTGAATTATCGAAAAAAGACACAGGAAATACTTTTTATATTTTAGACGAACCTACTACAGGTTTGCATTTTGAGGATATTCGGGTGTTGATGGATGTGATTAATCGATTGGTGGATAAAGGCAACACTGTTTTGATTATCGAACACAATATGGATGTCATTAAACTAGCCGATTACATCATTGACATTGGTCCTGAAGGCGGAAAAGGTGGCGGACAGCTCGTAGCCAAAGGCACACCTGAAGAAATCATTAAAGTAAAAAAGAGCTATACAGGTCATTTTTTAAAGAAAGAATTGGTTTAAATTCCCCTCCTTTGGAGGGGTGCCCGTAGGGCGGGGTGGTTTTTTTATTGCATTTCTTTTCTTTATATTTAAATTCTAAATATTAAATTATATGGAAGAGAACAGAGAAATAACCGCCCATATAAACTCCAAGCCCATATATAGAAATTTTATAGAAAACTTACCTTACAACGCAAATTTAAATAGCAGGGCTAGGGCATTACGAAAAGCAGGAGTTCTTTCAGAAGTTATCTTTTGGCTACAAGTGCATAAAGGAAAATTTTGGAAAATTGATTTTGATCGACAACGAATTATCGGAAATTATATTGTGGATTTTTATGTAAAAACATTAGGTTTAGTTATTGAAATTGATGGTTCAAGTCACAACAACAAGGAAGAGTATGACCAAAAAAGAGAGGACTATTTGAATTTATTAGGCTTAAAAGTTTATAGAATCTCTGATTTAAGAGTGAAATATGATTTGAATAATGTAATGAGAGAGTTAGAGGAATATATTGTTAAGGAATTTGGGTAAAAAAAAATGTTTAACTTAATAACCACCCCACCCTACGGGCACCCCTCCAATGGAGGGGAAGTAAAAAATAGCAAAAATTAAAAATTATGAAATTAGAAGATTTTGATAACGACGAAGACAAAGTAATTCAAGACAAATTGAAACGTAAAACATGGAATGAAATTCGCACCAATGATAGCTGGGCAATTTTCAAAATTATGTCCGAATTCGTTAATGGATACGAAACGATGAGCCGAATTGGCCCTTGTGTGACAATTTTTGGTTCAGCTCGTTTAAAACCCAATACCCCCTATTATTTATTGGCCGAAAAAATTGCTTACAAAATCAGTAAAGCGGGCTATGGTGTAATTACTGGCGGTGGCCCCGGAATTATGGAGGCAGGAAACAAAGGCGCTCATTTAGGTGGAGGAACTTCAGTAGGATTGAATATAGAATTGCCGTTTGAGCAACATTTCAATCCTTATATTGACCATGATAAGAATCTGAATTTTGACTATTTCTTTGTGCGCAAAGTGATGTTTGTGAAATACTCGCAAGGATTTGTAGTGATGCCAGGCGGTTTTGGTACCATGGATGAATTGTTTGAAGCCATCACTCTGATTCAAACAAAGAAAATTGGCAAATTCCCAATCATTTTAGTAGGTACCCAATTTTGGTCAGGCTTAATTGACTGGATCAAAAGTGTTTTGGTTGAAAGAGAACATACTGTTAGCGAAGACGATTTGGACTTATTCAAAATCGTGGATACCGAAGATGAAGTATTAGATGTGCTCGATAAGTTTTATAAGAAATATGATTTGAGTCCTAATTTTTAGATTTGTACCCTCTTTAGGAAAGTATCATTTTTTTTTAGAGTTTAAAACGCTTACCATTGGAAACTGATCCAATCGTAAGCGTCTTTTTTTTTGCGGAAATAGAATTACTATTCAATAAAATAATTTGCATTCCAAATGGTGTATCGCTTTTTCATTGTTTCAATTTTTCTTTGAAAATCATTCCAATTTTTAGTTTCTTTTTGGGACCAAAGGACTTCGCTTAAAGCGCTCAAACGCGGGAATATCATATATTCTACTTTGGAAGGACTAGCCATATATTCTGTCCAAACATTACCTTGCGCTCCCAAAACGTATTTTGCTTGTTGTTCATTCAACTCCTTGGGAATTGGCTCATAGCCATACACCTTTTCCAAAGGTAAATACCCTCCAATTGTTACTTCCTTTTCATTTTTGGTTTGTGAATGATCTAAATAAACATGGCTTCCGGGCGTCATTATTACTTGATGATTTTCTTTTGCAGCGGCAATTCCGCCTTCTTCACCTCTCCAACTCATTACTATGGCATTGGGTGCAAGACCGCCTTCTAATATTTCATCCCAACCTATTAAGGTTCTCCCTTTTTTATTAATGTATTTTTCCATTCGTTGTATAAAATAACTTTGAAGCCCATGCTCGTCTTTCAAATTTTTATCCTTTATGATTTGTTGACAAAATGCACTTCTTTTCCAAGCATCTTTTGGGCACTCATCGCCTCCTACATGAATATATTTTGATGGAAATAAAGCCATTACCTCATCAAGAACCTCTTCAAGAAATTTAAAAGTTTGTTCTGAAGGAACAAATACATCGGAATGAACCCCCCAAGTTTCCTGAACAATTTTATTTTTTCCATTGGCCAGTTCTTGTTTGCTCATGATAGATATCATATGCTCTGGAATAGAAGTTTTCTCTTCTGGGAAACAACTCAACTCAGGATAAGCGGCAATAGCGGCACTACTATGTCCTGGCATTTCAATTTCGGGAATTACTGTAATAAAACGATCAGAAGCATATTTTACTATCTCTTTTATCTGCTCTTGCGTATAAAAACCGCCTTCGGGAGTGTTATCGCTTCCTTTTCCTGGATAACTACCAATTATACTTCCATTTCGTTTGGATCCAATTTCAGTAAGTCTTGGGTATTTTTTTATTTCAATTCTCCAGCCTTGATCTTCAGTTAAATGCCAATGAAAATAATTCATCTTGTGATAAGCTAAATAATCGATGTATTTTTTTACGAATGCAACAGAAAAAAAATGACGTCCAACATCCAACATAGCGCCTCTATAAGCAAAACGAGGTTGATCTTTTATAGCAACTGATGCAATTACGAGACTCTTGCTTTTTTCAACAGGTAATAATTGAATAAGTGTTTGCATGCCGTAGAAAGTTCCCATTGGAGAATTCCCATTAATCTCGACACCATTTTTATCAGATTTAAACGTATAACCTTCTCTTTTAAGTCCTTCATTATTTTTTTGGCTTAGTAATTTTATGGAATTACTAGTGGCATTTTGCACAACATTCAATTTAAAACCATAATATTTATCCAGATAATCATTAAAAAAAGTAGCTGTCGCAGTATCTTCTTTATCGATAACAACCAAACTAGTTTTTGAATCAATTACAAAATTTCCAAAATTCTTAACTACTTCCACAGGCTGAGGAATTATGTTTACTTGTTGTGCAAACGTTAATGTGCTACATAACAGAAATGCAAATAAAAATGACTTTCCCATATTATTTTTTTAATAATTTTTTTAATACACAAAGGTAAAGATACAACAAGGTGTTCGCTTTTAAATTTTAATCGCAAATTTAAACCCAGATTCCGCATTAGACTTCGTAGCGCAACTGAATCATTCAATAAAAGCAAGAGCTCACGGACTATTTTAAAGAATGAAACAACGTTCAGCGCATTTCTATAAATAATAAAAGCAAATGAGCTACTACTTTTGTGCTTTGAATTTAAAAATGGTAAAACCAAGCAGAGCATAGCTTGAACTCCACTAAAAATATAAACGCGTGAAAAAAGTTCTTGGTTTTGAAAACGACATCGAAGATTATATTTGACCAAAACAACACTATTAAAAACAAATGAAATCGATTCAGTAACCTCCGCCAAAAAATATAAAGATGATGAAGTATTTCAGTTGGAGTAGATTTCTAATGCAGAATTTGGGCTAAAGATAGTTTGCTTCGTCCGTTCGCTGTCAATTTCATTAAGTTAAGAGGAAAAAGAAAAAAAATAGCACGCAGATTCTGCAGATTTTAACTGATTTTTCTGCGAAAATCTGCGAAATCTGCGTAAAAAAAAGGTTCTACCCTCAACTGTGTGGGTAAACACACAAGCAAAAAGACAACCATATAAGTCATGTAAGGTTTTGATTGAAGTTCAAAGTGTGTGTGTTTTTAAAACCATATAAGGCAAATAAGGACATTTAAGTTTTTAGAGCTGTAAAGATATTTTCTTATATTTCGGAAAACAAAAAAGGTTATGGAATCATTCAAAGGAGAAAGTATTATTGATTTTTTTGACACATTCAAAACAGACTTAGACTGTTTGGAATATTTGGCTTCAATAAAAT
>NZ_JAPZSU010000060.1 GCF_027531905.1 Flavobacterium sp. | reverse complement strand
AAAAGAGGCGCAATTGCCTCTTGTATTCTCTCTCAAAACTTTACGATAACTCCATAGTGTTGACGGATTTGTAATCGGTTCCGTTCAACACGGGTTTCATTGTTCGGCTTGCAGCCGCAACGAAACCCTAGCTGTTAGCAGTAGTTCTTTGTTTTCATTTTAAAAACCTGCGTTTCTAATTTCTGATGAATCTGTAATTTCTTTATCTAAAAAGATATTGGAATGTTTCGGATTTTTCGAAGAAAATTCAACTTTAAAATATTTGTTCAAATATTCGTCCCCAGAACTGTCAATATATTCTCCAGACTCATATCTTTTACCGTCATAAAAGTAAAAATATCTAGCATCTGTAAAATTTCTCTTGCTATTTATAAAAAACACTTTTGCTAAAGTATTTTTGCGGTTTCTTTCAATATCTAATTTCACTTCATCCAGATTTTTTCCAATAAAGAAGCAAGCTAGTACTAATACTAAAAAAAATACAAGTGGAACAAAATCCACATCTTTAGTTTTCATTTTATTTCTGCTATATTGTTATTATTCAAAATGTTGAGTCATTGAATTCTCCGTTTCGGTTTAGAATTACTGCTAACTAGCATATAGGTCTGATAAAATCAGACCTATCACACCAAATATAGAGTGATAGGTCTGACCTGAGTCAGTCTTTATGTTTTCCAAATATAAAAAAAATTATCATAAATCATCAAAAGGACTCTTAATTTGTTGCAAACTTTTCGTACTAACATGAGTATAAATTTCGGTGGTTTTGCTACTTCTATGGCCCAACAACTCCTGAATATACCGCAAGTCGGTACCGCTTTCTAATAAGTGCGTGGCATAACTGTGGCGCAACCAGTGCAACGTAGCCGGTTTGCTAATCCCTGCTTTTTGCAACGCTTGCTTCAAAATACTTTGCAAACTTTTCTCAGAGTAAGTAGCTCCAGCAATTTGCCCCTCAAAAAGCCAAGTTGTGGGCTTGAAAGTACTATAATAATTTCGTAACATTTCGAGTATTTTTGGAGATAAAGGGACAATTCGGTCTTTTTTTCCTTTGCCCTGGCGAATTAGGATAATACCGCGTTTGGAATCAATATCGGCGGGCTTTAAATGCAAAAGCTCGCTTCGTCTTAGGCCACAACTGTAAATCAAACACAACATCGTTTTATGTTTCAAATTAGAAGGAGCGTTCAAAATTGATTTTACTTCATCCTTGCTCAACACGTTCGGGAGTACTTTTTCTCGTTTGGGGCGATGAATTTTATCAATCTCAATTTTGGTTTCACGAATCGTAGCAAAGAATAATTTGATACCGTTCACGATTTGATTCTGATAAGAAGAAGAAATTTTCTTTTCCAAAATATACTCGTTGTTGTAAAGGATTACATCTTCATTGGTGATCTCTGAAATGGGTTTGTCGCGATAAAAAAACAAAAATGATTTTAAAGCCTCACTATAGGTCGTTATCGTACTTTCACTATACCGTTTCGAACGCATCCATTGTTTGAATTTTTCGAGTTGTGCAATGCCTTCATCAGAAGGTAATGTATGTGATAAAGTTTGAATTTTAAACCGAATCCGGTTTTCTAAGGTATCTGGCAAATGCCAAACGGCTAAGGTCTGACTCCATCGGGAGCCTTCAAGTTGCTTGATGCGGGAGATTAAGGCAGCATCTTTTTCGAAATAAACGGCTATTCTCTTTTCTTTTCGGTGGGTAATCAATTGGGCTTTCCAGTGCATAAGGCTTATAGTTAGAGAGTTAAAGATAATGAAAAAAGTGAAAAGTGAAAAGTGAAAAGTGAAATGTGAAATGTGAAAAGTGAATAGTCAGAAGTCAGAAGTAAGAAGTCTTCTGCCTTTTCCCTTCTGCCTTCTGCCTTCTGCTTTCTGCTTTCTGCCTTCTGCCTTCTGCTTTTTGCTTTTTGCTTTTTGCTTTTTGCCTTTTGCCTTCTGCTTTCTGCCTTTTCCCTCAATCGCTTAAATTATTAGACTTCATAAGACTCAAAATTGATTTTTTTTTAGACATTTATGGTTTGATATAAAAAACCTCTTAATAATGAACGTAAGCAACCTCTTTATAACCTTGCTTTTAGCATTTTCAAATCCGGTTTGTAGCCATAGTCAAAAGCTGCAAACCAAGACATTTTATCCAAAAGATTCAACCGTATTCAATGAGCAGTCCGATTTTGATTATTCGTATGGAACAAAACCGTATGGAAAAACAACCATGATAATTCGAGCCTCTAGTCGGTATGGAGAATTTCATTTTATTTTTAAAAAAAGAAGTAAAGCAATAGAACATTTTGGAGGGAATTATAGCGACGTATATGGCATAAAAACCGATGGAACTTGGGGAGTGGTTCGCAAAGACTATAATGAGCCTTTTACCCTTTCAAATCACAACCTTTATGCTTTTGTATTACTTTCAGATCATGGAGGAACTATTGAAAAAGTAAAATTTCAAGACTTTGGAAACGAAGTGTATTGGCCTGAATTCGATTACCAGAATTGTTTTGTTGCCGATGAAAACAAAGACGGGATTCCAGAATTTTATTTAACATACAACGGAGAAAGTGATGGATTAGATGCCAAACCTTACAAACAGCTAGTGTATACTTTTACTTTAAAAAATAAAGAATTTGTAAAGTCGAAAGCGACGGCCTATTTCCCTGCGGGTAACGAAGAAGACCACTACTATGAGGAATTTGACGCCAATTGGAAAGCATTAGCTGTGGAAATCCAAAGGAGAAGCAAAGCAATTTTGACTCAAAATAAGTCGAAAAATAAAAAGTAGAAGATAAAAAGGGATACTCAGTTAGTTGTGAATCAGTAAAATAATAGCATTTTAGCGAGTACGTTTTGTTTTCATAACAAAAAAACAGAAACAATGCTTTGCTAGGATGAAGAGTATAAACGCTACAAGTTTACACCTGACAGGTTTTTAAAACCTGTCAGGTGTTGTGAATTAGAAATTTACCACTACTTTTTGTTTTTATAACAAAAAAACAACAGCAACGCTTTACTAGTATGAAGAGTATAAACGCTACAAGTTTACACCTGACAGGTTTTTAAAAACCCGATAGCGCGGATTTGCAATCCGTGCCCACAACGATGAGCCGCAAACATAATCCAGCAAAACAAATCTACACGAAAACAAAGAAATACAAGTTATTTATTTGTTTGTTTTGTAGCTTTTATTGTATTTTTAAATAAAAAAATGTCAACAAAATATAAAGCAACAATCCTGTAAAAGAGAAAGTAGTTAGCTCACCAGAGGATTACTATTTTAGTTCTGCTAGAAATTATGCGGGCTTAGAAAATGATTTAGAGGTCGTAATGTTGGATTTATTTTAGATTTTTGATGCACTGTGTGGGCACGGATTGCAAATCCGCGCTATCGTGCGTAGAGATATATCCGCGTGATCGGGTCTATCGTGCGTAGAGATAGATCCGCGCGATCAGGTAGAAATTTATTTTTCAAAAAAAGAGATTAATTGTTTAAACTTCTTGTACATATCAACATAAGGGCTTTCTTTTTCAATGCTTTTTTGAGCTAAATAGTTATTATATCTTAAATATAAATCCTGAAATTTTGTGTCGTTATTTAATTTCATTACGATTAATTTCCTCAGCATCAATGTATTTCCAGTAGATACAATCAAGTTAAGATGTTCGCTTATATCTTTCTCATTTAACCAATAAATAATTTTTGTTAAGCTTTCATATTCTTCAAAAAATGGTACAACTGTTCTATAATAAAAAGATTTTAAAAATTCAATAAATAATAAAGATTCCTCATAAGTATAAATTTCAAAGTTTATATTTTCGGAAGACTCTATATACTTTAAACCTTGAGGGATATCTTTTGGGTTTGGTGAGATATGAATAGTGTATAAATCTATTAAATCAATATTTATTGCTTTATTAATAAGTGTTTCTACTTCATTAAATCTCTTATTAGCTGTTAAGCCTGAAATCCAAAGACAATCATACTCTGTCCAACCAAAACTTATACGAAGTCCCTCTTTATCTGTTTTTTTTTCATACCAGATATTTCTATCTATTATTTTTAATTGATAGCCATCATTTTCTAAAAATTGGCATTCATTTTTAATTATATTTATAAAATTTTGATTTGTCATATTGTTTTTAATGATTTAATATCTGATATCATATTTCCATTTCCTTCACTCCAGACCCCGATAGCGCGGATTTGCAATCCGTGCCCACAACGATGAGCCGCAAACATAATCCGTACCCTCAAAGCAAATCTACTCCAAAAGAAAAAAATACAAGTAATTTTTTTTCTTCATTTTGTGGCCTTTATTGTATTTTTAAATAAAAAAATGTCGACAAAATATAAATCCGATGGCCCAGAATTGGACGCCGCCATCGATGCTGTTATAGAAAAATACGGACGATCAAATTCTAATAAATATAGAGCAGTGGTTTAGTATTTATTGGCAGTACATTTCAAAAAAGAAAGTATTTATAATTAAATGCTTTGAATAGCAAGTATAAAAAACTCCGTTAGGGTAACGGAGTTTTTTTATAGGTTTTGATTACTTAAAATAAGAAAACGTTTCGTGGTTCTCTATTTTTAATAAAGTTTCATAGATTAATTGAATAACATTTTCGACATCTTTACGATGCACCATTTCTACAGTAGTGTGCATATAACGAAGCGGTAAGGAAATCAACGCCGAGGCTACACCACCATTACTATAAGCAAAAGCATCAGTGTCGGTGCCGGTTACACGAGAGGAAGCCAATCGTTGAAACGGAATGCCTTTCTCAGAAGCAGTATCCAAAATAAGTTCTCTAAGGTTATTTTGAACTGCTGGAGCATAGGTAATGACGGGGCCTAAGCCAATTTTGGTTTCACCTTCGATCTTTTTATCAATCATAGGTGTAGTCGAATCATGGCAAACATCTGTAACAATGGCAACATTGGGTCGAATAGTTTGTGTAATCATTTCAGCCCCTCTTAAGCCTACTTCTTCCTGAACGGCATTGGTGATATAAAGACCAAAGGGAAGCTTCTTCTTGTTTTCGTGCAAAAGTCTAGCCACTTCGGCAATCATAAATCCGCCCATACGATTGTCAATTGCACGGCAAACAAATTTATTGTCATTCATAATCATGAATTCGTCTGGGTATGTAATCACACAGCCTACATGAACGCCCAATTTCTCCACTTCTTCTTTGGTATCACATCCCAAATCAATAAAGATATTACTCGTTTTTGGAATTTCTTCTTTGTCTCGATTACGAGTATGTATGGCGGGCCAGCCAAAAACACCTTTTACGATTCCTTTCTTGGTATGGATATTTACGCGTTTCGAAGGTGCAATTTGATGATCCGATCCGCCATTGCGAATAACATACACCAATCCATCTGCGGTAATGTAGTTAACATACCAAGCAATTTCATCGGCATGGCCTTCAATGACCACCTTAAAAGGTGCGTCTGGATTGATGACACCAACGGCAGTTCCGTAAGTATCCGTTATAAAAGTATCTACATAAGGACGAAGGTATTCCATCCAAATTTTTTGTCCCTCAGATTCATAGCCAGTAGGAGAGGCGTTGTTTAAGTATTTTTCTAAAAATGCTAACGAAGCAGCATTTAATAGTGATGGTGAACTCATATAAAATTATTTTTTGCTAATTTATAAATTTGGCATCAGACTTGTATATAAATTTATAATTTTGAATCATAAATTTTTCCCATGAACCGAATCTCCATTTATTTGTTTTTCCTTTTGTGTTTTGTTACAGCTCAAGCGCAAGTTGTTCCCAAAGAAACGGAAAAAATCGAGCCTGTGCTTATTGAAAACGACAGTATTCTTAGCGATACCATTCTGTTACCTGAAATAATTATTAGCAAAGAAAAATTGAGTCTTGAGGACAAAAAGCAATTCCTAATTCTTCAAAATAGAGTCTATAAAACCTATCCTTATGCAAAATTAGCCTCCGAAAGATTAGTAGCACTTAAAAAAGGAATGTCGTTTTTGAAAACAAACAAAGAAAAAAAGAAGTATTTCAAAATCGTAGAAAACTATTTGACCAATGAATTTGAGGAAAAACTTAAAAAACTCTCAAGAAAGCAAGGTCAAATTTTAGTAAAACTCATTCATAGACAAACAGGGATCACGACCTACGAGCTAGTATCTGATTTAAAGAGTGGCTGGAAAGCTTTTTGGGCCAATACCACCGCGCGTATTTTTGATATTAATTTAAAAACAAAATACCAACCTTTCGAGGTAAACGAGGACTTTTTGATAGAAACGATTTTGGTTCGTGCTTTTGAATCGGGTCGTCTACAAAATCAGCCACCCGCTTCTCCAGTAGATTACGGAGCTCTTAATGAATCTTGGCAAGCAAAAGCAAGTCAATCCCACTAGTGTCTTTCATATATAACAAATATAGCTGTCTTCGGGCGGCTTTTTTTATACCTTCCTATATCATCACCCGTATCTCTCCAGTTCGCGCGATTCGTTACGAGTACTATTTGGGCGTTCTCCTTATATATAGACAAGTTTGTTTTTACACCAGAAGTATGGTGCTACTATATATAAGGAGCCGGGCTATCCGCTACAAGTCCTCGACTAGTTTCGTTATCACTACACTAGCCTGTGGGCTTTCCACTAC
>NZ_JAPZSU010000052.1 GCF_027531905.1 Flavobacterium sp. | reverse complement strand
TGTTGTCTTTTGAAAAAATGTGTTGAAAAAACATTAAGTTTATAAATAATATTTTTAATATACAACCAAAAATCGGCGATAATCTGCCTAATCTGCGTGCCATTTTAACATAAAAATATTTGTGTCCAGACGGTAGGATGGTAGCGGCATCCTTGCTTGCCGGGGTTCGGCAAGCAAGATATAGCGTACAGCGGGACGACTCGTGTGGGTGAAGTCGGTGTGGTTGCTCCTAAAAATCCAAACAATCATTAGAGTTTGTACGGTCGATAAAATAGCCTTTGGGTGCTTGCTGTGAATTGCGGTTATTTTCCTTATTTTTGGTGCATGACAGCAGAGAGTACGGTGCAATACGATTATATTTTTACTGGGGCAGGCTTGGCGGCTTTGATGACGGCCTACAAAATGGTGTCGTCCCCTGCTTTTGAAGACAAAACCCTTTTGTTGCTCGACGAAGATGCCAAAAAAACGAATGATCGTACTTGGTGTTTTTGGAGTACTACTCCGAGTATTTGGGATGCTGCGGTTTCCAAACATTGGGACGTGGCTTGGTTTGCTTCGGAAGCGTACAGTCGGGATTTGCCTTTGCAGCCGTACCGCTATCAAATGATTCGCGGGATTGATTTTTACCAGCAAGTGTTGGCTTTGTTGCAGCAACATCCGAAAGTGACTTTTATACAGGAAAAAGTAACCGACATAGAAGAAACCGAACAGCAAATTTTTGTAAAAACCTCGCAAGCGGTTTATTTCGGAAAGCGCGTGTTGAACAGTATTTACAATCCTACTTTGCTGACGCATCAAAACGAATATCCTGTGCTGCAACAGCATTTTGTGGGGTGGTTTGTGCAAACGAATGAGCCCGTTTTTACGGCTGAAAAACCGACTTTTATGGATTTCTCGGTGGCGCAAAAAGGGAATACGCGTTTTATGTATGTGTTGCCTACTTCGGCTACCGAGGCTTTGGTTGAATACACGCTTTTTTCGGACAACCTCTTGCCCAAAGCCGAATATGAAACGGCCATCAAAGACTACTTGCAGCAACTCGGAGTGACGAGTTATACCATACAAGAAAAAGAGCAGGGGAGCATTCCGATGACCTGTTATCCGTTTTGGAAAGCGAATACCAAAAATGTCCTCAACATCGGCACCGCTGGAGGTTGGACGAAAGCGAGTACGGGCTATACTTTTAGAAATTCGGATAAAAAATCGGATGAACTTGTACACTTTTTGCAACGCGATTTGCCTTTTACCGCTTGGGGAAAAAGAACTAAATTTTGGTGGTACGATTTGTTGTTGTTGGATATTTTGGACCGCACCAACGAATTGGGAAGTGTCATTTTTTCAAAGTTGTTCCAAAGAGGAAAACCCGATTTGATTTTTAAATTTTTAGATGAAGACACTTCTTTTCTCGAAGACTTACAAGTAATTTGGAAATGCCCAAAAATGCCTTTTCTTAAGGCGTTGGTGAGGCAGTGCTTTTCTTTTGTAAAACGTTAAAATCTGATAAAAAGGATTTAGTAGAGAAACATCACAAACTTTTGTACATTTGTTTCCGATGAAAAAGAAACTGTTTTTTATTCCTGTTTTCTTTGCGATTACACTGTTGTTGGCAATAACAGTGCAATCTTTTCACGGCTATGAGCATCTAAAGGCACAAATAGAACTAAAACAATGTGCTCACGATTCTTACACCAAAGCCGATATTACCCATCAACATAAAGTTCCTGAGCATTGCTTAGTATGTACTTTTAGTTTTGATACTTTCATAACGACACCTCTTTTTTCATTACCAACACCGCAACTTTCTGTTGAGGTTCCTTATTCTTTTATTGTTAAGGAAACTTTTTATTCGTTTTCAGGAAGTCTGTACTGTCATCGTGGTCCCCCTCAAACTATTGTTTAAAGCACTTTTTTTAAAGTTTTTGATGACCTAAGGGTTCGTCAAATGGTATTTTATGTTCTGATTATTGGTCTATTTTTTGAAAAAAATAGGGCGGATGATTGATTTTATATGAAACTTTAAAAATAACAGTCGCTTTTGCTTTTAATGTACTCACATCTTTTAGATGTTTATTAATCATTTATTTATCAAAAGTTTTCTTGTTTTAATGAAACGAGAAGGACAATAGCAATCAATTTAATGAAAAAAATAATAGTTCTACTGATGCTTGGATGTTCAGCATTTCTCCAAGCCCAAAATAAAGTTACAGGTACCGTTATTGACGCTACTAACCAACCCTTGAAAAATGTTACGGTTTATGTTTCAGAATTACATAATGGCGCGACTACAGACGAAAATGGAAAATATACTTTATATAATTTACCTAAAAAAACAGTAACCATTAGTTTTTCGTACATGGGTTTTACTACACAAAATAAAAGTCTTACCATCACTGGATCTGAAACGGTTTTAGATGTACTTCTTGAACCTTCTGTTTTTGAAATGGATGCTGTTATTGTTTCAACGGGTTTTAATAAATTACAATCACAGAATGTGATGAAGGTTGCTCATGAATCCATTAAGAACTTGGAACAAAAAGGAGCAGTTACACTAATTGAAGGCTTGGCTACTATTCCTGGGGTTTCGCAAGTTTCTACGGGAACTTCTATCGGGAAACCAGTAATTCGAGGATTAAGTGGTAATCGTGTTTTGGTCTATTCACAAGGTGTTCGAATCGAAAATCAGCAGTTTGGTGACGAACATGGTTTAGGGTTAAACGATGCTGGAGTAGAAAGTGTTGAGGTCATAAAAGGCCCAGCATCATTATTGTATGGATCAGACGCCATTGGTGGAGTATTGTATTTTAATCCTGAGAAATTTGCAAACGCCAATTCTTTTTCTGGCAATTTTAGTCAAAAATTATTTTCGAATACCGTAGGAAGCAATACGACTTTGGGACTTAAAACCAGTACCGAGAATTGGAAATTTCTGGTTCGCGGCGCTTACAATACGCATTCTGATTACCAAACTGGCGAGGGCGATCGTGTGACCAATACACGTTTTAATGAAACCGACTTTAAAACGGCTGTAGGTTATCATAATGCGGCTTTTTCGACAGTGTTTAGATACAACTACAATAATTTGGACTTAGGAATTCCAGAAGAAGGAATTGCTGAGCAAACGACCAACAAGCAAACGATTTTTCCTAAGCAAGGGGTTGCGAATCATTTGTTGAGTTGGAATTCCGTACTTTTTTTTAAGAATTCAAAAATGGATATTGACTTAGGATATATTGCTAATGATCGCAGCGAATATGAAGACAGCGCTATTCCGAGATTGAATATGAAATTAAAGACTTTAAATTACAACGCTAAGTATTATTTGCCAACAGTTGGAAAATTCGAAACAGTAGTTGGTGTTCAAGGAATGCACCAAACCAATACCAATTTTGGAGAAGAATATTTAATTCCAAATGCAACAACTAACGATTTTGGAGTCTTCGGGACCGTTAACTATAGTTGGGAATCTAATGTTGTCCAAGCGGGATTGCGTTTTGATAATCGAAAGATTGTTGCTGATGCCTACGGGATTCCTGGCGATGAAGGATCGTTTGAAGCACTACAAGAAAAGTATGACAGCTTTAATGCGGCTTTAGGATACAAGACCGACTTGGCTAAAAATATGGCCTTACGAATTAATCTGGCTTCTGGTTTTAGAGCCCCAAATTTGGCAGAACTTACTTCAAACGGAGTTCACGAAGGGACCAATCGGTATGAAATTGGAAATAGTGCTTTAAAAACCGAACAAAACATTCAGGCCGACTTAAATTTAGAGTATAAAACCGAACATGTTGAATTTTTTGCCAACGGATTTTACAATCACATTAACCATTATATTTATACTGCACCAACTGGCGAAATAAGAGATCAAAATGCCGTTTTTGAATACATTCAGGACGATGCTAATTTGTACGGAGGAGAGATTGGATTGCATTTTCATCCTCATCCTTTAGATTGGTTGCATTATGAAACCAGCTTCGAAACCGTAACGGGAAAGAAAAGCAACGGTGAATTCTTGCCATTAATTCCAGCGAATAATTGGAATAATACCATTCGCACAGAATTCGATAGCAATAAATGGTTTCAAAACGGATTTGCTACCCTAAATGTTAGTTCGACTTTTAGTCAAAAAAACACTAGCGGATTCGAAACCAATACTGCTGGTTACACTTTGTTGAACTTAGGTTTTGGTGGTAAAGTGAGCATAGGAAAAACCGTTTTTAATCTGAATTTAAACGCGAACAATGTATTTAACAAATCATATATTGCGCACCTTTCTAGACTAAAAACCGATGGAATTTCTAACATAGGAAGAAATATCATCCTTGGTTTGAACTTTAATTTTTAGGAACTATTTCCAGCTGTCCACTGTATCTGTAGTCCCGAACCCCGGGACTACAGGATGCCGTTCCCATCTGGGTTAGGGGTTAATATTTTCAAAACGCTATTCTGTTGTTAGCATAGCGTTTTTTGTGGCTAGATGCGATGAATTAGGTTTGTGATTTATTGTAAATGTCTTGTTTTCAATACTTTTTAAAAATAAAAAAACACATAAATTTAAAAGACACAAAAGACGTTTTCGGAGTCCTAAACTTTTGCTAAAAGAGTAGCTTTTTTCTTCTGAATGGTTTAAATTTGAAATATAACTCAAAAACATTGTAACGATGAAAGTACAAATCAACACCGACAAAAATATCGAAGGGCACGAAAGAGTAGAAGCCTACTTTTCTGGTGAATTAGAAAAATCATTGGCTCGTTTCGAAGATAAAATTACCCGAATTGAAGTCCATTTTGGTGATGAAAACGGAAATAAATCGGGCGTAGACGACAAACGTTGTTTAATTGAAGTTCGTGTTGCCAACACTCAGCCAATTGCTGTGACAGAATATGCCAGCAGTCTGGAAAAAGCGTTTCACGGGGCATTAGACAAAATCAAACGCACGCTAACGTCTACTATCGAGAAACAAAAAGCACATTAAAATAATTTTAGCTTTGAGCTAATTCTAAATAAAAGGGCAATGTCGTTAAACATTGCCCTTTTTTATACAAAAAAAATAGATTTTAGAACGTAAATGAAGCGCCCAATTGAATGACTTGGTTTTTAGAATCGCTGTCTTTGATCACTTCTTTAAAACTACCAATATATCTTCCGTTAATCGCTAACCCGAAAGGCAAATTTAATGACATGCCAAACGCCCATGCGCTATCAAAAGTTTTGAAATCTGGATTTTGAGGACCGTCGATTTTATCGCTTACTTTGAATCCAAATTGTGGACCAGTTTCGAAGCTAACGATTTTTAGTGCATACAACTTAGCCAAAATAGGCACTTGCACATAGTTTAAATCAAAATCTGAAGTACTGGTAGTAAAACCTTGTTTGGAGAATTGAACCTCTGGTTGGATATAAAGTAATTTGGGAACTATAGACATTTCTTTGTAAACGCCAAGATAATACCCGTTGTTGCTTTTTATTTTACCAAAATTTCCGTCGCTAGCCGAAGAAAAATTAGCTCCTGCACGAACACCAAAACCTTGTGCAAATGAACTTTGCGATAGAGAAAATACAAGGAAAGCAAGTAAAAGAGTTGGGATTGTTTTCATAATTTGATGGATTTTGATTGTTTTATTATTCAAAAATAAATCAAAAAAGGCGATCAAGCGCCGATTCTTCTTGTTTTTTGACATTCAAAGTATGGAAGTAAACAAAACTGACTATAAAGTAGTTATTTTTGTAATTCAATTAACTTAACACAATCTATGAAAACCACACTTTCTATTGGACTTCTTTTGGTAATGGGACTTTTTACTGCTTCGGCTCAGTCTCCGCGTTCTGAAGAACAGAAAATTTCCACTACTCTCGATGCTTGGCATAAAGCAGCTGCACAAGCTCAATTTGATGCTTATTTTGGCTTAATGACCAACGATGCCATTTTTATTGGCACTGATGCGAAGGAGAATTGGAACAAAACCGCATTTCAAGCTTTTGCAAAACCTTATTTCGATAAAGGGAAAGCATGGAATTTTACCGCAATCGAGCGTCATATTTTTTTGGATACTACTGGAAAATTGGCTTGGTTTGACGAGTTGTTGAGTACGCAAATGAAAATTTGTAGAGGGTCAGGCGTACTAGAAAAAGTTGGAAAGGATTGGAAAATCAAACAGTATGTGCTTTCTATGACGGTTCCAAACGAAAACGTAGACGAAGTGGTAAAAATCAAAACGCCTATAGAAGATGGAGTTATGAAACAACTAACCGTCAAAGAATAAATCGGTTTTTTATGAACTAAAGCGAGCCTTCAAATTTAATTGCTTATTTTTGCCCGAAATAGCAAAAAATACCGTGGGAAGTAAAAATAAATTAAAAAGGTTCAAAGAAAACGAAACGTTCGAGAACGTATTTCAACCAACAAGAGAAGAAGTAGTAGGTGAGTTGTTTCCTTTAAAGGGAAAATGGAATACAGAATTTTTCAAAAACGACAATCCATTAGTACTAGAATTAGGTTGTGGTAAAGGTGAATATTCGGTTGGTTTAGCCGAACGTTACCCCAACAAAAATTTTATTGGTATCGATATCAAGGGTGCGCGTTTTTGGAGAGGTGCCAAAACAGCGGTAGAAACAGGCCTATACAATGTGGCATTCGTAAGAACCCAAATTGAATTAATCAATCATATTTTTACCGAAAATGAAGTAGACGAAATTTGGATTACTTTTCCAGATCCACAAATCAAATACAAGAGAACGAAGCATCGTATGACGAACTCAGAGTTCTTACAATTGTATAAAAAAATCTTGAAAAAAGAAGGTATCGTGAATCTAAAAACCGATTCAGAATTCATGCATGGTTATACTTTAGGACTTTTGCATGGCGAAGGACATGAAGTGTTGTATGCGAATCATAACGTCTATACAAACGAAGGAAGTCCCGAGGAGGTTACGGCTTTTCAAACGTTTTATGAAAAACAATATTTAGCCATCAATAAAGCGATTACTTTTATTCGTTTTAAAATAAAATCATAAACTAGATTTTTAATTAAATCTAGTTTTTCCTTTCATGCTATGCAGATACTAGGTCTCTTTTTTCTCGGTTTTATTAGCGCTTTTGTTGGTATTTCACCACCAGGGTTGATTAATATGACTGCGGTAAAAGTGAACTTAAAAGAAGGCAAGCGAACTGCAATGTGGTTTGTTTTGGGTGCGGTCATTATCATTTTTTTTCAAACCTTTTTGGCACTTTTATTTGCTAGAGTGATTGACAAAAGTCCTTCACTTATTCTATTACTAAGGGAAATTGGTTGTGTGATTTTTGCTTTGCTTACGGTTTATTTTCTTTTTGTTGCCAAAAAACCAAAACTCAAAGGAGGGAATATCAAAAAGTACAGTAACAGTTCCCGTTTTTTTCTTGGAATGTTACTTTCCGCCTTGAATTTCTTCCCGATTCCCTATTATGTTTTGTTAGGAATCACTTTTGCTTCTTACCAATTGTTTACTTTTGATTTGCTTTCCATTTTTATCTTTGTTTTGGGAGTTGTATCAGGGGCTTTTTTGGTGTTTTATGGTTATGTGGCTTTTTTTAATAAAATAGAATCCAAAGCCGATTTTTTTATTCAAAACATGAATCGCATCATCGGAACCATTACGGGTTTAGTAACGCTGATTACTTTTTGGAACATCATGAAGCATTACGGTCTACATTTTTTTTAATCTGCTATGGAAGAAACCAATTTTTTTGAGCGTGTGTATGCCGTGGTAAGGCAAATTCCTTATGGCAAAGTCACTTCCTATGGCGCCATAGCCAAAGCTTTAGGAACTGCGCGTTCTGCCCGAATGGTGGGTTGGGCCATGAATGCCTCTCATCATCTAGAAGATGTTCCTGCGCATAGAGTCGTGAACCGAAAAGGACTTCTTACTGGGAAACTTCATTTTGACGGGACTAATTTAATGCAACAATTGTTAGAAAGTGAAGGAATTGTAGTCAAAGACAATCAAATTGCAAACTTCGAGGCGCATTTTTGGGAGCCTGAAGTAAGAAAGTAAAAGAAATATTTTGGTTCTACCCTCCACTGTGGGGGTAAACACACAAGCAAAAAAATAAAACCATATAAGGTATGTAAGGTCATATAAGAATCAATGCCTATATATAAATGGAGGTCTATTAATTCGTCGCAGTAGAGACAGTTGAGTTGTCAAAGAAATAAGAGCGGTATGTTTATGAAACTTAAATGACCTTAAATGCCTTAAATGGTTCAAAAACAGAAGTTGCTTGTGTTAGAATAAAATAATTTAAAATTGTAAAACCCACACAATTCAGGGTAGAACCCAAAAAATAAAACCATATAAGGTATGTAAGGTCATATAAGAATCAATGCCTATATATAAATGGAGGTCTATTAATTCGTCGCAGTAGAGACAGTAGAGTTGTCTAAGAAATAATAGCGGTATGTTTATGAAACTTACATGACCTTAAATGCCTTAAATGGTTCAATAAGAGAAGTTGCTCGTGTTAGAATAACACTGTTTAAAATAGTAAAACTTACAGATTTCAGGGTAAAACTAACATTTTTATACTATAAGGCAAATTTTAAATTGAGTATTGTTTTCTTCACATTCAAAGGATAAATAACCACCATGAGCTTCAATGATACTTTTGGATAAGGTAAGCCCAATGCCTGCTCCTTTTTTTCGAGTGGTAAAGAAAGGAAGAAAAATTTTGTCTTGAATCTCGGGTTCTATTCCGTGACCATTATCTGCAATAATTATGTACAATCGTTGCTCATGCCTCTCAATACTAATATTTATTTTTTTATCCTCTTTATTTTCTAACGCATACATGCAATTGGTTAGCAAGTTGATAAAAACTTGTTCTATTTGGTTTTTGTCAATTAGGATCCAAAGGGTTTGATTTAGCGAATTGTTTACGGTTATATTCTCTTTTTTAAATAAAGGAAGCATGATTTGTAGGGCGTCGTTTATTAGTTTTGAGAGCTCTGCTTTTTCTTTTTTAGGTGTGGGTAACATGGCCAATATTCTATAGCTTTCAACGAATTCTTGGAGGTGGTTGCTTCGATTGTGCATTGTGATTACACTCTGTTTTATATCTTCTAAATCCTCGTTGGATAAGCTATCTTGCTGAATGACTTCATGTAAGTTTTGAGAAAGGGAGCGTATTGGAGTGAGCGAATTTAAGAGCTCGTGCGAAATGACTTTCATTAGGTTGATCCAAGCTTCTTTCTCTTTCTTATCGACTACTTTCTGTATACTATCTAGTAAAATGACGTAATATTCTTTGTTTAGCGTTTTGGTAGCAGAAGTTTGAATGACAAAAGTTTGGGTTTCTTTTTTGTCAACTTGTATCTGTATTGGACTTTTCATTTCCTTAAATTCTTGGGCTTCGATAAACTCACAAAGTGAGGGCAATAAGGTTTTAAGATAATGCCATTTGGTAACTTTAGGTACCTGAAAGTGCTTGGAAAAATAGTTATTCATCAAGAAAACGGTCCAATCGTTTTTGCTTTTTTCCAAGATCAGGATGCCACTTTCTATGTTGTTCAAAATGCTGCTATATACTATGTCTTTGGAGAAAGTGTCGTTTTCTTTGTTTTTTAGTTTTTCATACAATTGATAGATTGCAGTATAGTTGGCGTTGGTGGATAGTTTCGAGAAGTCTGAAGTGAAATCATTATTCAGGATCAATGAAATGATTCTGTCATAGAATTGCATGGCATTTTTCAGAAAAAAATACAGCTCCATCAGGAGTAAAAAGCTGAGAAGAGAGGACAAAAAACAAGAATAAACTAAGTTTTTTGAATAAAGAAAAAAACTTAGAACTACTCCACAAAAAAGGACGAGTAGTCGTAAGAATAAATAGTGATGTGTTTTTTGTGTTTTGAACATTTACGATTGATTAATATTATATTTTTCCATTCTTCGATATAAAGCGGCTCTTGATAAACCTAATTCTTCTGCTGATTTACTTATATTACATTCGTTTTTAGTTAATACTTTTTCGATGGTTATTTTTTCAATTTCCGATAAGTGTAAATCCTCCTGATTTTCTTCATAACGAGTTATGATCTCAAGGTCTAAATCGGAGACTTTGATGGTTTCGTTTTCACAAAGAATAATGGCGCGCTCAATTCGGTTTTCCATTTCTCGGATGTTTCCATTCCAAGCATGTTCTTTGATTTGATGAAGTGATTTTTCGTCAAAAGTGATTTTTCCTTTCTCGTATTTAAGAATAATTTTGTTTAGCAAAAATTCAGCTAACGGAATTTTATCTTCTAAACGTTCGCGTAAAGGAGGTAGCTTGATTTCCATAGTATTAATACGATAGTATAAATCTTCCCGAAACTGTTTGCTAAGCACTTCTTGTTTTAAATCTAAATTAGTAGCTGTAATAATTCGAACATCAAGTGGTCTAGGTTTTGATTCTCCAAGTCGGGTGACGGTTTTGGTCTGAATGATTTGTAGCAATTTTGCTTGTAAATGACTGGGAACATTCCCAATTTCATCAAGAAAGAGGGTTCCGTTTTGTGCTTTTTCAAACCGACCTGCGGTATCGATTTTAGCATCGGTAAAAGCGCCTTTGGCATAGCCAAAAAGTTCACTTTCAAACAAATTATCATTGAGCGAACCTAAGTCAACATGAACAAAGGCATTGTTGCTTCTGTCGGATTGTTGATGGATGTACTGTGCCAAAACGAATTTTCCAGTTCCGTTTTCGCCAAGGATTAAAACGTTTGCATCCGTTTTTGCTACTTTTTCGGCCAAGGAATAGGCTTTTTTGATAAGCGTTGAATGGCCAATAAAAAAGGGATTATTAGTCACGTCACTTACTAATTTCTTTTTGTTTTTTCGGGCTTCAATGCGTGAGGTTTCAACGGCTTGTTTTACAGTTTGTACTAATTTTTCATTTTCCCATGGTTTCAAAACATAATCAAAAGCACCCGATTTTAAGCCCTCAACAGCGGTCTCGACTTTGCCAAACGCGGTCATTAGAATTACAATAGTATGAGGTGAAAATTTTTTTATCTCCTTCAAGAAATAGATTCCTTCACGACCATCTTCAAAACCAATCCGATAATTCATGTCTAGAAGCACCACTTCTATTGCATTTTCGGCAAGTAGTTTTAGAATGTTTTTTGGGTTATTGGCCGTGTAAATGGTTTCGAAATGTTTCTTCAAAAGCATTTTTGCAGCAAAAAGTATGTCTTCTTGGTCATCGATAACCAAAATTCGGGCAGTTGTTTTTTTCATTTTAAGCTACTATTAGCATTCTTTACGGTTAAAAACGCCATTGTTTCAACGGTTTTAGTTCTAATTTTATAAAAATTAAAATTTTCAGGTGTTCATTTCCGACCGAACACTGTTCGTTATTGAACACTACTTGTTTTTTTTTTTTTTTTAAACCACTACAATCAACGCTTTGACTATTTTTAAAAATATGGCATGAAATTGTTAATGTACCAGACAAAGAAAATTATAATGGACACAATCATCATTCGTAAAAATAACAAAAAAAAGCATCTAACCCTTGCAGTAATTGGAATTGTAATTTTGAGTTATGGCGCTTTTTCAATGATTAATAAAAAAAGAAGTCTGAATGTAAAAAAACAAGAGATAACCATTAAGACTGTGACACAAGATTTTTTTGAAGATTTTTTGGTTTTTCAAGCTCGGGTGGAGCCTATGAATTCTATGTTGGTAAATATAGTTGAAGGAGGTTCGGTTCAAGAAATATTCGTGAGTAATGGAGACCATGTTACAAAGGGACAAGCTTTAGCCCGATTGTATAATCCCAATACGGAACTGAATTATATGCAGCAAGAAACGGCAATTATTGAACAAATCAATAATTTGAACAAAGCCAAATTAGATTTGAGAAATCAAGAATTAAATTTTGCCAAAGATTTGGTAGCTATAAGTCATGATTTTCAAGATGCAAAAAACTTGTACGATTTGAATAAAAAGTTATTCGAACAAGATATTTTATCTCAAAATGAATGGGAGAAAACACAAGAGAATTATCGTTTTCAAAAAGAGCGCATCGGTATTATAAAGCAAAGTATGACCAAAGAGAAACAAGCCAATCAAATCCAGATTGTACACCTTAATCAGTCCATAGGAATTATGGAAAAAAGCCTAGCTGTTTTGCGATCCAACAAGAAAAACTTTTTAATAATTGCGCCAGTTTCTGGGCGATTGTCTTCGTTTGAACCTGTTTTAGGGCAAACCTATCAGCAAGGGCAAACGTTAGCCAAAATTGATGTTATGAAAGGATATAAACTCATGGCGCAAGTGGATGAGTTTTATCTCCCGAAAATAAATCAAGGCCAAAAAGGGAAAGTCGATTGTAACGGTAAAGAGGTTGAAGTTGTCATTAATAAAGTGATACCAGAAATAAAAGGCGGACAATTTTTGGTCGAACTGAATTTTGCCCAAGCGGAGAAAATGGATTTGCGTCAAGGATTGAGTTTTGGCGTGCGATTAACGCTTTCTGAAAAGAAAAAATCTATGGTGCTTTCGAAAGGAAGTTTTAACCAAGAAACCGCAGGAAAATGGATCTTTGTTGTCAACGGCGATAAAGCGGAGCGAAGAAAAATTACCATGGGTAGAGAAAATCCTTTGTATTTTGAAATTCCAAATGGACTCCAGCCTGGTGAGCAAGTAATTACATCGTCGTATAAAGATTATCTTGAAGCCGAAATTTTAAATATAGAACAATAGTAGTCAATAAAAAATATAAATCATTAATCAAAAACACTATGATACACATTACCAATCTTTCGAAAATATTCCGAACAGAAGAATTAGAAACCAAAGCCTTGAGCGACATTTCAATGACAATCAATCAAGGCGAATTTGTCACCATAATGGGCGCCTCTGGAAGTGGCAAATCAACATTGTTGAATATTGTTGGTCTTCTGGATAGTGCTTCCAGTGGTAGTTATGAGTTGCTTAATCAACAAATGATAGGGCTAAAAGAACAAGAAAAATCTAAAGTGAGAAAACAAAACATTGGTTTCATTTTTCAAAATTTTAATTTGATTGATGAACTAACCGTTTTTGATAATATCGAATTGCCATTGATTTACAATAATGTTTCGGCCGCTGAAAGAAAGAAAAAAGTAGCCGCAATTGCTGAACGCTTAAATATTTCACATCGCTTAAAGCATTATCCGCAACAACTTTCTGGAGGACAGCAGCAAAGAGTAGCTGTTGCACGTGCGCTAATTAATGATCCAAAAATTATTTTGGCCGATGAACCAACAGGAAATTTAGATAGTAAAAATGGCAACGAAGTAATGGAGTTGCTAAGTGATTTGCACGCCCAAGGTTCGACAATAGTAATGGTAACCCACTCAGAGTACGATGCTTCTTTTTCGCAAAGAACGATTTTAATGAAAGACGGAATGGTACTTTCTGAAAAAGTAAACAGCAAAAATGTAGCTGTTTTTACTTCCTAAAATCATCAATCATCAATCAAAAAACGAATACATCATGCTAAAAAATTGGATCAACATATTTTTATACAACATCAAAAACAACAAGCTTTTCACAGCGTTGAATGTTTTAGGATTAAGCATTGGTATCGCAGGATTAATTTTTGCGATTCTCTATTGGAATGATGAACATAGTTATGATGCTTGGAATCCTGAAAGGGAAAAAGTATTTAAGGTTTTTTCAGACCTCGGAAAAGAGGTTATTTGGACTTCAAATCCTGCTACATTAGAAACCTATTTAAAAAAGGATTCACGTATTGAAAGTTTTGTTTACCATGATTGGTATCAAACAGAAACTTTTAAATATAATGGTAAAGTACATACAATAAATAAAAGTTTCAACACTCAAAATGATTTTTTCAAACTATTTCCTTTTGAAAATAAGTTAGGGAGTATTACTACCGCTTTATCAAAAGAGAATAGTGTTGCGATGAATGAAAATACGGCAACACTATTATTTGGAAAAGAAAATCCTATTGGAAAACAAATTCTTTATGGTACTAAACTGTTAACCGTAACCTGCGTTTATAATGTTCCAGGTAATTCGTCTATCAATCCAGCAATTGTAATCAATCAGATGAAAGAAAGATTACTTGAAAATAATAATTGGGGGGCTTTCAATCATTCATTAATGATTAAGCTAAAAGACTCAAAAGATAAAGAAGTGATCACAAAAAAAATAAACGATCTGTATTACAATCACAAAGCGGTAAAGGAGGCAAAGGAGGAAGGAATGACTATGGATGAGTACGAAAAAAATTACGGTGTAATAAAGACATTATTGAGCCCGTTAAGCACTTTAAGATTACATGCTGTTGCACCAGGAGCGCCTGAAGGAAAAGGTAATTATCAGTTTTTGTTGATAATGGTAGGATTGTCAATATTGATTTTGTTGCTTTCTATAGTAAACTATGTTAATCTGGCTACTGCCAATGCAATAAAACGTGCCAAAGAAGTAGGAGTTCGTAAAATTATTGGTGCTTCAAAAATGGATATTATAAAACAATTTATTTTTGAAACCGTAGTAATAACCTTATTTTCTATTCTCCTTTCTTTGGTAATTGTAGAACTGTCGTTGCCTTATTATAATGAATTTTTAGGTA
Organism: Flavobacterium sp.; assembly: GCF_027531905.1. Classification (GTDB taxonomy): domain Bacteria; phylum Bacteroidota; class Bacteroidia; order Flavobacteriales; family Flavobacteriaceae; genus Flavobacterium. The sequence continues at coordinate 5,873 of NZ_JAPZSU010000052.1, read as the reverse complement.
AGAAGTTGGTTATTTTTGGAGATCAATTTTATTTACAATTACTATTAATTTTTGTTATTGTAATTGTTGTAGCAGGGGTTTTTCCCGCTGTTTATGTCTCCAATTTTGAAGCGCTAAAAGTGCTGAAAGGAAATTTTGGGCGAAGTAAAAGCGGTATTTGGTTGCGCAACGGAATGTTGATTTTTCAATTTTCAATCGCATCATTCTTTATAATAGGCTCCTACATTGTTTATCAACAAGTAAATTATCTTTCGAATAAAGAGTTGGGTTTCAAAGGAGATCAAGTTGGAACGGTGTATTGGAATAAGTCAAATCTAGCCGTAAATGGAATTGTAACAAATACAATTATTTATAATAAATATAAAACACTAAAAAACGAGTTAGAAAATATTGAAGGAGTACAGAAAGTATCAACCGGGACGTTCCGATTTGGTGGAGGTAATGATTCAAGTAGTAGTTTTTCTTATAATGGGAACAGCATTCAAGCTCAGAATATGGCCGTCGATTATGATATGCTTTCTGTTATGCAGATTAAAATTGTAAAGGGCAGAGCTTTATCTGAGAAGTTAGCTTCGGACACTATTAATTCGATTTTAGTAAATGAGACAGCTTTGAAAATGATGAATGAAAAAAATCCGTTAGGAAAAACTATTGATTGGAATGATAACAAGTTTAAAGTGATAGGTGTCGTAAAAGATTTTAATCTATTTAGCCCACAAGGGAAAGTGCCCCCAATGGTGTTTTTTCATCTAAAAACGGTGGATTGGTTGATAGAAAATATCAGCGATTTGTATGTTAAAATTGATAGTGAAAAGTCAGAAAAAACCATTTCAAACCTTGAGAATTTTTGGAAAAAGAAAGTCGATGCTGAGTTTCCTTTTGAGTTTAATTTTGTAGATAAAACGTTTGCAAGAACTTTTGAGACCTATGTCAAACAAAAGAATTTGTTCTCCTTGTTGAATGTAGTTGTCATCTTAATTGCCCTTTTCGGATTGTTTGCTTTAGCTTCTTTTTCAATTGAAAGACGCATGAAAGAAATCGCCATCCGAAAAACACTTGGAGCAGAAACCAATGTTCTACTAAAAGAGTTATCCAAACAATACATCATTTATTGTGTTATTGGGTTTTTACTGGCGCTATTTCCAGTGTATTATTTGCTCAATAGGTGGCTAGAAAATTTTGCTTTTAGAATAACCATTTCAGTGTTACCTTTTATAGTAGGTTTTGTAATGCTGTTAAGCTTAACGTTGATTGTAGTGCTTTCAAGAGCCTATCATGCCACCCGATTAGATGTACTGAAATATTTGAAATATGAATAAAATAATCTTTTTATTAATAGCTTTCTTTTTTTACTGTTTTTCACTTTTGGGGCAAGAGCAGCATTGGTCATTGCAGCAATGTATTGAAGCAGGAAAGAAAAATGCTATCACCATTAAAATGCAGCAATTGGATATTAAAAAAGCACAGAAAGAACATAATTCAGTTGCAAATCAATTCTTGCCTACCATTTCATTTACCGGAAATCAAAGTTATAATTTTGGTTCAACCATTAACCCTTCCACGAATGGAAGGGAAAGTTCCAATATCCAAAATGATAATTTTAATTTGAATGCACAGATGAGTTTGCTTGATTTTAAGTCGATTGCGAATGCTCGAAAGACCAAAATCGCCATTGAACTGTCAAAAGAAACTTTAAAAATTTTGGAGAACGAATACCAACTTCAAATCTTGGAGAGCTATTTTCAAACGCTTTTTACCCAAGAATTACTTAAAATTCAAGAAGAACAATTCAAGAATGCTGAATTTAATTTGGAAAGAGTGAAAAAAGAGGTGGCTATCGGTTCCAAATCAAAAAGTGATTGGTATGATATGCAATTAAGTTTCGCTCAAGAAGAGAAAAGGATAGTGGAGACAAAACAATTGTTAGGGATTCAAAAGAAGCAACTTTTTCAGTTAATTAATACAGAAAATAGTGCCATAGAAGCTGTAGTTTTGAATGATATGATGGAAACAACTTTGAGCCAATCCATGACTATGGATGCTAATCCAAAGTTGAGATATGCGAAGTTAAATTACGAAAGTAGTTTAGCTGACGCTAAAATGGAAAGAGCTAATAATTTGCCTTCTTTGATTTCCTTTTATGGTTTTTCAACTTTTTATTTCAAAACCCTTAATCAACTCAATGTTCAAACCGTGGATTTTGGTAAACAAATTAAGGATAATAAAAATCAACAGCTTGGAATACAGCTTAATGTTCCTATATTCAATGGTTTTCGTTCATCGAAAAGATTTTCTGCCTTGAAAATTGAAGCTGAAAAAACGAAATTAGTAATCGAACACGAAACTTTAAAAGTTAAAAATCAAATTGATCTTGAACATCAAAATAAACAAAATTATATCAAACTCTCAGAAAAGTTGCAAGAGATGAAAGGTTTTGCCGAAACTTCTTTTCGGTCCTCGCAAGCCAAATTTTCAAGCGGTATCATTGATGCAGTTGTTTTTTCGACAGTAAAAAATCAATTGCTTGCCACAGCTTATGATTGGTTAAAAAACCAGTTGCAAGTAAAGTACGTTGATCAAAAAATTGCACTTCTTAAAGGCGAAATGTATTAAAGTGCTTTTCCCTATTTTTCTATCAATATTTTCAATTCAATCCTAATAGTTTCAATGATTTTACTATTATCTTTGCAATCCAGAATCAGTCTTATTAAAAAGTAGACATCGGATAAATTTTAAAACATGAAATTAGATAGAAAAGAAATACTAAAAGCATTAGAAACCATTTCTATTGCTGGAGAAGGAAAAAATATGGTGGAAAGCGGAGCTATCGCAAATGTGGTTACTTTTGGTGACGAAGTAGTGGTAGATTTAGTATTACACACACCTGCCATGCATATTAAAAAACGTGCTGAAGACGATATCAAAAAAACAATTCTAGAAAAAGTTTCTGCCGAAGCTAAAATCAAAATTAATAGTAAAGTTGAGGTTCCGGACAAGCCAGAAGTTAAAGGAAAGGTGATACCAGGAATCAAAAATATTATTGCTGTTGCCTCTGGTAAAGGTGGAGTAGGAAAATCTACTGTAACTGCTAATTTAGCTGTTTCTCTTGCTAAAATGGGATTTAGTGTTGGGGTGTTAGACGCCGATATCTATGGTCCTTCTATGCCAATTATGTTTGATGTAGAAAACGAAAAACCAATTTCTATTGAAGTTGACGGAAAATCAAAAATGAAACCGATTGAAAGTTATGAGGTGAAAATGCTTTCCATTGGATTTTTTACTTCTCCAAGTCAAGCAGTAATCTGGAGAGGGCCAATGGCAGCCAAAGCATTAAATCAAATGATTTTTGATGCCAGCTGGGGCGAATTGGATTTTATGTTGATTGATTTGCCTCCTGGAACAGGTGATATTCACTTGTCTATTATGCAATCTTTGCCTGTGACTGGTGCTGTTGTAGTGAGTACACCACAAGCCGTGGCTTTGGCTGATGCAAGAAAAGGAGTAGCGATGTTCTTGTCTGAAGCGATCAATGTTCCTGTTTTGGGAATTATTGAAAACATGGCTTATTTTACGCCAGAAGAACTTCCTGAAAATAAATACTATATCTTTGGTAAAGAAGGGGCTCGTAACTTAGCTACAGATTTAAATGTGCCTTTCTTAGGAGAAGTGCCAATCGTTCAGTCTATCCGCGAAGCTGGAGATTACGGTCGTCCTGCTGCTTTACAAACAGATTCAATTATCGGAACTGTTTTTGAAACCATTACTCGAAATGTAGTACAAGAAACGGTAAATAGAAATGAGCATTTACCAGCTACCGAAGCCATTAAAATTACAACCATGGCGGGTTGTTCAGCAGTAAAAAAATAATAATTAAAAGTTCAGCCTTCAAGAGTTTTCTTTGAAGGTTGAATGATTAAAAAAAATAAAGTATGACAACAGAAGAATTAACCGACAATGTACTTAAAGCATTAGACGAAATCAGACCGTTTCTTAAATCAGATGGAGGTGATATATCGCTTATCTCTATAGAGGAAGATAAACATGTAAAGGTAAGACTTGAAGGAGCTTGTACCAGTTGTAGTGTGAATCAAATGACTTTGCGTGCTGGGGTAGAAACTACCATCAAAAAATTTGCGCCACAGATAGAGACAGTAGTGAATGTAGTGTAATTTAAGCCGATGGGCTACTTTGAATTAAGTTCTTTGAGTAGGAATATTTATGACATGATTCGCTATTTTGATTTATTTTTGATTTTTTACTGATTTATCAAATAAATTGTGTTAGTGTAAAATTGTTGTCATGTTTAGGTTTTTTGTGTTGATTTTTTTTTATTTTGGTAAAAAATTATATAAAAAAATTCATTTTTGCATTCTGCGCTTTAATCAGAATGGAAATACGTTTGAATTACTAACTTTAAACCTAACCAATTATGAAAAAACAGTACTTTCTTCTATTTATTTTGCTATGGTCTATAGGTACTAGCTTTGGACAAGAACTTATTCAGGAAGCCTCGGTAAAGCGGGCTTATGTTGGTGTTGATGGGGAGTTTCAAGATGCTTCTTTTGCTACTCCAATTAATGTGTTTTCTAATAGACAGGGGTATTTAAAAATTACCGGAGCTGAATTTTTAACAAAGTTAAGTGGGGATAAAGCCAAATTAGAAGAATATACAGCTTATAATTCTGCGGAATTGACTTCTCAAACGTTAGTAAATACCAAAAATGAGAAAAATGGTTTAGTAAACACTACTTTTAAAGGGAAATTGGTATTTAAAACTATTGATGGAGTATATGCTCCAGACGTTTCGGTGGTATTTACTATCAATCAAGCGGATATCCTTCGTTTGAAAATCAGTAATAATAAAAACAATATAGAGTATATTTTGGATCTTCAGATCAAATAAAAAAAGGAATTTTAATAATGGATGTTTTAATAAAGATTAAAGATAGAGAAGGGGTTGTTCATGAATTGCAAGCGCCAACAGATATGGCCATGAACATTATGGAATTGTGCAAAGCCTATGAGTTGCCAGTTGAAGGAACTTGTGGAGGTATGGCCATGTGTGCTTCTTGCCAGTGTTATGTGCTCAATGAGGTGGAGTTGCCACCTATGGGTGATGATGAAGAAGCCATGCTATCTGAAGCTTTTTATGTAAAATCCAATAGTCGTTTAGGTTGTCAAATTCCAATAACGGAAAGTCTTGAAGGACTTGAGTTAGAATTGGCTCCAGAAAATTAATAGTTAAGCCCTGTCGATAAGTTAGCAACTATACCTAAAAAACTGAACGATTACTAGATGGATTCCATTATAAATTTATATTTACTACTAGGCTTTTTTCTAATTGGACCGTTAATAGTTATGGGTTACGTTGTGCCACATACTTTAAAATTTTTCAGATATCCTAAAATTTATAATCAAGCGTTATTTTTATCTCTAAGCTTATTAGTTCTCGGATTAGTTTTACAGTTTTCTGATAATATAAATTGTGACGACAGACGGCTTATGTTTTACCCTCTAGGTTCTTCAATATTCCTCTTGCTATATAGATTATTAGACAATATATCTTTAAAAATATTAAATAGACATATGTATTATTTAACTATGTGGCAATTTAGAGATGAAGAATCTTTAAAATCAACTCTAATTGAAAATGTTGCGCAATATTCAATCTTTTTACTTTCTATCTACATTCCCACTTGTATTAGTAATTGGGTCGTGGATAATTGGTACAGCTGCTAACAGCTAGGGTTTCGTTGCGGCTGCAAGCCGAACAATGAAACCCGTGTTGAACGGAACCGATTACAAATCCGTCAACACTATGGAGTTATCGTAAAGTTTTGAGAGAGAATACAAGAGGCAATTGCGCCTCTTTT
>NZ_JAPZSU010000027.1 GCF_027531905.1 Flavobacterium sp. | reverse complement strand
CCTACCGTCTGGACACAAATATTTTTATGTTAAAATGGCACGCAGATTAGGCAGATTATCACTGATTTTTGGTTGTATTTTAAAATATTATTTATAAAACTTATGTTTTTTCTACACATTTTTTTAAAAGACAACAAATTTATTGGTTTAAATCCGTTCAATCCGTGTCATCTGTGGCCTATCAAAAGATGTGTCCAGACGGTAGACTGCCATCGGGGCTAGAGAGCAACAAGGTCAATTTTTGTCATCATTTTCAATACAACCCGACGCATTTCTTGACAATTTTTAGTACTTTTCAGCGTTTTTAACCCATACTTAAAATTCAAAACCATAATGCAATCCCCAGTTACCTCAGATAAGAAAAAAGCCATCGCCTTTTCCCTAGTAATCTACGGAATACTGCTGTTGATTTTATTTTTTATCCGCTTTTGGCCTCCCTACAACCCCGATTCTTTTACAGCACTTGCTGGCGGTGGTGGCGGTGGCCTTACGGTCAACTTTGGCGATAGCGAAATGGGACAGGGTGCCGATTACCAAAGCGAGGTTTTGGACGTAAAAAACCAAACCAAAGTTACCCCCACATCGGCAACTCCAGACGAAGCCATCTTATCACAAGAAACGGCTACAGAAGAAAGCGTAGTTATTCCTAAAAAGGAGAAAGTAAAAAACACCACGCCTACCCCAAAAGAAACGACAAAACCCGTTGCCGAAAAACCAAAAGTTTCCAATGCTACCAACGATGCCTTATCGAGTATCCTAAAAGGTTCCAACAAAGGAGGCGATGGCGACGATAAAGTAGCGGGCAACAAAGGAAAAGCCAACGGAAGTTTGAGTGCCAAAGATTATTATGGCTCTGGAGGTTCTGGTGGCGGAACAGGCGGCGGCAACGGAACCGGAAATGGCATTGGCACCGGAAGTGGTTATGGCGCAGGAAGCGGCGGCGGCTCTGGTGGAGGCGCAGGCTATTCTCTAGGCAATCGCAGAGCTATCTCAAAACCAGTCCCAAAATACACTTGCAACGAAGTAGGCAAAGTAGTCGTAGAAGTAGCTGTAGACCGTAACGGCAACACCATAAGCGCCATTGCCGGAAGTAAAGGAACCACCAACACGGCCAAATGTCTTCTGGACCAAGCCAAAATTGCAGCGATGAACACCAAATGGGACGCTAGCAGCAATGCTCCTGAAAAACAAGTCGGCAAGATTGTTTATAATTTCAATTTGAATTAAGCCGTTGAGCATAACTCGTTCCTGCAAGGTTTTTTTTCAGACCTTGTAGGTATTCCTATCAATAGTATACCTACAAGGTCTGAAAAAAAACCTTGCAGGAAATCCAAACAACAGAAAAAAAATAACTGAAGGCAGTTCTTTTAATTTTTGTTATAAAAAAAATGCATGCAACTAATTGACTAGTTAAAATAAATGAGGGCAATGTAATTAAATTAAGCGTTTTTTGTGTCATTCTGAGGAACGAAGAATCACATAATGTGAACAACCTATGCGATTCCTCCTCTGTCGGAATGACAAAACCAAAAGGCGTTTTTTTTTAGCTTAATGACATTGTGCGTGAGGGATAGAAGCTTGCTACCGAAGTAGCGCGGATAGCCCGACCGCAGAAAAGCAAAGGGGCGAATAACACCTATGCTATTCGCCCCTTTGCTTTTATGGGGTCACGCCCAAATTATTCTTATTTTGGACTGGTGGCTATGACAAACTTTAGGTTATTTTTGACGCCTATTTGAAGGACGTCTACTAAATCTTGCACTTGTAGGTTGAATGGAATGCGGACGATGACCGTTTGGTCTTTTTCTCCGCTAATTTTTCCCATCAAGGTGGTTTCTAGGTCTTCGAAAGCAACGGGTTGTTTATCGAGGTAGAACTTTTTGTCTTCGGTAACCGAAAGGCTAATGTATTGCTTATTTGTTTTTTCGTTGGACTTGGCTTTGGGCAAAGTCATTTTAATCACATTTGGATTGGCCAATGTGGAGATGATTAGGAAAAACAACAATAAGAAAAACATAATATCGCTAAGCGAAGAGGTCGCTACTTCGGCGTGAAATCTTCTTTTTCTTTTGATCGCCATAACTATGCTCTTTGAATAATATTAACGAATTCTAGAATCTGTTTTTGCACTTTTAGCGCAAAATTATCAATCTTTCCGTTCAGCAAATGGTAGGCACTGTAGGCGATGATTCCAACAATTAATCCAGCACCACTACTAATCATTTTCTCGTACAATCCACCAGAAATATTTCCGATACTGATGTTTTCTGTAACCGAAATGCTGTAAAAAATCTTGATTACCCCTGAAATGGTTCCGATAAATCCTAGTGTTGGAGCAATACCTGCAATTAATCCTAAATGGCCTAAATGCTTTTCCATTTGGCCAATTTCGATATCGGCAGCGCGATCCATATTCGATTCAATCTCTGCGATTGGACGACCAATTACCAAAATTCCTTCTTTTATAATTGTGCTTGAAGCATTGGTAGAACGTTCTACGATGGCTCTAGCCAATTCAATATTTCCGGATTGCAATTGCTCTCCCACATCCCGCAACAAACGATCGTCTATTTTTGAAGCTTTGTCTATGTATAAATAGCGCTCAGCAATCACATAAAACGTATAGAGTAACAAAATGGCAATCGGAATTAAGAAAAACCCACCTTTCAAAATAAATTCCAATACTGAGATTTCAGTATTTGGAGCAACATTTTCAATAACAGCAGTAGAAGTCGCAGCAGTAAGTGAGTCGGCTTGTAGAGAGAGTAAAGTAAACATATTTTATTCTTGATTTTTACGAATTAATTCTAAAAAATATTTCAATTTTGCACTAAAGATACTTTTCGTTCTAGTATTAAACTAAAAAAAATGAAAATTATTTTAAACCCTTCTTTTTGCTCAAAAAATGAATTATCAAGAAACCCTTCACTGGCTCTACAATCAGTTGCCAATGTATCAATTACAAGGCGCATCGGCTTATAAAAAAGATTTGACCAACGTACATTTGTTAGCCGAATACTTGGGACATCCCGAGCAAAAATTACGATGCATACACGTAGCAGGCACTAATGGCAAAGGTTCTACTTCTCATCTGCTTGCCTCTGTTCTCAAAGAAGCAGGGCTAAAAGTTGGTTTGTACACCTCACCACATCTCACCGATTTTAGAGAGCGCATCAAAATTATCTCGAATGCAACTCCTGAACAAGCTTGGGAAGAAATTCCAGAGGCCTTTGTTTGTGCTTTTGTGAACCAACACCGTTCGTTTTTTGAAGCACAGGATATGAGTTTCTTCGAAATGACCGTAGGTTTGGCTTTTGATTATTTTGTAAAAGAACAAGTCGACATCGCTATCATAGAAGTAGGAATGGGTGGCCGATTGGATGCTACCAATATTATTACGCCTTTAGTTTCAATCATAACCAATATAGGATTGGACCACACTCAATTTCTTGGCGATACACTAGCGGCAATTGCTGGTGAAAAAGCCGGCATCATAAAACCAAGCATTCCGGTAGTGATTGGCGAATACACTCCAGAAACCTTGCCTGTTTTTATTAACAAAGCCAAAAGTTGTTTTGCTGAAATTCATTTGGCCTCGGATTTGATTTCGAGTACTTATCCCTCAGACTTATTAGGCGATTACCAAGTACACAACAAGAAAACCGTTATGCAGACCATAGCCGTTTTGAACGAAAACAAAACAATAGTGGTTTCGCCAAAACAACTCCAAACGGGAATGGCCAACGTAATAAAAAACACAGGACTCCAAGGCCGTTGGCAACAGTTGAAAGAGCACCCCAAAGTAATTGCCGACACAGCTCACAACAAAAATGGACTTGAAATCGTGATGCGTCAAATTCAAAAAGAGAAATTTGACCAATTGCATCTCATTTTGGGAGTAGTTAATGACAAAGATTTGAAAGAAGTATTGCCTTTGTTTCCAAAAAATGCAATTTATTATTTCTGCAAGCCCAATATTCCACGTGGCTTAGAAGCAACCACACTTCAAACCGAAGCGCAGATTTTTGGTCTAAATGGAGAAGTATATTCTTCTGTTTCAGAAGCCTACGCAGAAGCATTGAGAAATGCTGCCCCTACTGACTTTGTTTATGTAGGCGGAAGTACTTTTGTGGTTGCAGAAATTTTGTAATTTTTTTTCATTTTTGCTTGCACATCCCAAAAAGGGTTGTATATTTGCACTCGCAATCACAAACGATAGCAACCTAGTAAAATAGGGCGATTAGCTCAGCTGGTTCAGAGCACCTCGTTTACACCGAGGGGGTCGGGGGTTCGAACCCCTCATCGCCCACCAAGAAACTCCTTAAGCAATTAAGGAGTTTTTTTTGTTCTAAATGAGAAATTTATTGGATCAAGTTCAAAAGGGATCAAGTTCAAAGAATGACTAATTTAGTGCATAGCTAATGGTATCAATATGTTGAACTTAATGCTACAATAATTCAATTAACTACTACCTGTAAACAAAAACGTATCTTTGTGTTTTGAAATAAAAAATGGCTGACAAAATAAAGAAACTTAAATTTAAACGTAACGCTTATTTACAATTAGAAGTTCTTCCATTGTATACGTTGACAGCTTTAAATAAAGGCCATTTAGTAACGCCTCATCGGACATCTTTTTACCACATTTTTTAATTTGACAACTGCCAACTAACGCATTATGTTGATTTTACTCCAGTCAAAATTGAACCCTATACTTTGCTGTTTATTGACAAAGATCGTGTGCATCAATTTGACAAATTACTGGATTATCAAGGACAAGTTTTGATATTTACTGAAGATTTTTTTTGTACCACTGAAAATGATACTAAATTTTTAAGAAGCAACATATTATTCAATGACCTTGCTGACAAGCCATCGATTAATTTAAGTAAAAGTGATTTTGAAAAATACACTAGCATTTGTCAAAGTATTACAGAAGAATTGAGTTTACCTGTAGACAATTCAAATCATATTTTGATAAAAAATCTACTTCATAATTTTTTGCTTCTTGCCGAAAGGGAAAAACGCAAGCAAGGTTTTACAGAATTGAAAAAAGGTGCTGATCTTGGATTATACGTTGCTTTTTCGGGATGTATTGGAGAGCAACTTCCACAAATTGAAAGGCGTAAATGAATACGCTAAATTAATGTGCCTTTCTGAAAAGCGTTTAGGTCAAGCAACTGCTAAAGTTTTGGGTAAATCGCCTAAAGAAATCATTAACGACAGAGTGCTTTTAGAAATTAAACGCCTTTTGGTTCATTCCAATTTATCCATCAAAGAAATCGGGCAGGAATTAGGTTTTGACGACCCTGCTTATTTTGTGCGCTATTTTAAAAAAAAAATACAGAAACTACACCAGTAGAGTTTAGGGAAAGGCATCTCAAAAAGTAACTATCCCAAAAGTACCATACAAAGGCTGATTTGTCCATTGTTCAAAAAGTCAATTCGCTTCATCTTTGTTCTCTTATTAATCGTTTAAAATTTTTAAAAAAATGGACAAAAATAGAGAAGCGTTAACAGCCTTTTACAAAAAAGCTTTAACCGTAAACACCGAAACCACTCCAACTGCTGTATTGACAGAGGTTTTAGCCGATGATTTTGTTTCATATGGTTCAGTAGATAGCAAAGGGAAACCTGCTTTGATTGCGCTAGTTGAATTCTTTTGGAAATTAATTCCTGACTTAAAATGGGAACCACAAGACATCGCCAACGATGGTAATAAATATGTAGTCCGTTGTATGGCAAGCGGTACGCCAAATGGTGATTTTATGGGGATTCCTACTGACGGAACAAAAACATTCAATATTATGTCTATAGATTTTCACACAGTCATTGATGGTAAGCTAACGTCAGTGCATCATTTGGAAGACTGGGCTACAGCTATGAAACAATTGGAAGTATAATAAGCTGTGCTTCTATTGTAGTACAAAGTTTCTTGTTTGCGGACAAGGAACTTTTTTTCTTAAAATGAAAACAGCTGACAGTACAGCACTACATCGTTCAATGGTTTTTTAGAACTAAGAAGTTAAAGACGTTTGGAGTGATATTTTTACGAAATTTAGTAGTATGTAGGTAAAAGAATAGGTTTTTTTGAGTAAAACAAAAAGCTACAAAGTAACCAAAGAGGTTTATTTTGTAGCTTTTTTTATATTTTATAAAAGCCAATGATGCTAAAAGTATTTACGGAAAAACCCGTGGGATTTTTAAAAACACATAAAGTCTAGGGACTTTTTCTATTGGCTTATGTTTTTTGAGGTTAAAGGTTGAAATCCTTTTTGGTCTTCAAAATTAACCTCTTAAATAAGCTTCTCTTACTTTTTTGAATAAATTAGAAGAGTAAACAAAATCCACAATGGCTTTGTTGTCGGTTCTGAAAATTTCTTCTTTCGTACCTTGCCATTCTTTGATTCCGTTTTTTAGGAATAGGATATTTTCTCCTATTTCCATCACAGAGTTCATGTCGTGAGTATTGATAACAGTAGTAATGTTGTATTCTTCAGTGATTTCTTTAATCAAATTATCAATAATAGTTGAAGTGTTTGGATCCAAACCAGAGTTGGGTTCGTCACAAAACAAATATTTTGGGTTATTCACTATGGCACGAGCAATAGCCACCCTTTTTTGCATTCCACCAGATATTTCCGAAGGTAATTTTTTGTGTGCGTCAATCAAATTTACTCGTTTTAAAACAAAATCAACGCGATCTTTAATCTCTGAAGGGCTATTTTGGGTAAACATTTGAAGCGGAAACCCCACGTTTTCGGCTACAGTCATGGAGTCGAATAAGGCACTTCCTTGAAATACCATACCAATTTCTGTTCGAAGTTCTCTTTTTTCTGCGGGTAATAATTCAGAGTAGATTCTTCCGTCAAAAGAAATTGTTCCTTGTTCGGGAGAATGGATTCCTAAAAGACTTTTTAATAAAACCGTTTTTCCAGATCCACTCTGACCTATGATTAAGTTGGTTTTTCCAGCTTCAAAAAGACAAGATACTCCTTTTAAAACTTTACTACCGCCAAATGATTTTTCTATGTTTTTAATTGCTATCATGAGCCAAGTAATAATTGCGTTAAAATATAGTTCGAAGTAATAATGCATACCGAGGTCCAAACAAAAGAAACGGTACTGGCTTTACCTACTTCTAAGGCACCGCCTTTCATATAATAGCCATGAAAAGATGGAATGGTGGCTAAAAGCATAGCAAAAATGATGGTTTTAATAAATGCATAAGTGATATGAAAGGGAATAAACTCTAGCTGTAATCCCGTAATAAACGATTCACTTGAGGTAAAACCACCATATACGGCAGCCATCCATCCGCCAAAAATGCCCAAAAACATACTGATACCAATTAAAAACGGATACATCAGTAGGGCAATAATTTTAGGAAACACAAGATAATTTAATGAATTTACTCCCATTACCTCCAAAGCATCTATTTGTTCTGTTACGCGCATAGTGCCGATACTTGAGGTGATAAACGAACCCATTTTACCAGCCATAATTACGGATATAAAAGTTGGGGCAAATTCTAAAATCACGGATTGTCTAGTGGCAAAGCCAATTAAATATCTAGGAATTAATGGATTGGTTAAGTTTAAAGCCGTTTGGATAGAAACTACACCGCCAACGAAAAATGAAATGAAACAAACAATTCCCATCGAGTTAATGATGAGGTCATCGATTTCTTTAAAAATTAGATTCTTCATCACAGACCATTTGGTTTGTTTCGTGAAGATTTCTTTGAGCATCAAGAAGTATTTCCCGATTTGTGAGATGTAGCGAATGAGCATCATAGGTTGTAAAATAGTTCCAAAAGTAGTAATTAGTTTTCAACTGTTTGTTAAAACAGTTTTTCTTTCATTTTTTTCCAGCGGTAGTTTCTAAAAAATTTAGCTTGCTCTGCTGTTACAAATAATGGTTTTCCGGATGATTTTGCTTTCCAAAAACCCATTATGTAATCAATAAATAAAAGGGGTTTTCCTTTTCGCATGGCCAATTTTAATGATGAAATAGCCGTGATGGTAAATCCATAACCCAAGCTGTAAAAAGCTTCTCCTTGTTTGTATCGAGCGGCTTTGTTGTAGCTTGCGCCAGTTGGTTTGAGGTGTTTTACATGCAAACTTTCGTCGGTGACCACTTTCCAATTGTAAAACTTGCACAACAACTCGTCTACAGTATCCCAACCCATAGCAGGTTTTAGCCCACCAATTTGTTGGAAAGTCTCTTTTCGATAGGCTTTTAGCGCACCTCGAATATGGTCTTTGTCAGTTAAGTTTTCGAGTATCCACTCCCCATTTTTTTCGATGTAACAAAATCCACCCACCATTCCAATTCGCTCATCGGATTGGAAATGTTTAATAATGGTTTCGAAATAATTGGAAGGAAAGATTAAATCGGCATCAATTTTTACAATCAAATCATAGTTGTCGTCCAAGGTTTCGAATCCTTTTTCAAAAGCTTGAATGACTTTACTACCCGGTAGATGGATATTTTCTGATGATTTGTTGACCAAACTTATGTATGGATTGTTTTTAGCAAATTCCAATACAACTTCAGCAGTTCTATCTGTTGAATTGTCATTGACTACTACAATTTTTGAAGGCAAAACCGTTTGCGAAATCAGTGATTGCAGTGCCAAACCAATTAAAGCTTCTTCGTTATAAGACGGTATGACGATGTAGTATTTCATAAAAAATAAAATTCCAAAATTTTAAAATTCCAAATTCCAAATGATTGGATGAGTCCAAAATTGGAAATTGGAATTTCATTTTTGTGATTTGTTTTTAGGCTCGTTCAGCGTAAACAATGTAATATCTTGGTGTGAAAAAACGCAATAGCGGACGGAATCCTATTTTTTTTACGGGATGTGTAACTTTTTCTCTTGCGATAATTTTCCATCCTGTTTTTTCTAGCAACCAATCCAATTGCCAATCTTCAAATTCGTGGTAGTGTCTATCCCACATGTCGGTATTGCTGCGATAAGCGGGTGAAAACCATAAACGAAGAGGGATTGAAATCATTAATTTGTCGCATTTTACATTTTGTAAAACAGTATAAGGATTCAATAAATGTTCAAAGATTTCGAAGGCGGTAAAAACCGTATAGTCTTCAGATTGTAAGGCGTTCTGATTGTTGTCTAAATCTTCGCCAGTGGTGTTTTTTACAGTATATCCATTTTCTTCCATAATTTTTGAGAAAGGGTTAGGAACTCCTAAATCAAAAATGGTTTCTTGGGTAGTGATGTGTTTTTGTAAAAATTCTAAAGTATGCTTGAATCGTTTATTGGGAAATGTTTTTTCGTACATAGTTATGGGTGTTGACCTTTTGGAAACAAGGCGCAAATATACAAATTATATGTGTTTTGAAGGTATTGTATAGCCCAGATAAAAGCGAAAAGCCCACAGCTCTGGGGTTTAATTTTTGCTGGTGCCTCAAAGCGACTAAAAGAAGCTCTTGAGGTGCCTTGTAAAAATAAACTCCAGGGCGAGGACTTGTAGTGGATAGCTGGATTGGCTTCTTATTATTTGAATAGTCTTTAGTGATTAGTGAATATCACAATTTGAGCTAAGGGCTTAGGAACGATGTTATTTAGTTAAGAGATTTTAGATTGTAGATTAACGATTCTTGATTTTAGATTTTTTGCTAATAAATAAAGAAGACTAGTTTTTTTAATGGTTTACACCTCAGAAATCAAAAACCGTTAATCAAAAATCAGCAATTAAATTATTGATTGATCCTTAGACTTAATGACATTGGGGCCTAGGACTAGTTACTAATCACTACTAGTAGCGATATACAAAGGCGTTGACATTCATACCGGCGCCTACGGAGGCAAACATGATGACATCTCCTTTGTGAATTTCGTGGTTTTCGATTTGTCCTTTCGTCAATAAGTCGTATAAAGTTGGAACGGTGGCCACGCTGCTGTTTCCAAGTTCGTTGATGCACATCGGCATTATTCCTTTTGGGGGCGTTTGTCCGTACAATTTGTAGAAGCGATGAATGATGGCCTCATCCATTTTTTCATTGGCTTGATGAATCAATATTTTTTTGACTTGACCAATCTCAATACCACTTTTATCTAGACAACTTTTCATGGCGGCTGGAACTTTGCTTAAAGCAAATTCGTATATTTTACGGCCATACATTTTGATGTAGCGCGTGTTGGGGTTCAAATCTTGGTTGTATGATTTTCCGAAAAACAGATAATTGGCTTCGTCTATGGCAAACGTACCGCTTTTGTATGAGAGCATACCTGTTTCAGAATCTGAGCCTTCGATAATTGCAGCACCAGCCCCGTCGGCATAAATCATGGAGTCTCTATCGTGCGCATCTACTACTCTTGATAAGGTTTCGGCTCCAATAACTAAACAACGTTTGGCCATTCCAGAAGTAATAAAGGCATTGGCTTGCAATACGCCCTCAATCCATCCTGGACAACCAAAAAGAATGTCGTAAGCCACACATTTTGGATTCTTGATTTGTAATTTATTTTTTACTCTGGTTGCTAAACTGGGTAAAGTATCTGCCTGAATAGTCCCGTGATTTACATCCCCGAAATTGTGTGCGTAGATAATGTAATCAATGGTTTCTGGATCTATTTTTGCGTCTTCAATTGCTTTTTGCGAAGCAAAATAAGCCAAGTCTGAGGAGTTTAAATGATCTTCTGCATAACGACGTTTTTCGATGCCTGTGATTCCTTTGAATTTATCAATAACTACATCATTTGGATACGCAAAAGCAGATCCATCTTCGTTTAAAAACACGTGTTTATCGAAGTCGGTGTTATGGATTTTGAGGGTAGGAATGTAGCTTCCAATTCCGGTTATTTGTATTTTCATCAGGGTATTTTAGTATAATTAAAGCTAAATTAAACATTAAAAAATAATTCGAGCAATAAAATTTACTATGCATGCATATAATTATCAAATAACATTTTTTTTGTTGAATTATTGTTTATTTTTTAATGAATTTTGCCTTTTTTTAAAATTTCAATCGATTGAAATTGGAGGTTTCAAGTTTTTTTGATTTTAGGTACTATTTTTATTTAAAAAAAGAAAAGCCCGACAAATAAAATGATGTCGGGCTTTATAGTTGTAAAATTGTAATTCTTAACTTTCTATATATGCTTCAATAGGAGCACAGCTACAAACTAGGTTTCTATCTCCGTAAGCGTCATCTGCTCTGCGAACAGTAGGCCAGAATTTGTTTTCAGCGATATAATCCAATGGGAAAGCTGCTTGTTCTCTGCTGTATGGGAAATCCCAAGTTTCAGCTGTTAGCATCGCTAAAGTATGCGGTGAATTTTTCAATACATTATTACTGTCCTCGATAGTTGCTGCTTCGATTTCTTTTCGGATGGAAATCATAGCGTCACAGAAACGATCTAATTCTTCTAAGTTTTCACTTTCGGTTGGTTCGATCATTAAAGTACCTGCTACTGGGAAAGAAACAGTTGGAGCATGGAAACCATAATCCATTAAACGTTTAGCGATATCAGTTACTTCGATTCCTTTTTGTTTGAAAGGACGACATTCCAAAATCATTTCGTGTGCTGCACGACCCATTTCACCAGAATATAGCGTGTCATAGTGACCGTTCAATTTTTCTTTGATGTAGTTGGCATTTAAAATAGCGTGTTCAGTAGCTGATTTTAATCCCTCAGCACCTAACATAGAAATGTATCCATAAGAAATTAGGCAAACTAAAGCAGATCCCCATGGAGCAGCAGAAATAGCGGTAATTGCATTTTCTCCTCCAGTTGGAATTACTGGGTTTGTTGGTAAAAATGGAACCAATTGAGGCGCCACACAAATTGGTCCAACACCTGGTCCACCACCACCGTGAGGAATAGCGAAGGTTTTGTGTAAGTTCAAGTGACAAACATCTGCTCCAATAGTAGCAGGATTGGTTAAGCCTACTTGAGCGTTCATGTTTGCTCCGTCCATATATACTTGACCACCGTTATCGTGAATGATTTTGGTGATTTCTTGAATTGCACTTTCGAATACCCCGTGAGTAGATGGATAAGTTACCATCAAACAAGAAAGGTTGTCTTTGTGTAGCATCGCTTTTTCACGTAAATCTTCTACGTCAATGTTTCCGTTTTCTAGAGTTTTGGTTACCACTACTTTCATACCTGCCATAGCAGCAGAAGCTGGGTTGGTTCCGTGAGCTGAAGATGGAATCAAAGCAATATTTCTGTGGTGATCTCCACGAGATTGGTGGTAGGCGCGAATCACCATTAATCCTGCATATTCTCCTTGTGCTCCAGAGTTAGGTTGCAAAGTAGTACCAGCAAATCCAGTGATTATATTTAATTGTTGTTCTAATTTGCGCAACATTTCTTGGTATCCTTGTGCTTGATCTAGTGGAGCAAAAGGATGTATGTTGTTCCATTGTGGGTTGCTAAGTGGCAACATTTCAGAAGCTGCGTTCAATTTCATTGTACAAGAACCTAAGGAAATCATCGAATGGTTCAATGATAAATCTTTACGCTCAAGCATTTTGATGTAACGCATCATTGCTGATTCAGAATGGTATTTATTGAAAACATCGTGTTGTAAAAACGAAGATGTTCTGTTCAATTCTTCTGGGAAATGATTGGTTACTGTTAATTCAGTAATTTCAGGAGTTTGAGTTCCTTTTGCGGCAGCGAAAATGCTAATAATTTTGGCTACGTCTTCGATGCTAGTGGTTTCGTTGAATGCAATAGAAACTGTTGCTTCGTCGATGTAGAAAAAGTTGATTTGGTTTTGCTCTGCTACTGCTTTAATTTTTTGAGAATCTGCTTTCACTACGATAGTGTCGAAGAATGCGCTATTGGTTTGCTCGTAGCCTAATTTAGTCAATTCGTTAGCAGTTGTTGCTGCCACGGCATGTACTTTATTAGCGATGTAGCGCAAGCCTTTAGGTCCATGGTAAACGGCATACATACCTGCCATTACAGACAATAATACTTGTGCTGTACAGATATTTGAGGTAGCTTTATCTCGTTTGATGTGCTGTTCACGTGTTTGTAACGCCATACGTAATGCACGGTTTCCATTGGAGTCAACAGTTACTCCAATGATTCTTCCTGGCATAGAACGTTTGTATTCTTCTTTTGTTGCGAAATACGCAGCGTGAGGTCCACCATATCCTAATGGAATTCCGAAACGTTGTGTAGTACCAATTACTACAGCTGCTCCCATTTCGCCTGGAGGAGTCAATTTTGTTAAACTCAAGATATCAGCCGCAACGGCTACTTTGATCTCGTTTGCTGCAGCTTTTGAAATAAATTGTGAATAGTCGTATACTTGACCGAATTTACCTGGATATTGCAACATCGCACCGAAGAACTCTTCTGAAAATTCAAAAGTTTCGTGGTTACCAACTACCAATTCGATTCCGATTGGCGTAGAACGTGTTTGCAAAACCGATAACGTCTGTGGTAAAATTTCTTCAGAAACGAAGAATTTGTTGGTATTGTTTTTCTTTTGATCGCGAGTTCTTACATCAAAAAGTAAAGCCATAGCCTCAGCCGCTGCTGTACCTTCGTCAAGAAGTGAGGCATTGGCGATTTCCATTCCAGTTAATTCAATAACCATAGTTTGGAAATTCAAAATCGCTTCTAAACGACCTTGTGCGATTTCGGCTTGGTAAGGCGTGTAGGCGGTGTACCATCCTGGGTTTTCAAAAATATTTCTTTGAATAACAGCAGGAACAATCGCTTGATGGTAGCCTAAACCAATATAGGATTGAAAAACTTTATTTTTATTGCCTAATTCTTGAATGTGATTCGCAAATTCATATTCTGTCATTGCGGGATCCAATTGCAGTGGTGCTTTTAGACGAATGTCATCTGGAAGGGTTTCATAAACGAGTCGTTCTATAGAATCAACTCCAATGGTTTTCAACATGTGTTGAAGGTCATTCTCTCTTGGACCAATGTGTCTTAAAGCAAAAGCATCTGTTCTCATTTGTACTAAATAGTGTTTTTTTTATATTCTAAAACAAATTGGTCTGTGGTGTAATGTTTTGGATTACTTTTGATTACAAAATCATCGAGACGTTTTTTGAATTAAAATAGTAGGTGTTGTTTTTTTGTGGTGCAAAAATAAGTATTATTAGTAATTCAGAGCCTATTTTGGTTAGTATTTTTTATTGAATTTTCAACTAAAGCCGTGATTTTTTTACAATTGATTAATTTTGTTTAATGAAGATTTTCAGGCAATTATTTCGTTTTTACATCAATAGCAGTATCCACGTGGGCTTGTCTTGTTTGGCCTTGTTATTAATTACTCAACAACAGTTATTTTTTTCTTCTTCTTTTTCTTTGTCGCTATTTGTTTTTTTAGGGACAATTTTTGCTTATGACTTTGTTAAATATGAGTCTTTAATTAGGAGGAAAAAAAATGCTATTCGAAGAGAATTAAAAGTAATCGTTGGGTTTAGTGCTGTTGTTTTTTTGGGATTACTTTACTTTTTTTTTCAGTTGCAATTCCGGACGCAATTAGGCGTTTTTTTTATCGTTTTACTCACTCTGTTGTATGCTTTGCCATTTTTTCCTAATCGGAGTAATGCAAGGAATTGGAAAGGAATTAAAATTTATATCGTGTCTTTGTGTTGGACTCTGACTACTGTCTTTTTGCCTGCTTTAGAAGGGGATTTTTCATTAGATGGTTTTGTTCTTCTTTATGGTTTGCAACGGTTTATTATGGTGTTTGTGCTCATCCTGATTTTTGAAATTGTCGATTTAAAAAACGATGATCCCTTATTGCAAACCGTTCCACAACACATAGGACTGGAACGAACTAAGAAGCTAGGTTTTGGTTTGTTGATTTTTTTTCTAGCGTTGGATTTTTGGACTGGGAACTTTAGCTTGCTTTCTCTTTTTTTTATTCTAATAACGGCCTTTTTTTTGGCTTTTGCCAATGAAAAACGTTCACATTATTATACTTTGTTTTGGGTGGAGGCTATTCCAATTTTTTGGTGGATAACACTTCTTTTTTCTCAATATTAGGTAATCTTCATTTTTGGTGAGTTGATTTTACGACTTTTTTTACTCTTTCTTGACTTTTTGTTATAGAACAAAAAGTACGTCATAAAATAATCTTTACCTATCACCATAAAAAAATTTGGATAAAAGCACTTGTATATAGGCTTAAAAGACGTTTTGTGAAAACAAAATTAAAAACTCAAGTTATATTGTAAGAAAAAGAAGTTTAAATGCACACGAAAACCGGTGTGCTTTTGTTTTTTATTAGGTATTTATCGTAGCAAAGATTTTTCGTTTTATGCCAAAAATTAATGTATTTGTGACATTTTATATTAATGAACGGTTGTTAAAAACTAGGTTTACTATAAATAAAAATGAACGCTTTTCCGACAAAGAATTATTGATTTTTTTACTAAAGAAAGATTTACAAAAAGTACGATTAAGTTAAAAATGCTAACCATTAAACATAAATAGTTATGACAAATTTGAGTTCAATCATTCTTCCGGTTCTTCAAGGAATGGAAGCATCTTATTTAAAGGATCAATTATTAAAATTCTTGCCCAATCAACAAGAATCATTTTCAAAAATTGAAAAAAGCTTCAATCAATTAACGTCTAAAGTTCAGGATAAAGAACGATTGCAACGTTTTTTTCATAGTTGGAGTCAAACAAATAATAGTGCGATGACAGTGGCAGGGATTAGTAATCGAATGACGATGCTGGTGCATAAAAATCAACCAATTGTAGACGAAAAAGCGCTTTTACTTTCAATTACAAGCTTAAACAGAATTGTAGATGAAGATTTAGCCGTAGTAGGTCGAATTTTACATTCTCAGATGTTTTATACCATGGCCACAACTATTTGTTCTGATGATGATTGGCTTTCACGCAAGTATTTAAATCAAAGTGCTTGTGATTTCAAAGCATGGAAAGATCAAAATTCCTTGCGAAATAAAGATATAATGATTGCGTTATTGACCACATTGATTCATGAGATTTATACTCATGGTGAGGTAGAGTTGATACTTCCAAAATTTAAATCATGGTTAATTAATGATTATAATTACTCAGAGGAAGCGTGCGAAAAAACATTGGCATGGATCAGTGTACATTGTGGCCCAACAGAGAAAAACCATTTCTTTTTTGCGGTTAGTGCAGTTTTTTATTATGCACAGGCCATGAATATTGATATAGAATCTTATGATTTAGAGCCAATTATTAAAGACTATTTAGATAAAAAATCTGCCGTAATGGAAGATGTAATGGAGCTAGAAGAACTTAGTTATTAATTTAATAGTACTTATGGCTATTACTAAGAAAGAAACGAAATCCCAACTCATTATGCCTAAAATTCAGTTACTGCAAAATCAAGCGGATAAACAGAAAAAATGGAACGAGTTGTTTTCTGAATATTATCAAAATGATTCTGGACTAAATAGTCATTCTTTTGCTAATTCTTCAGTGATGCTATCTTCAGAATACTATCAAGAGATGAATCGATTGTGTGCCATTTTAAACAAAACTTGTAGAGCAATTGTTTTAAATTATTTTGAAGATAGTAGAATTCGTAAATACTATCAGCTCGATGAAGAACTTGAAAATATTTTAAGAAAAAGTAATAGCGAAATATATGATCAGGGTTTTTATCGCCCTGATTTTTTATATGATATCCACGATCAAATAAAAATTTGTGAGATTGGTGCACGATATCCCTTAAACGGCTGGATGATTAGCTATTATTTGAAATTGATAAATGATCGGCTTAATTCTAGTGGAATAGTACAAAAGGTTACCCCTAAATGTATAAAAAACATAATTAATGATTTACGGAATCAATTTGCTCCTAGTGGGAAGGTCGCTTTTGTTCATGATGATGAAAAAGGAACCGAAATTTTTCTTCTTCAAAAGGAATTAGCCAAGTTTCAAATTCAATTAATTTCTGTTAAACCTCAGGATTTAACTGTTCTTAATGATTTCATTTGTGTAAATGGCGAACCTATTTTGCACTTTATTTTAGAAATGGATCGCGAAGAATTAAAAAAAATAAAGAAAAAAGTTTTGAATAAGTTGGTTCAGCAAAACTTATATTTCAACGATATCCGAACCCTGATTTTAATTCATGATAAAAGAGTATTGGCAGTAATGTATGATGCACAAATTATGAATGATTATTTGGATGAAGAAGAGTATGCTTTTTTACGAAAATATCTTATTCCGAGTTTTGTCATTACCGATGCTGATGCTTGTGATTCCTTCATTCATGGAGAACAAAATCTAATTTTAAAATTAAATAGCGGAGGCAGAGGCATTGGTGCGTACGTTAAAAATGATTGTACTATTAAAGAATGGGAGACTATTGTAAGAGAGAATTGGAGTAATTTTTTGATTCAGCATTTTGTAGAGCAGAAAGAATTTATCGATACCGAAAACCATCGCCGAATCCATTTGGTCGGAATGTTGTTATGTAAAGACAATAAAACCTATGGAGCAGGTTTGTTTCGTGGTTCAGATGAATCGATTGTAAATGTACATCAGGGAAGAGCATTGATTTATCCATTAGTAGAGTAATAGTATAGTTATGAAACATACTGTAATTATACCTCTTTACAACAAAGAAAAGTATATCTATGATACTATTCGTTCATTAGCTTTTCAGGAAAAAAAACCATCTCAAATTATTGTTGTAGATGATTGTAGTAATGATCTAAGTCTCATTTGCTTGAAAGAAGCGCTGTCTTTTTTTGCACCACAATTTTTGCAAACTGCAATTCAAATTGTAGAATTAGATGAAAACACGGGTCCTGGAAATGCCAGAAATATAGGAATTCAACTAGCCACCGGAGAACTTATAAGTTTTTTAGATGCTGACGATTGTTATACTCCCACTTGCATAAGGGAAGTAGGTGCTATTATGGAAGAGGGAAATTTGGATGTAGTAGTTCTAGGTATTTTATTGAATCCATCTAATTATTATTTACCAAATATTAAATCCTTTGCAAAGGAAATGCAATTTCTTTCAAATCATTTGTATGTAATACCTAATATTTTGCATACTGTTAGTTCACCAGATTTTATTATGGGGGTTGGCAGTAACGTTGTTATACGTAGAAAATATCTACATGAACTTCGTTATGAGGCTGGAGTTTCTTTAAATGAAGGGATTGATTTTTGGTATCGCGTTTTGAAGAATATGACAGAGCCCATATATGTAGGATTACTAAATAAAGCCTGCATTGAAGTAAGAGAGGTAGAAGGAAGCTTGTCTCGAACTAGTTATATTAATTGGAGAGATTTAGAAATTCCTATTTCGATAAAACGGTATCAAAAGAGCTCCAATCGGTACGATCAACATCTTATGGGAATGTTGTCGCAGCGATGGTTAGAACACGCGATGGAACGATTGCCGTCTTGGCGGCAAAAAGGGTTATTTGTTTTTCATCATGCCCCGGTCTTACTTAAAAACTATTACTATTTCAAAAGAAGAAAATTCATAAAACGATAAACTATGCATGTAGTTGATTTAGTTCCAAAAAAATACGATTCAGTGTTGCGAGATTATTTTGAAGTAGTCCGAAACAATTCTTTATATGACGAATTATATAAAGAAATTTACAATGTTGCTGATGCGCCGATGTTGAGTAAAAAAGAATTAATGTCAATTTTAAAAACAAAATTTAAACTTCACGATCAAAATACAGGAGTATATTTGGTACGATCGGGCGGAAGTACTCAGGAGCCTTTGGTTTTTCCAGTAGATATTCAAGAAAATCAAGATCAGCGAATTGCGATGGTAAAAGAGTTAGTCAAAAATAATTTTTTTACCTCTAAAACAGTTGCGCTAAATATTTTTGGTTATTCTGATATGTATCGAACAGCAGCAATTATGGATGACATTTTAGAAAAATGTAATGCAACAACATTGTCATTAAGTGCTCATGCAAGTTATGATGATATGCTACAAGCTACTAACTATTTCAATCCGAATTTTATTCTGGGAACACCTTCTAAATTGTTGTGTTTTGCCAAGTTTTTAGAAGAAAAAAAGATACAGCTTCAAATTAAAAATTTGCTTTATGCGGGTGAATTTTTAAGACCAAGCCAGCAAAAGCTTCTAAGAAAAAAATTAGGCTACGAACAAGTTTATTCTATGTACGGTTCTGCCGAGACTGGAATTTGGGCTTGGTCGGATGTTACTAAAAGACCTTCCTTGTTCTCAGTTATCAAAGGTATTGTAGTAGAGATTATTGATCCTGATGCTAATGGATACGGGATTATCGCGGTCACCAATACTTTTCGCAAAAGGTTTCCCGTTTTTCGATATGCTATCGGAGATTTAGGTAGATGGGTTGATATGGATGGAGACTTTTTTTTAGAGTTAAAATCTAGGGAAACAAAATCATTTATTGTTGGAGAACAACATTATAATTTGGATCAAATTGCCTTTTTTACGCAACAAGCAGAAGCCTTTCAGTTGCAATTGTCCTATAATGAAAAGGTTCAAGAAGTAATTCGATTACTGATTGTTCAAAAAGTTGTTGAAATGGATAGACCCGACTTTATAAAAACAACAACAGAAGCATTACAGCACTTGTTCCATTATAATGAAAAATTTATGAAAATAGAGGTGCTACTAGTTGCTATATATGAATTATATATTGATCCTAATACTACCAAAACACCATTGCTTGTAGATTTAAGAGATTGATCTTGTGTTTTGTAGAAGTAATTTAAGCATAGGGGAAGATTGTAATGATTCAATCCTAACTCGTTTTTCTGTTTAATAAATTAATGCCTAGTACCATATTTTTGTATATAGTGAAAAACGGCACATTACTGAGTTTATTATTGTTTTTACTTATAGAAGCAAATTGAAATAGTACACTCCATCGGTGTTATAGATCATAACTTTTAGAGTCTTGTGCTAGAAATGGGAAGCCTGCACGTGCAAGGTTTTTTTTAAATTATTGAGAAGTAAAGTTTTGTACTTATTTTGATTTTTGCAGACCAATGCTTTCTTGATTTACCATTAAAATTTTAATCAAGCCATTTTTTGTTATGATTATTTAGGATAGACATATCGGCGAGTAATAGTTTTAAGCTCACCTTATGTATTGAAATAGCTGTTGAACTAAACCTTCGGTAGCACCAAGCAAATGATTTAGTATCTTACGAAGATACTTAAAATTCGTAAATTATGACTACAAAAAAAAGAATCCGGAAGCATTAAGGGAAAATAAAATCCTACATCAAGCCAAACGGGAA
>NZ_JAPZSU010000048.1 GCF_027531905.1 Flavobacterium sp. | reverse complement strand
AACTTCTTCTTTTACTTCAATAGTGTTTGCCATTGAAACAGCGCTAAACGCCAAAACTGCCATAGCAGTAAAAATCATTTTTTTCATTTTTGTAACGGTTTTAAATTTATAAAATTTTTTTTGGTTAACCGTTACAAATAGTTAAGAAAAAAAAACATTTCACAATACCCACTTTTAGTGATATTTCAAAAAAAAATCCAGCATCAAAAAGACACCGGATTTTAAAAATAAGTAAACTAAAAATTAAAACTTCAAATTCAATCCTGCTAAGAAATTAATCTCTGCTTGTGGGTAATAGGAAGGATAGATGTCATACATATACCCGTTAGACACATACTTTTTATCCAAAAAATTATTCACTAATCCGCTTAACACAATTTCTTTAAAGATTGTTTTAGGCTTGAATGTGTAACTCACATTGAAGTCGTTTACAAAGTAATCGGCTAATCTTGCCTCGAGTGAGTCAGAATTATTCATGAATTGCTCGCCTACAAATTTTTGCAACAAAGACAAATGCAAGGCTTTAATTGGCGAAAACACCAATACATTGCCCATAATTACCGAAGGAGAATAAGCGATATCAGTCGTTACATTTCCAAGTCCAACATTCAAATCCACATTCTTGTTGGCACTTAAAGTAAAGTTAGGACGCACCATCCATTGTTCAGACAGGGCAATAGTCGCATCTACTTCAAGCCCTAAACGGTAACTTTTTTCGCTATTTGAACGAATGGGAGCGCCCACATCATCTAATTTTCCAGTCAAAATCAACTGGTTTTTATACGCCATATAGTAGAAATTGGTATTCAATTGTATTTTTTCGTTGTTCAAACGCCATCCCAATTCCAAGTCATCTAAGGTTTCAGGTCGTACGCCTCCATTTTCATAATCGGTGCGATTTGGTTCACGATTGGCTCTTGCATACGAAAAATACAATGTGTTCGCCTCGTCAATCTTATAATTCAAACCTGCTTTGGGATTAAAAAAACGAAACGTATCATTGACCAACCCCGTTTCTGGGCTATCGGCTTTGTACTGTACGTGACGATATTGTAAATCTCCGTACAAACTCAATTGTTCCGAAACTTGATAATTGGCTTTGGCAAAAAAGTTTCCATCCGTTTTCGTGGCAAAATCTTCATAATAACGATCTCCCAATTCACTTTGAGAAGCGTAGCGCGCCCAGATCACTTTTCCAAAATGGACACCTTCATATTTATTATAGCCTCCACCCAAAATTAATTGCAAGGCATCGGTAGTATACTTGGCAGAAAAAGTAGTTCCGTAAAAATCATTGTCTAACCATTTTTGGCGTACCAAATCGGTTTTGTTAATGGTTGTTCCGTTAATAACAATCGGTTTCAAACCATAACTAGAAAACTTAGCGTCTTCTTTGTAGTTTTCGTAATAGCCTTTCCCTTTGGTATAGTGCAACGCAAAATTAGAACTCCAGTTATCCGACCATCTTTCGTTCCAATGCAATTGCGAATGGTCTTGTTGGTAATTATCGGTTTCATTATCATAAAAACGAGTAGTTCCCGCTTCGTCTGTAAACATTCCAGCGCTGTTAAATCTACGATTGCTATTCAGCGTTTCTCCATCTATCCCGTTCCAAGCTTGGTATGTTTTTTCTTTTCCTCCAAAAACCAAAGCTTTTAGTAAAGTAGTTTTCCCCACATAA
The DNA here is from genome assembly GCF_027531905.1 of Flavobacterium sp. Taxonomy (GTDB): domain Bacteria; phylum Bacteroidota; class Bacteroidia; order Flavobacteriales; family Flavobacteriaceae; genus Flavobacterium. The sequence goes on along the minus strand of NZ_JAPZSU010000048.1, from coordinate 86,210 downwards.
GTTCCTTGCAAGAAATACGATTTCAAATCAGAACTAGCGCGATCAATATATCCATCAGATTGTAAAACAGATAAACGTCCTGCGATTTCAAAATGGTCATTTAGTAAACCGGTACTGAATTTAACCGTGTTTTTCAAAGTATTAAAACTTCCTATTGAGCTAGCAATTTCAGCACTTGCTTCTTTGGTATATGAATCGGTTAGCATATTCAAACTCGCTCCAAAAGCTCCTGAACCATTGGTAGACGTTCCTACACCGCGCTGTAACTGAATACTTTCTACTGAAGAAACAAAATCAGGCATATTTACCCAATACGTACCATGACTTTCAGAATCATTGTACGGAATTCCGTTGATGGTTACGTTTACACGGGTCGCATCGCTACCACGCACGCGAATTCCCGAATAGCCAATTCCGTTACCCGCATCCGAAGTAGTTACCACCGAAGGCATATAGTTCATAAGTGTTGGAATGTCCTGACCCAAATTGCGAAACTGAATTTGTTTTTTAGTCAAATTGCTAAACGAAACCGGAGTTTTTGACGTCACACGCACAGCCGAAACCAAAACATCATCCAATTGGTTGACTTTGGTCGTGTCTTTTACTTGAGCAAAAGTGAAAAGTGAAAAGTGAAAAGTGAAAAGTAAAAAAAATAATCGAATGGAATGCTGTTGGCTTTTGCCTTGTGCCTTTTGGCTCTTTGATGTAATAATGGTGTTCATCCGTAAATAGTTTTACGAATAAAAGGGGGAATTATTCTTTTATTTTTAAATTAATAAATGATTTGTTTTTATGACAAGACAATAGCGAGTACTCTAGTATTTTGTCATTTTTTCCCTTGGCAGCATTACCCGCCTAGGTTCTTTGGGTATGATCTCAGCTCGTTATTTAGAGCACCCCTTTGAGACGGCGCAAATATATATCATTTGTTTGAAGTTCCAAGTTTAAAGTTTAAAGTTTTTGAAACTACTAAAAATCGGGCTTCCTTCTTGATTGCTTGATATCCGATAAACTCTTTTTATCCTTAATTCGTTTTCTGATGGCCGATTTTGGGATTTTGGTCGCTTTTCGTTCTTTGGGAACGAACAATCCATCACGGATTATGGCTAGGAAACGTTTGATTACAATAGCTTTATTTTTGAGCTGGCTGCGGTCTTCATCACAATGCAAAATCAAAAGCTGTTCTGACGTTACTCTATTGGCTAATTTGTTTGCTAACACTATTTTTTCTTCCTCGGTTAATGCCTGGGATTGTTTCAAATCAAAAGTTAAAACGACTTTAGATGATACTTTATTGACATTTTGTCCGCCAGCTCCACTGCTTCTAACGGCCTTAAACTGTAATTCGTTTACTATTTTTTCTGTTTCCATTTTACAAAATGTGCTGGGGCTGATGTGCTGGCTTGAGCAAATCATTTACATTTTTCACAGGGTTGAAAGTAACCATAGGTACCTCTACAAAAACGGTAATCCACTTGGCCATGGCTCCATTCCACAATCCAGGTAATTCGTAGGATTTTATGGTGTCGTTTCCTAACGTTCTTTCTACGATAAATCCGCTATTATGATCTACAAACTGACTTAAATCAAACTTTTTGTTTTTGTAATTTTTAATGCCACAAACTAAATCTACCGGATTAAAATGAGTAGCTTTATCCAAAATGTTCTGCTGTTTTTCATTTTTTAGATCCATCTGAGAAGATTCTACGATTTGCAAGCTTGTCTTTCCTTTGTCGTCCATTACCCAAAAAGGGCCACCGCCAGGTTCTCCTTCATTTTTTACCATGCCACATACCCGAATCGGGCGGTCTAAAACCCCGATCAATTCTTTTATTTTATTCTCAAATGTAAATTCTGGAAACCCTTTAATCATCTTGATACTCAATTCATTTTCAACAAAAGTTACGATTTTATCAACTTCTGATGTGCTAACTTGCTGTTGGTGAATGGCTTCTAGCTGTTTAAAAATGCGCTGTTGTAACTCAATTAAAATCCCCGCTAATCCCTTTTTGTATAAAGCAATGGCGTCCATTTGATTTTGAATTACATTATCAATGTTCTTGATAAAAACAAGATCAGCATCCAAAGCATTGAGGTTTTCAATCAAAGCACCATGCCCTCCTGGACGAAATAAAAGTTCATTATTTTGATTCTTTACCAAGTTATTTTTGGCATCTACTGTTACAGAATCGGTAGCTTTATCTTGATACGAATACCCAATTTCAATAATTGTATTGGATTGTGTTTCGATGGTACTTTTTAGTTCTTGCTCTAATTTTTCAAATAGGGTTTGATGTGCCTGAGTTATGGTAAAATGTAAATAACTTTTTTGTTGTACTGAGGCATAGGTCACACTTTCGTTTAGATGCTCTTCAAATGGCGTGGCTACGTGATCTGAATATTTATGAAAAGGCAAAACACCCTTAGGTTTACTCGCAAAATCAAAATAATCAGGGTATAATAAATAAGTTATAAAGTAATAATTTTTTTTGTCTGCTGGCCAAAACTCAAAGTCGGCAAAATCAGCCCTAAGTCTCTTATCTATGGCTTCAAAAAAAGAAAACTTATCCATACCCACAATAAAAAGCGACAGCTCTAAATCGCGCTTTCTGTTGATGTATGCATTAATACTCTCTGTTTCGTAATGATAATCTCTTAGAAATTCATTCAAAAACTTAAACATTCGTGTGGCTGCTCCAGAGGCAGGCACTAATTTTTTCAACGTTAAAGAAGCTTTGTTTGCATCAAAAAAAGTAGCTTTTTCAATAAACTCCTCCGTAGACAAATACATAATTCCATCACCAATTGTCGCAGGTCTGTCTAAAATGGTTTTGGCAATTCCGTTTTTGTAAATTGTTAGTTGTTCTTGGACTTTAGCTATCGGAATACCGTGCTCATAGATTTGCACAAAATCCAAAGAATCGATTCCCATTTTTTTAGCCTTACGCAACTCTTCCAGAATAGCTATGGCTTTGTTCAATCGGGTTCCTTTATCTCCAGTTAGAGTAATAAATGGTTTTTTGTTATCAATAAGTGATTGTTTGAACACTGAAAAAACAGACTCTCGTCCTTCAGGGCTATCTCTCAAACCATCATCTTCCCATGGCACGTCAATGTCTGTAAGAAAAAATAAATCATATTGGTGGGTGCGAGCCGCTTTATCCAATAACGAGTCACAAAAATTATAATACAATTCAGAAAACACTTTGGTCACCATCAAATTCGTATCACAAAACAAATAAGTATCTGCAATAGCGGCACTTTCATTTTCTAATTTAGTTTGTCCATAGGCAATTGGCAACATATCATCTATATCACAAACACCACGACCACTATTTAGCTTTTCTTGTAAATAGTCGCGTGCAAATTCGGGTACCCAAGCCGTTTGATAGTATTCGGCTAATTGTTTTGCCAAAGTGGTTTTGCCTGTAGATTCAGGTCCAAATATGGCAATTTTTATTATTTCTGAAGCTCCTGTTTTGGAGAGCTGTTTAAGGTTTTCTTCCATTCTAAATAACCATAAAAGGCAATAATTGTAAAAATAATGTATTGAAGGCTTGTAAAGGTATATCCTTTTGCAAAATAAAGCGGTATTGAAATGAAATCTCCAATAATCCAGAAAATCCAATTCTCAATTTTTCGTTTTGCCATTAACCACATGCCTACGAAAAATAGTGCAGTCAATAAAGTGTCTACGTACGAATACCAGGTGGTAAATTTACCAAAATAAAGGTAGACCAATACCACAAAAATTATGGTAGCTACAAAAATAACCATGCTATAGCCTTTGTCTTTTCGTGTGGTCCATGAAATAGGAAATTCAACTTTGTCTCCCTTTTTACGTGTCCAATGGTACCAACCGTAAAGGCTCATTACAAAATAATACACATTGATCATCGAATCGCCTAATAATTCCCATTGCCAAAGCAAATAGGCATAGATTGAAGTACTAACCAAACCCGTTGGAAATACCAAAATATTATCTTTTTTGGCAAACCAAACACTGGCTAAGCCGAAAAAAATGGCAATGAGTTCCAGACTAACCATCAGTGTGGAATAGTCTTTATATTGAGCAAAAAAATAATCGATCATTGTTTATTGTGTATATTTATTTTCAAAAAAAGAAGGATTTTTTTCAAAAGCCGTTCCGATTACTACCAAATCAGCTCCTGCTTCATACGCATTTTGTATCCCCAACAAAGAGGTAATGCCTCCGCCAACAACTAGTGGAATAGTAATGTTTTTAGCCACTTCTCGAATCATTTCTAATGGAACCGATTGCTTTGCGCCACTTCCTCCTTCGAGGTAAATGAGCTGATGCCCTAGCATTTCGCCAGCCATCGCAGTATTACAAACGCTTTCAACATCGATTCGTGATAAGGGTGTAGTCTTACTTACCCGTGCTACTGCTGTTTCGTTGCCACTTTCAATTAAAATATAGCTGGTAGGAATAATTTCTAAGTCGGTTTTTTTGAGAATTGGCGCTGCTTTTACCTGATGTTCGATTAAAAAATCTGGATTGCGACCGGACAATAAGGACAAAAACAAAATACCATCAGCGTGAATTGAAATTTGAGATGGATTGCCAGGAAAAAGCACAATAGGTAATTCACAGATGCTTTTAATCTTTAGAATTAACTCGTCTATAATATTATGAGTTACGTGGCTTCCACCAATAAAAACGTGTGTGGCTGGAGAGCTTATCACTTTTTGAATTAAGGCAGGAACCGTATTCAAGTCAATTTTATCGGGGTCGAGAAGAATGGCAAGGAGCTTGCGTTTTTCTTTTTTTGCCAGTAGAATATCTTGATAGATTGTTGTAGTCATTAGTTCTTTTTAGGTTCTTACTTAATGACATTATTTATCCTCATTACTTCGTAAAGCAAGTAGACTAAATCCATTTATAATTTCTGAAAAATATGGGTTATTCCGTTGAATAATTAATGAAATTGGATAATAAATTCCTTTTGAATCACAAATATGCTCGTCTATTTTGACCAACCCAAATTGATTATGAGTATAAAACCAATTATCAAATTTTCGTCTACGAAGTTCTTGTTTTCCATCAGATGAATCGCAAATATAAATACAAACTGATTGCTCTTGTTTGAAATAAAAATCTTTTATAATCGAAGAAATAGTAGAAGATACTAATTTGTCTAATGGGGGATTTTTCCCAAGAGGATTATGCACAATCTCAATGATAAATTCAAAAATTAAGTGAGCATAAGGTGCTTTTTGGTCTCCCAATAAGTAACTCGAAGGACGGAATTTTATTTCATAAATCAATTCCAATTCCGTTTCAAAAAAATAACTATTGTTAGTTCCACCATCAAATAAAAAAGGATAACTCATTTTTTTTCTTTTTTCAACTGGCGTAACTTTTTCAAAATCTCTTGAAACTCTTCGGTATTATAGCGTTCTTGACTTTCGATTTTAGATTGCTTTTTGCTTTCCAACATCAATTCAATAACCTCATCATTAGATTTAAAAACAGTCTTTTTAACTAGAGTTTTCATGTGTTAGTTTTTTGTTGTTTTTTAGTTCAGATGGAATTTCGTATTCTTTTTGGGTTTTGAGACCAAATAAACTGATTTTATTATATACAAATATAATTATTTTCAAAAGCATAAACTAAAGTAAAAGAATCGAACTCATCAAAACAAATAGTAAACCATTGCTGCTTTTTTTCGAAATCCAAAATGGCCGTGGTTTTTTTTTGGTCTAATTCAAATGGACTGACTTTGATGTGGTTCTTAAAACTAATGCCTTTCTCGTTGCATATTTTAAAAATGGCTTCTTTGGCGCCCCATTTTACGGTTAACTTGCGAATATAATATTCCGTTGAGAAGCTTTGCAGTCGAGATAACTCAGCAGTATCGACAAATTTATCGGCGATGCGAAGGATTTTTTCTCGTTGCAATTCGATATCAATCCCAACAGTTTGATTACTTATGATGATGGCCGCGAATTCGTGTGAATGAGTTATGGATATGTATTTGTTATCGTTCAAATGAGGCTTGCCAGATTTGTCATAAAACAAATCAAAGTCGGTATAGCCTGCTTCGGCTAGTAGTTTTCTAACACTCAAAAAGGCACGCTGATGCAGTTGCGACTTCATTCCGTTGAGTCGCTGGGTGCTAATCGTGTTCAAGTGTACTTGTTCGTATAAATCCGAGAACGTCTCGGTAATGTGCCAAACGTAAAGTGTGGTTTCTTGGTTATACTGGATGGTTTTGAATAACGGCATTTGTAAATAAGGTGTCGTTTATGGTTTGGTTTTTGAATACAATTCTCTTGTCGTTTAGCACATTGCCTAGCCCTGATGGGAACGGCATCCTTGTATGGCGGGGTTCGCCATACAAGATATAGTGGACAGCAGGATTAGCTCCTTATAGTTGACCAACTTTGTATGTGCAATTGACAAGGCATTTAAAATTCTAACGCTTAAGGAATTAAACAATTCACAATTCTCAAAGAAATTGGTTTATTTCTAAACTTATTACGTAAATTTGCAAAAAATTTCAATATACAAATATACTATAAATGAGTACAGCAACTATGCCTTTTGTGGCTTACAAAGTGAAAGACATTTCCTTAGCAGCTTGGGGAAGAAAAGAAATTGAATTAGCAGAAGCTGAAATGCCAGGATTGATGGCGCTTCGTGCAGAATACAAAGACGAACAACCTTTGAAGGGAGCTCGTATTGCAGGATGTTTACACATGACGATTCAGACTGCGGTTTTGATCGAGACTTTGATTGCGCTTGGAGCTGAAGTGACTTGGAGTTCTTGTAACATTTTTTCTACTCAAGATCAGGCTGCTGCTGCTATTGCTGCTGCTGGAATTCAGGTGTATGCTTGGAAAGGTCTTGACGAAGAGTCTTTTGACTGGTGTATTGAGCAAACGTTGTTCTTTGGTGAAGACAGAAAACCATTGAATATGATTTTGGATGACGGTGGAGATTTGACTAATATGGTTATTGATCGTTACCCAGAATTAGTTGCTGGAATTAAAGGATTGTCTGAAGAAACTACTACTGGTGTTCACAGATTATATGAAAGAGTAAAAGCGGGAACATTACCAATGCCAGCGATCAACGTAAACGACTCGGTTACTAAATCTAAATTTGACAACAAATACGGTTGTAAAGAATCTGCAGTTGATGCCGTTCGTCGTGCTACCGATATTATGTTGGCTGGAAAAAGAGTAATCGTTTGTGGATATGGTGATGTGGGTAAAGGAACAGCTGCTTCTTTTAGAGGTGCTGGCTCTATTGTAACGGTTACTGAAATTGATCCAATTTGTGCTTTACAAGCTGCAATGGACGGTTTTGAAGTTAAAAAATTAGATACTGTTATCGCTACAGCTGATATCATTATTACTACAACTGGAAACAAAGACATCGTTTTGGGTTCTCATTTTGAAAAAATGAAAGACAAAACGATCGTTTGTAACATCGGACACTTTGATAACGAAATTGATATGGCTTGGTTGAACAAAAACCACGGTGCTTCGAAAATCGAAATCAAACCACAAGTTGACAAATATACTATCAACGGTAATGACATCATCATTTTGGCAGAAGGTCGTTTGGTAAACCTTGGTTGTGCTACAGGTCACCCAAGTTTTGTAATGAGTAACTCATTCACCAACCAAACATTGGCTCAAATCGAATTGTGGAAAAATAGTGCTGCTTACAAAAATGAAGTGTACATGTTACCAAAACATTTAGATGAAAAAGTGGCGATGTTACACTTAGCTAAATTAGGTGTTGAATTGGAGACTTTACGTCAAGATCAAGCTGAATATATTGGTGTTGAAGTTCAAGGCCCATTTAAGCCTGAATATTACAGATATTAGTATTAAGATTTTAGTACAAAGAATTAAGATAAATCCCTTGCAGAAATGTGAGGGTTTTCTTTTTGCAACACTTTTTTAATGTAGTCTTACATTCTGACTAAAAAAAAATTGATTAAAAATTAGTAAAAAATCATCAACCATCAAACTATCAAAATTTTAACAAAAGAAGAATGTTTGTTTGTTATTCTTATTTAGTATTTTAGAAGGCAACAAAAAAAATGAGTTTGCTAACCTATTGGTATTCAAAATATGAGATATAAAAATAAGTACTTCCGATTCCATACTTTTACTTTGAACCAGCTAAATTTCAAGTCGCATTGGCTGTCTTTTTTCTTATTAATAGTATTATTGGCAATGCCACAACATCACTTTTCGCAGAATAAAAAGCCAAAAGTAGCTTTAGTACTTAGTGGTGGTGGAGCCAAAGGAATTGCGCATATTCCTGTAATTCAGGCTTTAGATTCGTTGGGGATAGTTCCTGATTTAGTAATAGGAACGAGTATGGGAAGTATTGTTGGGGGATTATATGCTATGGGCTATTCAGGAGATAGTATTGCCAAAATTGCGAATAATGCTCGTTGGGATGAATTGTTGGGAGGGAAGGTGTCTCTAAATAATGTTAGTGTAGAAGAAATGAGTGAATTCAGTCGCTACTTAATCGACATCGATGTCAAAAATTACAAACCTATCATTAAATCTTCCTTATTAAATGACCAAAATCTTAGAGAGTTCCTATCACTAATCACTTATCCCGCTTATAACATTTCTAATTTTGATAAATTGCCGATTCCGTATAGAGCAATGGCAACCGATATTTTGAACGGAAAAGCGGTTATACTTGATGAGGGTTCCATTGCATTAGCGATGAGAGCGAGTATGTCTATTCCAGGAGTATTCAAGCCTGTACCTTACCAAAATACTATTTTGGTAGATGGTGGAATGTTAGACAATTTTCCAACAGATATTGCCAAAAACATGGGAGCAGACATTATTATTGGGAGCGATGTTGGTGATGATAAAGTAACTATTGAAAAACTTGAAAATCTCTCGACACTTATTTTTCAATCAGCCATGTTAACTAGTAATTTAAAGAATGATGAAAACAAAAAACTTTGTGATATATTGTTTAGTCATTATCCCAATTTAACTTATTCAACTGGCGATTTTGACGCGAGTAAAGAAATTTATAAAGAGGGCAAAATTGCCACGAAGCAAAATATACTTGCTTTAAAGGCATTGGCTGAAAGACTAAAAGCTTTTCCTGTAAATAAACCACAACTCCCCACTATAGATCGAGAGTTTATGTTGGATACTATTGTTTATAAGAATTTTAGTGATGCTAATCTTAAGTTGGTTGAAAAACGTTCTGGTATAAGAACAAACAACAAATATACCATAGAAGACATAGCTGAAGGAGTTAGAAAAGCAATGGGAACCAATTTGTTCAATCAAATCAATTACACCACTTTTTCAAAAGACAACAAAACCCATCTACAACTCAATGCTTCTGAATACTATAAAAATCAAATTAAAGCCTCTTTGCATTTTGATACTTTTCGCGGTTTTGGAGCCATTATCAACTATACTGGAAGGAATTTACTAGGAGAGTCTTCCCGAGTTCTAATTACAGGAGATATTGCGCAACAACCCAGAATCAGGCTCCAGTATCAAACTATTTTTGGTAAAGACAAAAAATGGTGGTGGCGCTCAGAAATGTATGGTCAACGCTTAACTCAGGATGTATATATTCAACGCAAAAAAGCTGATAATATACAATTTAATTCACTTTATTTTGATAATCAAATTAATAGAAATATAAATTCTTTGAAGAGTTATTTTGGCTTTGGGCTAAACTATCATTATACACATTTGAAACCAAAAACAGATCCCGGCTTTAATACTGTATTTACTTTAAGTAGCTACTATCTAAATCAAATAGAAATGAATGTTCATTATTATACGGACAACCTAAACAAGGTGTTTTTTGCCTCAACAGGAAATAAATTACAAGTAGAATTGTCACGTTCTATTCATCAAGATGTTGATATCAACTACACTAATAATACCGTTCAAAACTTTAGTGGGAGTCTGAATCCCTTTACTAAATTCAATTTTAACTACGAAAATAGAATTCCTATAAAAGACAAAGTACTCATTATGGAAGCTAGTGCAGGATTTTTATTTGAAGATCAAATACAATCTCATCAGATTTCTACTGCTCAGTTTGGGTATGCGTCTAAGTATTTCATTGGTGGTTACACCGCAAATCCCTTGAAGAATAGTGTAACTTTTACAGGTTTACAAGAAAACGAACTCAATGTAAGTCAATTTATAAAAGTAAATCTAAGTCTTCAGGCTAATCTTACGTCTAAAGTGTATTTAATTCCGCATATAGATTTAGCAACAGTTGGGTTTAAAAGTTTTAATGATTTTAAAAGTAATTTTTATGCACCAAAAGGCAAATGGCAAGATTATGATGCCACAAGTATACTGTTCTCTAGTGGTGCTACCATTTCGTATAATACCTTTTTAGGGCCTATCATTTTCGATACTTCTTGGGTGAACAACAATAAGTTAAAATTGTTTTTTAGCATAGGACTATTATTCAATCCATCATAAAAAAGAAAAGCCTGTCAATTCTTGATTGACAGGCTTTGTAATAATTATAATCCTATTGCTTATGCTTCAAATGGAAGTACAGAAACATATGATTTATTATCTTTTTTCTTTTGGAACTTTACAACTCCGTCTACTCTTGCGTGTAGGGTGTGATCTTTACTGATGTAAACATTTTCACCTGGATTGTGTTTAGAACCTCTTTGTCTTACGATGATGTTCCCAGCAATAGCAGCTTGACCACCAAAAATCTTAACGCCTAAACGTTTTGATTCTGATTCTCTACCATTCTTAGAACTACCGACACCTTTCTTGTGAGCCATGACGTATTGGTTTTAATATTGTTATTATTCTTTTGTATCTTCTTTTTTAGCTTTTGGAGCTTTTTTTACTTTAGGAGCTGGCGCTTCTTCAGTGGTTGCTTCAACAGCTGCTTTTTTTGGAGCTGCTTTTTTAGCTGTTCCTGCTGCAGTAATACCTTCAATTACAATTTGAGTAAGATATTGTCTGTGACCATTTCTTTTTTTGTATCCTTTTCTTCTTTTCTTTTTGAAAACGATAACTTTATCTCCTTTTAAGTGTTGTAACACTTTAGCTTCTACTGAAGCACCTTCTATAGCTGGGGCGCCTAAAGTTACATTTCCATTATCATCTAATAAAAGAACTTTGTCAAAAGAAACTTTTGAACCTTCTTCATTAGTCAAACGGTGAACATAAACCTTTAAGTCTTTGCTTACTTTGAATTGTTGCCCTGCTATCTCTACGATTGCATACATACCAAATTGATTTATTGATTTTTAAGGTTGCAAATATACAACTAAATATTAATCCTGCAATCTAATGCTTAAAAAATATTTCTAACCCTATTTTCCTCTGATTTTTAAGCTGTTTACAAGGTTTGAACTAATGTTAAAATCATGCAAAAACAAGATTCTATTTACAATAAAGACTAAAATAAAGTACATTTGGTGTAACATTTATTACAGAACCTGAACTAATGCAAAAACAAAACTTTTATAAACTTTATGAAAAAAACAATAATGGCTTTGAGTAGCGTATTGATGCTTGGAGGCGTTGCCTCAGCTCAAAAAGTAGCGTTTGAAGAATACGACTTAGACAATGGAATGCACGTTATCTTGCACCAAGATCCGTCTGCTCCTGTAGCAATCACTTCAGTAATGTATCACGTAGGATCCAAAGACGAAAAACCAGATCGCACTGGTTTTGCTCACTTCTTCGAACATTTGTTATTTGAAGGAACTGAAAACATCAAACGCGGAGAATGGTTCAAGATTGTAACTGCTAACGGAGGCGTGAACAACGCCAATACATCAGACGATAGAACCTATTATTACGAAGTTTTTCCTTCTAATAATTTAGAACTAGCTCTTTGGATGGAATCCGAAAGACTATTGCACCCAGTCATCAACAAAATTGGTGTGGACACGCAAAACGAAGTAGTGAAAGAGGAAAAAAGAACCCGAATGGATAACCAACCTTATGGCCGATTTCAAGCGGTAGTAAAAGAAAACCTATTCAAAAAACACCCTTACCGTTGGGCAACAATTGGCTCTATGGAGCATTTAGATGCTGCCACTTTAGAAGAATTTCAAGCGTTCAACAAGAAATTCTACATTCCTAATAATGCTGTTTTAGTTGTTGCAGGAGATTTCAAAAAAGACCAAGCCAAAAAATGGATTGCACAATATTTTGGTTCTATCCCAAAAGGAGCTCCAATCAAAAGAGAACAATTCATCGAAGAACCTATAACCGAAACTATAAAAGCCAAATTTGAAGACAACAACATTCAAATTCCAGCTATTGTAGCGGCTTACAGAACGCCTTCAATGAAAACAAGAGATGCACGCGTTTTAGACCTTATCTCTTCTTATTTAAGTGATGGTAAAAGCTCGAAATTGTACAAGAAAATTGTAGACGACAAAAAAATCGCATTACAAGTTGGCGCTTTTAGCAACAGTCAAGAAGATTACGGAATGTATATTTTGTATGGTTTACCAATGGGCAAAAACACCGCTACAGACATTTTAAAAGAAATTGACGAAGAAATAACAAAATTACAAACCGAATTAATCTCTGAGAAAGATTACCAAAAATTACAAAACAAGTTCGATAATAATTTTGTAAGCTCTAACTCCTCTATTGAAGGAATCGCCGAGAATTTGGCTAGCTATTATTTATTGTATGGCGATATCAACCTAATCAATACAGAAATAGAAATGATTCACTCTATCACAAGAGAAGAAATTAGAGACGTTGCCAAAAAGTATTTAAATCCTAATCAACGTTTAGTTTTAGATTACGTACCAGCTGCTGAAAAGGCCAAATAACAAGATATGAACATTATGAAAAATATAAGCATCCTCTTAACCCTATTCTTTGTAACAGGAATTATGCAAGCGCAAAACAGACCACAACCCAAGCCAGGACCTTCTCCAATGGTTCAAATCAAAAAGCCAGAAAGCTTTGTTCTAAAAAATGGACTAAAAGTGATGGTCGTAGAAAATCATAAACTTCCACGTGTTTCTTTTAACCTTACGCTAGACAATCCTCCTTTTGCCGAAGGCAACAAAAAAGGAGTTGATGATTTGACTAGTAGCCTAGTAGGTAACGGAAGTCAAAAAACTCCAAAAGATGTATTCAATGAAGAAATTGATTTCTTAGGCGCCAATATCAACTTCTCTTCGCAAGGCGCTTCTGCAAGTGCACTATCTAAATATTCTGGACGCGTTTTAGAATTGTTAGCTGAAGGCGCTTTGTTCCCGCTTTTCACACAAGAAGAATTCGACAAAGACAAAGCGAAAATGATTGAAGGATTAAAAGCCAACGAGAAAAGTGTAGCCGCAATTTCTAGCCGAGTTGTTGATGTACTAGCTTTTGGAAAAAATCATCCTTCTGGTGAATATGTTTCTGAAGAAACTTTAAAAAACGTAACACTTGCAGATGTTCAAAGCAACTACGCTGCTCGATTTGTGCCAGAAAATGCTTATTTGGTAATCATTGGAGACGTAAAATTCAAAGAAACCAAAGCCGCTGTTGAAAAGCTATTTGGTGCTTGGGAGAAAAAAACCATTACCAAAGAAAGCTATACCGCTAATCCAAACGTAGACAAATTACAAATCAACTTGGTAGACGTACCAAATGCTGTACAATCCGAAATTTCATTGGTCAACACTTTGAATTTAAAAATGAATGACCCTGATTTTTTCCCAGCAGTGATTGCTAATCAAATTTTGGGTGGTGATTTCAATTCGTATTTAAATATGAATTTAAGAGAAAAACACGCTTGGACTTACGGTGCGCGTTCTGAAATTGGAAGCGGAAAATATGTAACCAAATTTGTAGCTACTTCTGCCGTTCGTAATGCCGTTACTGACAGCGCCGTAGTAGAATTCATCAAAGAAATCAAAAAAATCAGAACCGAAAAAGTAGATGCCGAAGTATTGAAAAACGTGAAAGCAGGATACATTGGTCGTTTTGTAATGCAAGTTCAAAAACCACAAGCTGTGGCGCGCTATGCTTTGAACATTGAAACAGAACAATTGCCAGCCGATTTTTACGAAAAATACATCCAAACCATCAATGCTGTAACACCAGAGGACATTCTTCGTGTAGCTAATAAATACTTTTTATTAGACAACACCAGAATTGTAATCGTAGGTAAAGCAAGCGAAGTAACACCTGGATTAGAAAAACTAAAATTGCCATTGTTCTTTTTTGATAAATATGGTAATCCAGTAGAAAAACCAGTAACCAAAAAAGAAATTCCAGCTGGAGTTACTGCCAAAAGCGTTCTAGAAAACTACATCAAAGCTATTGGTGGGAAAGAGGCTTTAAAGAAGGTAAAATCAATCGTTACTATTGCCTCTGGATCAGTTCAAGGCACAACTGTTGAGATGACTTCAAAAATAACCTCAGACAAAAAATTGAGTGTAGAAATGAAGGCTGGAGGAATGACTATGATGAAACGAGTACTAGGAGACAAATCAGGATACGCGATTCAACAAGGCCAACGCAAAGACCTCTCCAACGAAGAGTTTAAAGAAAAGAAAGCCGATATGAATCCTTTTGATGAATTACCTTTACTTGATAAAGCCAGCATTACATTAGCAGGGATTGAATCTATCAACGACACAGATGCCTACGCAATCAAAGATGGCCAATCAACGCTTTATTATGATACAGTAAATTTCTTCAAAATCGCTGAAAGCAAAACTTCTGAAAGAGGAACTCAAACAACCTTTTTCAATGATTACAAAGAAGTTAAAGGAATAAAATTCCCACATACAACAATAATGAACATTGGAATAGAGCTTAAACTTACTACCTCCGAGGTAAAAATCAACGAAGGCGTAACCGATGCCGATTTTCAATAATCACAACTTAAATTAAAACAAAAAGACTGCTTTCATCGGCAGTCTTTTTTCGTTTATACTATTTTGGGCGTGACCCCATTTACCAAAAGAGGCTTATGACTAGCGTGCTATCCGCCTCTTTTGGCAACTGCGGTCGGGCTATACGCGCTACTT
Source organism: Flavobacterium sp. (assembly GCF_027531905.1). Lineage (GTDB taxonomy): Bacteria > Bacteroidota > Bacteroidia > Flavobacteriales > Flavobacteriaceae > Flavobacterium. The sequence goes on along the minus strand of NZ_JAPZSU010000048.1, from coordinate 71,184 downwards.
CGGTAGCAAGCTGCTATCCCTCACGCAAACCCCCTAAAAAACACCTATTTTCTGGCCGATAAATACACCCCAACCAAAACGATAAAAGCTCCAAAAAGCTGCACAGGAGTTAATAACTCTTGGTCTAACATCCCCCAAAAGAAAGCTACCACTGGAATCAAATACGTAACCGAAGTCGCAAAAACGGGCGACGAAATTTGAATGAGTTTAAAGAAAATAATATTGGCAATACCCGTTCCCAACACTCCCAAAATCAAAATATACAACACCGATTCTTGAACAACCGCTCCGTGCGTCATAGCGAAAAAATCAGTACTATATAATACAGCCAACGCTGGAAAAAGCAAAACCAAAAAATTACCCGTTGTAATACTCAAAGGAGGCAAATCCGATAAATATTTTTTAATCAAATTGACATTTGTAGCATAGCAAATCGAAGCAATCAGCACTAAAAAAGCGTAATAATAATTTTGATTGGGATGATGCACCGCGCCATTCCAAATCAACAAAGCACTACCGACTAAACCAATCAATACGCCAAAAATTTGATTGCGTCTAAAATCCAACCTAAAGAAAAGTGCGCCAATCAACAAGGTATTCAAAGGCGTTAAGGAATTCAGAATAGAACTTATAGAACTATCTATTTGCGTTTGTGCAATAGCAAACAAATACGCAGGAATAAAAGTTCCAAACAAAGAAGTCAAAGCAATATACTTCCACTGATGGTGAGGGATTTTTACTAAACTTCTAAAACCAATCACCAACAAAAAAAGCGCAGCAAAAATAATACGCAACGACCCCAACTGAAAAGCCGTTAGGCCTACCAATCCTTTTTTGATTAATATGAAAGAACTACCCCATATAAGAGATAAAAGCAGCAAATAGCCCCATTTGAATTGTTTTGATAGCATCTGTTTTATTTTGGTTCAAAATTGTAATTATTTTGGGAATATCTAGGTGTTTTTTTGATTAATTTTGACCCCAAATACATTTTAAACTCATCTAAATCAATACCAATGAATAGTAAAAAAACGATTATAGCTATTGCATTTGCAAGTATCGTTATGATAAGTTGCAAAAAAGAAACAGAAACAGCTAAACCAGAAGCCGCTACTACTGAAGCTCCAGCAGTTAAAAAACCAATTGCTGCCGCTAATGTACAAACCGCAAGTTTTGCTATCGAAGGAATGACTTGTGCTGTAGGTTGCGCAAAAACCATCGAAAAAAAATTAGCAGAATCTGAAGGAGTTGAGAAAGCAACTGTTGATTTTGATAAAAAATTAGCAACAGTAACTTTTGACAAAAGCGTTCAAAACCCAACGTCCCTAACTCAAGTAATTGAAGGCGTAGCTGATGGAAAAACTTATAAAGTAGTACAACCTAAATCATAGGCAGAACAACTCTTAAGCAAAAAAGCATTCGTTTTTGGCGAATGCTTTTTTTTATGTTTTTTACTTTCTTATGAAAAACCAAATGTTCTGGCTTAGCCCTGATGGGAGTGGCATCCTTTGCCGCCGGGGTTCGGCGGGAAAGATAGAACGTACAGCAGGAGGATTCGTTATTAAAAAACCAATTGTTGTGCTCCTAAAAAACTACTTCCATTTTAAGGTTTCCATCAGGTGCTGCATGTCGTTTTTGATATAACTTGCGGCAGGCATAATAGAATCAAAATTAGGCTTAGCATAGAAATAAACGGAGCCCGTAATGAAATGTCGCGTGCTATCGGTGGCGTAAAATTGTGAATTGGTGGCGGCATTACCATCGACTTGATAAAACATACCATAGACTTTTTTGTCGGGATTCAAGTAAGGTTGTTCGATGATGTCATCGGCCTTGATCACGTGCTCAAAAGTTAATTTCTGCGCGTCACGCAATAATTGCTTGATGTTATTGGACACCGGTTTGTAAGTCAAATAGATCGTAGCTTTCATTTTGGGATAGGTAATTGTATAACTACAATCTGATTTTCCTTCGATAATGGCAGCGTCATTGCTTTCGAAAGTGAAGGGACAAGCGTTTTTAAAATCGATGTATTGGGCTTCGGGATAATCCAAGCGCAAATAGCCTGAAGGTTTAGGCAACACATCGTCTTTACAACCCGTTATTGCCAACAATACTATTCCTATAAGTAGACTAACTTTTCTTTTCATTTTTATTCAATTGCAACTTTCTTTAAAATGGCAAGTCGTTTATGGGCAAACTGCCATTTGAGGCCTCAAAGTTAGTGTTTTTTGGAGATTCTTGACTGGGATTCGTTTTGTGATCTTGGTCTTTTTTGGTGGTCAAAAATGTAAACTCGGTGACTTGAATTTCGGTAGTAGATTTCATGGTGCCATCTTCGGCTTGCCATTGTCTGGATTTAATGCGTCCTTCTACATATATTTTATCGCCTTTCGAGAGGTATTTTTCACATATTTCGGCGGCTTTATTGCGCACGACCAAGTTATGCCATTCGGTTGAAGTAATTTTTTCGTTGGTGGATTTATTGATATACACTTCGTTTGTAGCCAATTGAAAGCGCCCAATACAGTTGCCGCCTTCAAAATAATGCATCTTAATGTCGTCGCCTAGATGCCCTATTAACATCACTTTGTTCAATGTTCCGTTCATGATTACAATGGTATTTCAACCAAAGATACATTAATTTTTTTAAAACTATTTTGTTGTACTATTATGGATTAAATTTCGAAAAAAGTTGATTTTTTTTGGGCGGTTCTGTAAACAATTATACAACTTGAAGTTACACAGTTAACGATACAAAACCGTCAAAATATAATTATCTTGACGGTTTTGTGTTTTTTAGTGAAGGTATCAATGTGCTTCCAGCCAATTTTTTCCCAATCCAATTTCAACATCCAATGGGACTGCCATTTTGAAGGCGTTTTCCATTTCGTGTTTGATCATGGGTTGTATTTTTTCAAGTTCAGAATGGTGAACATCAAACACCAATTCGTCATGAACTTGTAATAACATTTTGGACTGCCAATTTTCATCAGTGAGTTTTTTATGAATATTAATCATGGCAATTTTGATGATGTCGGCTGCCGAACCTTGAATAGGGGCATTGACAGCATTTCGTTCTGCTCCTCCACGGACAATGGCATTGGCAGAATTGATGTCTTTTAAATAACGTCTTCTGCCTGAAACAGTTTCTACATAGCCGTTTTCTCTGGCAAAATCAACTTGCTCTTGTATGAATGATTTTAATCTTGGATAGGTTTTGTAATACGCTTCTATCAAATCGGCACTTTCTTTTCTAGATAAATTGGTTTGATTGCTTAATCCAAAAGCCGATACACCATAGATAATTCCGAAGTTCACCGTTTTAGCATGGCTACGTTGTTCTTTGGTTACTTCTTCTAAAGGAACATTGAATACTTTGGCGGCCGTACTTTTATGGATGTCTTCTTTGTTTTGAAAGGCTTTAATCATATTTTCTTCCCCACACAAAGCGGCGATAATGCGTAATTCAATCTGAGAATAATCCGCAGAAAGTAGGGTGTAATTTTCATCACGTGCGATAAATGCTTTTCTGATTTGTCGTCCTCTTTCAGTACGAATAGGAATGTTTTGAAGATTGGGATTATTAGAACTCAAACGACCAGTTGCGGCAACGGTTTGCATGTAATCCGTATGTACTCGTCCTGTTTTTTTGTCGACCTGATTGGGTAAGGCATCTATGTATGTACTTTGCAGTTTTACCATTTGGCGCCATTCAAGTATATCGCGAACAATTTGGTGTTCATTGGCTAAGTAAGATAAAACTTCTTCACCAGTAGCATATTGTCCTGTTTTTGTTTTCTTTTGCTTAGCTCCTCCAATTTTTAGCTTATCGAATAATATATCACCTAGCTGTTTTGGGGATGCCAAATTAAATTTCTCTCCAGCCGTTTCATAAATTTGTTGTTCGAAAGCATCAATCTCTTTTTGCATATCAATCGACATCTTTTTTAGGAAATCAACATCCAAATTGATGCCTTCTTTTTCCATATCAGCCAATACTTGTACTAATGGAATTTCAATTTCATCAAATAATTTTTTTGTACCAACCTTTTCTAAAATTGGTTGGAAATGGGCTGCCAATTGAAAAGTGATGTCAGCATCTTCGGTGGCGTATTCTTTAATCGCCTCCAATTCTACTTGACGCATCGATAACTGGTTCTTTCCTTTTTTGCCAATTAAAGTTTCGATAGATTTCGGACTGTATTTTAGATAGGTTTCAGATAAAATATCCATATTGTGTCGCATATCTGGATTAATCAAATAATGCGCAATCATGGTATCAAACAGTTTTCCTTTGACTTGAATGTTGTAATTGGATAGAATTTTCAAATCATATTTCATATTTTGACCAATTTTCTCGATGGTTTCATTTTCGAAAAAAGGACTAAATTTTTCAATTAATTCTTGAGCTTCTTCTTGATTTTCGGGAAAAGGAACGTAAAATCCTTTGCCTTTCTCCCATGAAAAAGACAAACCAACAAGTTCGGCATTCAAAGCATCGATTCCTGTAGTTTCAGTATCAAAACATACTGAAGTTTGTTGTAATAAATTTTGAAGTAATAATTTTACTGAAAAATCCCCTTGAATGATTTGGTAGAAATGAGGAGTGTCTTCGAGTGTTTGGTAAAACTTATTTACACCATTTTCGTTGCTGTTCTCATCATCAGAGAATCCAAACAAATCCATTTGGTTTTCATCGGTCTTTTTTGATGTTGTTTTTTTTGAAGTGGCTGGATTAGTTTCGTTTCCATCCCCATTTCCATCTATTTCGTCATATTCTTTTCCTGTGCCAAAGAGTTTATCGAATTGTGTTTTCATTTGACGGAATTCCAATTCTTGAAACAAAGCGTCTGTTTTTTCTACATCAGGTTGGGATAATTCATAATCCTGAGCCTCAAAAGTAACAGGACAATCGAGTAGGATAGTGGCTAGTTTTTTGGATAAAATGCCTAATTCTTTATTGGCTTCAATCTTTTCTTTCATCGCCCCTTTAAGTTGATGCGTATTGGCCAACAAGTTTTCTAAGGTGCCATATTCGGCCAAAAATTTCTTTGCGGTTTTTTCCCCAACTCCAGGTAGTCCTGGAATATTATCCGCAGAATCTCCCATCATTCCCAAAAAGTCTATTACTTGTTCTGGTCGTTCAATTTCAAATTTAGCCAAGACCTCTGGAATTCCCCATATTTCAATATCATTCCCCATTCGGGCGGGTTTGTACATGAAAATATTTTCTGAGACCAATTGTGCAAAATCTTTATCAGGTGTAACCATAAATACTTGGTAGCCTTCTTTTTCAGCTTGTTTAGCTAAGGTGCCAATAAGGTCATCGGCCTCAAAACCTGCTTTTTCAATAATTGGAATATGCATCGCTTTCAATAACTCCTGAATATAAGGAACGGCAATTTTTATCGCTTCAGGTGTTTCGTCACGATGAGCTTTGTATTCTTGATACATTTCATAACGATAATCGCTCCCACCTTTGTCGAATGCTACTGCCAAGTGATCGGGTTTTTCTCTTCGAATAACATCCAATAAAGAGTTCATGAATCCCATAATGGCAGAGGTATCCATTCCTTTTGAATTTATTCTTGGGTTTTTGATAAAAGCATAGTAGCCACGAAAAATAAGTGCGTAGGCATCTAAAAGGAAAAGTCGTTTTTGAGTTGACATGAATTTTGAATCTAAAATTTGAAAGGGTAAAAATAAACAAAGCAATTTGATTTTGTTCATTGCCATTCTTCAAACTCTTGCATTTGTCTAAAATAATTACTTTTATGGAACCTATATTTAACAATACAAGAGAAGTAGGCTTGTTTTTTCTAAAACATAAGTTAAAAATTAAGCAAGGCGATTCATAGCGCCTACTTTCTTTGTTAATTTGTGCTAAATTTTAGAAATATGATTTTTCGCTTTTTAGTTTTGTTATTGGTTTTGGCGTTTATCGAGGTTTACACTTTTCAAGCGTTCAAAACAATAGCAAAGAACAAGACTTTTTTATGGATATATGCTGTACTTAGTATTGCATTACTCATTTATATAATTTACGGTTTCACTCAGTTTGATCGTTCTGTTGGACAAACACCGTCGTCTTTAAGGACAATGGGGTTACTGTTGTTGGTTTATGTTCCAAAAATTTTGATTACTCTTATTTTGTTAGGTGAAGATGTTTTTAGAATTTTAATTGGTGTAGTTAATCATTTTGTAGAGAATAGTAATGAATCTACTTTTTTGCCTTCTCGAAGAAAATTTGTGAGTCAAGTTGGTCTTGGTTTGGCGGCAATTCCATTCTTGTCATTGATTTATGGGATTTTTGAAGGGAAATATAATTTTAAAGTCATCAAACAGGCTATTTTTTTTTCTGATTTACCTGATGCTTTTGATGGTTTTACAATCACTCAAATTTCAGATGTTCACAGTGGAAGCTTTGATAATGCGGAGAAAATCAGTTATGCTATTGATCTGATTAATGAGCAAAAAACCGATTTGATTTTATTTACTGGTGATATTGTAAATACTCATGCCAAAGAGATGCATCCTTGGATTGACACTTTCAATAAAATAAACAAACATGCATTCGGAAAATATGCTGTGTTAGGAAATCATGATTATGGCGAATATGTTTCTTGGAAAACGAAAGAAGAAAAAGCTGATAATTTTGAAGCCATAAAGCAATTGTATAAACAAATAGGTTTTACTCTTTTGCTAAACGATCATACATTTATCGAAAAAGAGGGTCAAAAAATAGCCTTAGTGGGTGTCGAAAACTGGGGGCACAACTTCAAACAAGCGGGTGATTTGGACAAAGCTGGAGCAGGATTGACAAAGAATGATTTTAAAATTCTTATGAGTCATGATCCTAGCCACTGGGAGCATGTTGTAAAAAACGATCCAAATCATTATCATCTAACTTTATCAGGGCATACTCATGGCATGCAATTTGGTATAGAAATCCCTGGATATTTTAAGTGGAGTTTAGCACAATATGTTTATAAACAATGGGCTGGTTTATACGAAAATTTAGGTAGATACGTTTATGTTAACCGTGGTTTTGGATTTCATGCGTATCCTGGAAGAGTGGGAATTATGCCAGAAATAACTGTTATTCAACTAAAAAAAGGAGAAAATCGAGCGTAATTAGTTAAAAATGCTATATTTGCACCGTAATATCTCTGTATAAAGTATTATAAATTAAATATTTTGGTTTTATGTCAAAATTTGGAGAACTTATAAATGCACAAGTTCCTGTGTTAATTGATTTTTACACAGATTGGAACGAATCTTCAGTTTCGATGCATCCAGTTATAAAAGATGTGGCTGCTGCTCTTGGCGATAAGGCCAAGGTGATACGAATTGATGTTGATAAAAATCAAGAATTAGCCGAAGTTTTACGAATTAAAGGATTACCTACTTTGATGATTTACAAAGAAGGAGTAATGATGTGGAGGCAATCAGGGGAACTAGACGCTAATACAATCATAGGTTTGGTTCAAGAGCAACTATAGTTTTTGGGGTAAAAGAAGACTTAGTTTTATTTCATATAAGTAACGGATTTATATTTGAATCATCTTGGAATGACTTCAAATGTAAATCCTTTCTGTTTTAAGTAGTTTATAGTTTTTGGAAGGGTATATTTTAAGTTTTTTTCCGCTTTTAAGCTGTCGTGAAAAACAATGATACTTCCTGGTTGAACAGACGATATTACATTATTTAGACATTTTTCAGGTGTGATTTGTGTATCGAAATCAGCACTTAGTACATCCCACATAATAATTTTATAGCCTAATTCCTTAATTTTTTTCGCTTGTCCTCTTTTGATTCGACCATAAGGAGGACGAAAGAGGTAGGGCTGCTTACCCGTGTTTAGAGTAATAATAGCATCACATTTTTTGGTGTTTTCTATGTAAATTTCTTCGCTATTTTTCCAGCCATTGTAGTGATCGTTGGTGTGATTGCCAACAGTATGTCCTTCATTAACTATTTGTTTGAAAAGTTCTGGTTGTGCTTGAATGTTTTTACCAATGCAGAAGAAAGTAGCTTTGATGTTTTCTTTTTTTAAAAGGTTGAGTACCCAATTTGTCACTTCGGGTGTGGGACCATCATCAAAAGTTAAATAAATACAATTGTTTTTATTAGGGATGTCCCAAATATAATTGGAAAAATACGTTTTAATGAGGGCATTGGTTTTAATCCAATAGAATGACATATTCTTTTTTTTAATTTTAAAGATAAAAAAAATGTAGCATAAACTAGTTATGCTACATTTATCAGAAGGTGTTCTTTGTGTTATTCTTTTTCTCTACCAAATCTTTCAAAGATTGTGATATAGGTATTAAATTGTGCTTTGTTTTTATTGTAAAAATCCAAATCTCCACTTTCTTTCATTACTAATAATAAACTTCTATAACGTTCGATATCCGTAATGATATCAATAGCAATATCTGATTGTTCGGAAGGAGGTAAGGTGCTGTAATATTTGAGGTTTTCTTTGTACTTTACTATTAATTTTGATAATAAATCTTGAGCTTTTGCTTTTTCGTTAATGTCATAATATCCTTTGGCAAAAGGTTCAACTAAGGAGTAATAGCCAAATTTCTCCAAGGGCATTTTGGTCATAGCTAGTTCTATGATATTTTTTGCTTGGTCTTTTTTGCCTTCCAAAATCAATTGATTCATTAATCTTGACAAGTAAGAGCGATAAGTGATACTGTTTTTTCTTGTTTCAGGGTCATGATAAATAGTAAGGCTTTCGCTATTTCCCCAATCCCATTTCATCACATTTTTGTACATTTTATCACTATCAATTCCTCCCATTTCTAGTGGACTTGCGTCTTTTGGGATGACAGTTTTGATAGGAACCAATTTATAAGTCATTCCGTCTAATTGAAGGTAGTTTTTCATCCAAAGAAAATCTTCGTCATCATAAGCACCTCCACTAAAATAAATAGGTCTTTTCCAATTGTTGTTAGCGATTAAATCAAGCATCATCAATCGATTTTTGTATAAAGCACGACCTTTCATGTCAATATCTATATAAGGAACTATCGAGTCGTATTGTTTTGGAGATACTACCTTATTTTTGATAACGGCTTCTTTGTCAACGGCAAGTCTGATTTTATTTGTTGGGTAAAAATGAATTGACTGACCATTGTCCATTTCAACAATTGATTTTGGATTTTTGATAAAAGTAATCATGTCTTTGATGTCCCATCTGTTTTCAATTTTTGGAATATGGGCTACATAATCTAGTTTGTCACCTACATAGTCTTCATGATTAAACGATATCGGTAGAGGTTCTGATTCGTATGCTTTTCGTTTCATTTGATCGATGTACCAATCAGTCATAAACAGACTGGTATTCACAATTCGAATATCAGTTCGTACCTTTTCAATTTCTTGAGCGTACCATAAAGGGAACGTGTCATTGTCTCCAATGGTGAACAAAATAGCGTTTTTATCGCACGAATTTAGGTAAGCTTTTGCCATTGCAACAGCGGTATATTTGTTTGAGCGGTCATGATCGTCCCAGTTTTGAGAAGCCATTAAAACTGGAGCGGCTAGCAAACTTCCTGCAATAATAATTGGTCCAGCTATTTTTGGTGCCAAATATTTTTGAAGACTTTCATAGAGAGCATAAACACCAAATCCTATCCAAATGGCAAAAACATAAAAGGATCCTACTAAGGCATAGTCTCTTTCTCTTGGTTCAAATGGACGTTCGTTTAGATAAATTTTAAGTGCAAAACCTGTAAACAAGAATAATACTAAAAGAACATAAAAGCTTTTCAGGTCTTTGTTCGCATGGTACATTAAGCCAATTAAGCCAAGGATAAAAGGTAGGAAGTAATAAGTGTTTCTCCCTTTATTATTTAATACATCCGACGGAAGGTTATCTTGAGATCCAAGATGAATGGAGTCCATAAATGGAATACCACTAATCCAATTGCCATCAAGATTGTCATATTTACCTTGAATGTCGTTTTGTCTTCCTACGAAATTCCACATTAAATATCTCCAATACATATAACCAAATTGGTATTCGAACATAAACGTAAAATTGTCTACTGTGGTTGGTTTGTCTACAATCAAGTAATCGCCGTAGCTTTTTAGGAATTTAATGTAGCCGCTATTGTCAATTTGTTTCTGAGCGTAAGCACTTCTAAATTCTGCAACAATTTTTTCTATTTCGTTTCGAACTTGCGCGGTAGCTTTATTCAGGTCTTCTTCGCTTAACTGACTTGGGTCAATACCGTATTTTACCAAATCTTCTTCATAAGGATAGTTAGGATTTAGTCTAAAGGCCGGTGGATTGGTAAAATTGATATAGTTTTCAATATGATCTGCACTTCTCATTCGTGGCAAAATAGTTTTGTGACTATCATCACTATTTTGTTCTGCATTTTTAAAGTTGTTTACAATAACATATTTTCCGCTTTTGTAATCTCTTTCATAATTGGGAGCTTTGTCTAAATAAGGATTATTTGGATCAAGGCCCGCAAAAGCTTCAGTATATTGTGATCCATAGAACAATGGACTCGCGCCATATTGCTCTCTGTTGTAATAGGCTAAAACTTCTCTTGCGTCTGATGGTTTGTTTTCGTTGATAACCACATTAGCATTGGCTCGAATAGGTAACATCATCCAAGTTGAAAAGCCAATTAAAATAAATAAAATGCAAAGAATTATGGTGTTGTGAAAAACCAATCCTTTTTGGCGAGTGTATTTTAATCCAAAGTAGAAGAATAAACCAAATAAAATGGCAACAAAAATTGTCCCAGAATCAAATGGCATTCCTAGAGAATTAACCATAAACACTTCTGTTTTTCCAAAGAAAGCCATTGTTAAAGGAAGAAGTAATTTGAAAATGAATAATAATACAGATATTACAACAACATTAGCAATAATGAAATTTTTAATAGTAACCTTTTCATAATGTTTGAAATAATATAAAAATCCAATAGCAGGAATAGTAAGTAGCGCCATAAAGTGAACGCCAAAGGATAACCCAATTACTAATGAGATAATAAGCAGCCATTTGTTTCCTTTTGGTTTATCCATGTCTTGTTCCCAACGCAAGCCTAGCCAAAAAAGTAAAGCAATTAACAGGGAAGCCATTGCATAAACCTCTGCTTCTACTGCGTTATACCAAAAACTATCAGAAAATGTATAAGCAAGAGTGCCAACAAAAGAACTTCCTAAGATTACTATATTATTATTGGTATTGATTTCTGAAACTCTAGCAATTATTTTTCTCAAAATCATTGAACTAGACCAGAACATAAATAATATGGTAAAAGCGCTTGAAAATACAGATAACATATTCACCATTAAAGCAACGTGTTGATCGTTTGAAGCGAACATGGCAAAGAAAGCACCCATCATTTGAAAAAGTGGGGCTCCGGGAGGGTGACCAACTTCCAGTTTAGCAGCGGTTGCAATGTATTCTCCACAATCCCAAAAACTCATCGTGGGTTCTACCGTTAATGAGTAAGTAATTAAAGCAATGCCGAAAGCAATCCAGCCTAAAATGGTGTTCCATTTATTAAAGTTGAAAGAGGTCTTATCCATGAATTTTTATAGAGTTTGTTTTCAATTACAAAGAAAATGTTTTTTTGTGTAACGTAACAAGCATTAACATTATTTTCTGCAAAAGTAGTAGAATGTTGCAAGTTTCTGAAAACTAGAGTTTTTGATTTTTTTTGATTTCGATTTGTAAATTATTTTCATTTTTTTTGAATAAAATCGTCTTAAAAATTTGTACAACTTAAAATTTGTATTAAATTTGCACTCGCTTAATCGCACTGCTGGTCTATGGTGTAATGGTAACACAACTGTTTTTGGTGCAGTCTTTCTAGGTTCGAGTCCTAGTAGACCAACAAAAAAGCCTCTCAATTGAGAGGCTTTTTTTTATGCCTCATTTTCATGAGGCATTTTGTTTTAGAGTTTAAAAGTTAAAACAGGTTTTTGAGTATGGTTCACGATATCCTCTGTGATGCTTCCATTGAAAAAATGGGCTAAGCCTGTTCTGCCATGAGTGTAAATACAAATTAAGTCAGCATTAATTTTATTAGCGAAATTTAGAATCCCTTTTTCTATATTGGACTCATTGTAGATAGTAATGCTAAAATTACTAAGTGCAAACTCGTGCGCAAAAGCTTCCATGGTTGCGGTTGCGGCGTCCGTGGTTTTAAAGCTATTAGGAGTGCAAATGGTTACTAGGTTAATCTTTGCGTCTAATTTACTTGCGATGTCTTTCATTTTTAAGAAAGGAACTTTAGTTTCGTTAGAGAAATCTGAGGCAAATACTATTTCTTTTGGTGCAAATTCGCCTTCGTCTTTTTTGATAACTAAAACAGGAACATCTGACAAACGCACAACTTTTTCTGTATTAGAGCCAATAAAAATTTCTTCAACACCAGAAGCGCCGTGAGACCCCATAATAATAAGATCTACTTCGTTTTTTTTGGTAAATCGTAGTATACCATCGAAAGCTTTTTCAAATTGAATGAATTCTGTAACTTCGATTCCATCAAGATAAGGGCGATCAAAAATTTCTGCAAAAGTTTCTTTAGCTTTTTGAATAAAAAACATCACCTCTGGAATGCTTTTTCCGCTTGAAATAGCATCACTCATTTGGTTAGGTAGTTCTAACATGTGAAGTAATAAAATTTCAGCATTGTGTTTTTTGGCTAATTGAGCAGCGGCTTTTAATGCGTTTTCGGCATAAACTGAAAAGTCGGTTGGGACTAAAATCCGTTTCATGAGTAGATTGGGTTTAATTGTAAGAAAATCCTTTTTTTAAAAGGCTATAGTAAAGATAAGATTTTTTTTTACCGTATTCAAATAAAATGATTTGTAAAAAAACACTATATTTGCACCGTTATTTATTAAAAGTTAAGTAATGAGGGGACTAATGTCCCCTCTTTTTATAAAATAGTTATAAAAATATGACATTTAAAGAAAAAGTAAATGCATTGGTTGAAGAAGCTTTATCGGAAAGGACTTCTGTTTTTTTAATCGATTTAACTATAACAGATGCCTGTAAGATAATAGTTTCGCTAGATGGAGATAATGGAGTTGCTCTTCAGGATTGTATAGATATTAGCCGTGCAATTGAAAATAATTTAGACCGTGAAGAACAAGATTTTTCTCTCGAAGTTGCTTCAGTTGGCGTAGGTTCTCCATTAAAAATGATTCGTCAGTATAAAAAAAATGTGGGCAGAACATTAATTGTTAAGACAGGAACGGAAATTATTGAGGCAGAATTAGTTGAAGCTAACGATGTTTTTATAATTTTGTCATGGAAAGCCAGAGAGCCAAAAAAAGTAGGAAAAGGAAAGGAAACTGTTCAAAGAGAACTGAAGTTGCCTTACGCAGATATTAAAGAAGCAATTGTTACAGTAACATTTTAATTAAAGAATTCGCATGGAAAATTTAGCATTAATCGATTCATTTTCAGAGTTTAAAGATGATAAACTTATTGATCGTGTAACGCTTATGGCAATTTTAGAAGATGTATTTAGAAATGCATTGAAAAAGAAATATGGTTCAGATGATAACTTCGATATTATTATAAATCCTGATAAAGGAGATATGGAGATTTGGAGAAGAAGAGTCATTGTTGCTGATGAGGATTTGGATTTCGAAAATGAAGAAATTACTTTAACAGAAGCTCGTAAGATTGAAGCCGACTTTGAAATTGGAGAAGAGGTTTCCGAAGAGGTTAAATTGATTGATTTAGGAAGAAGAGCAATTTTGGCTTTACGTCAAAATTTGATTTCAAAGATACACGAACACGACAATACCAATCTTTATAAACAATTTAAAGACATTATTGGTGATATTTACACTGCCGAAGTACACCATGTGCGTCCACGAGTTGTAATTTTGGTTGATGATGAAGGAAATGAGATTGTTTTGCCAAAAGAGAAACAAATTCCTTCAGATTTCTTCAGAAAAGGAGATAATGTACGTGGGATTATTGAGAGTGTAGAGCTAAAAGGAAATAAACCTCAAATCATTATGTCTAGAACTTCTGATAAGTTTTTAGAAAAATTGTTTGAGCAAGAAATCCCTGAGGTTTTCGATGGTTTAATCATGGTGAAAAATGTGGTTAGGATTCCTGGAGAAAAAGCAAAAGTTGCCGTAGATTCTTATGACGATAGAATTGATCCTGTAGGTGCCTGTGTGGGAATGAAAGGATCTCGTATCCACGGAATTGTAAGGGAGTTAGGAAATGAAAATATTGATGTAATTAATTATACAAATAATATTCAGTTATTTATAACAAGAGCATTGAGTCCCGCTAAAGTTTCTTCTATTAAAATTAACGAAGAGACCAAACGCGCTGAAGTGTTTTTGAAATTAGAAGAAGTTTCTAAAGCTATCGGACGTGGTGGACACAATATTAAATTGGCAGGAATGCTTACGGGTTATGAATTAGATGTAATTCGTGAAGGTGATATTGCTGGTGCTACAGCTGATGAGGACGATGTTGAATTGACTGAGTTTTCAGATGAAATAGAAGACTGGGTAATAGAAGAATTTGCGAAAATTGGTTTAGATACTGCAAAAAGTATTTTGAAACAAGAAGTAGAAGATTTAGTTAGAAGAACAGATCTAGAAGAAGAAACAATTTTAGATGTAATGAGAATTTTGAAAGAAGAATTCGATAGTTAAATCTATATTCTTCTAACAACACAACAAAAAAAGATAATAATAAAAAGGTTTTATGTCTGAAGAGAGAATAATAAGAATAAACAAAGTTTTAAGGGAATTGAATATTTCTTTAGAAAGAGCTGTGGATTATCTTAAGGATAAAGGGATTGCTATTGAGTCAAATCCAAACACAAAGATTTCTGAAGATGTATACAATGTCTTGTGCGGTCAGTTTGCTGGTGACAAAGGGAATAAAGAGGCGTCGAAAGAAGTAGGTGAGGAAAAAAGAAAGGAAAAAGAAGCGTTGCGCATTGAGCGTGAAAAGGAAATCGAAAACAAACGCAAAGCAGACGAAGAACGTTTAAGACAACAAGAAATTATCAAAGCTAGAGCTGTAGTTACAGGTCCTGTTCAAGTTGGTAAAATTGATCTTAATCCGAAAAAAGCTGCTCCTGTTTCTAATCCAACTGTAGCTATCAAAAAGCCAGAAGTTCCAGCTGTAAAAGCAACTGAACCTGTAGTTGAAACTAAACCTATTTCTCCAGAAAAACCTTCAACAGACCAGCCAGTTGCGAAGCCAATTGCTGGTATTAAAGAAAAAGAAGTAGTTAAAGAAGTAACTCCAGTTGTAGAGAATACTGCTTCAACGCCTGTTACTCCTGTTTCAGACGAACCAGTTGAGGAAACTATTACAACGCAATACCAAAAGTTGTCAGGAACTACACTTACAGGTCAAATTATTGATTTATCTCAATTCAATAAGCCTAAAAAGAAAAAAGAAGATCCAAAGATTACTCCAAACAAACCTGGTGCTCCAGGAGCGGCAGGAGCTAATAATGCTAATAAGAATAAACGTAAGAGGATAGCGCCAAAACCTGGTGCGCCAAAACCTCCTACAGCGCCGGGAACTCCAAATCCAAATAAAATCACTCCCAATACAGGTGGTGGGTTTAATGCGAATAGAAGTGCAAGACCAGGATTTGTAAAAGGTAATCGTCCTGCTATTGTGGCTAAAGTTGAGCCTACAGAGGAAGAGGTAAAAAATCAAATTCGTGAAACTCTTGAAAAACTTCAAGGTAAAGGAGGGAAATCCAAAGCGGCAAAATATAGAAGAGAGAAAAGAGAGACGCATCGTCAGAAAACTGATGATGAACAAAGAGCATTAGACGAAGGAAGCAAAACAATCAAGGTAACTGAGTTTGTTACTGTTGGTGAAATTGCGATCATGATGGATGTGCCAATTACTAAAGTTATTGGTACTTGTATGTCTCTTGGAATCATGGTAACCATGAATCAACGTTTGGATGCTGAGACTTTGACTATTGTTTGTGATGAATTTGGATATGAAGTAGAATTTATCACTGTAGATATTGAGGAAGCAATTCAAGTAGTTGAAGACAAAGAAGAGGATTTGGTAACACGTGCTCCTATTGTTACCGTAATGGGTCACGTCGATCACGGAAAAACATCTTTACTGGATTATATTCGTAAAGAAAATGTAATTGCAGGGGAATCTGGAGGTATCACACAGCACATTGGAGCTTATGGGGTGACTTTAGATAACGGACAAAAAATTGCTTTCTTAGACACACCAGGTCACGAAGCTTTTACCGCGATGCGTGCACGTGGAGCTCAAGTTACGGATATCGCAATTATTGTTATTGCAGCAGATGATGACATCATGCCGCAAACGAAAGAGGCAATTTCTCACGCTCAAGCTGCAGGTGTTCCGATTATATTTGCTATTAATAAAATTGATAAACCAAATGCTAATCCAGATAAAGTAAAAGAAAGATTGGCTGGTATGAACCTTTTGGTGGAAGACTGGGGTGGAAAAATTCAATCTCATGACATTTCTGCTAAAGTAGGTACTGGTGTGAAAGAATTACTAGAAAAAGTATTGTTAGAAGCTGAAATTTTAGATTTAAAATCTAATCCAAATAAACCTGCTCAAGGAACGGTTGTTGAGGCATTTTTGGATAAAGGAAAAGGATATGTTTCGACTATCCTGGTACAACATGGTACTTTAAGAGTAGGAGATTATATGTTGGCAGGGAAGCATCACGGTAAAATTAAAGCGATGCACGATGAACGTGGACATGTAGTTAAAGAAGCAGGTCCTTCTACACCGGTTTCTGTTTTAGGATTAGATGGTGCTGCAACAGCAGGTGATAAGTTTAATGTTTTTGAAGACGAAAAAGAAGCAAAACAAATTGCTGCTAAACGTTCTCAATTAATGCGTGAACAATCGGTAAGAACACAGCGTCATATTACTCTTGATGAGATTGGACGAAGAATTGCTTTGGGTCAATTTAAAGAGCTTAATATTATTCTTAAAGGAGATGTGGATGGTTCAGTTGAAGCATTGTCAGATTCATTCTCTAAATTGTCTACAGATGAAATTCAAATTAATATTATACATAAAGGAGTTGGAGCAATTACTGAAACAGATGTAATGTTGGCTTCTGCATCCGATGCAATTATTATTGGATTTAACGTTCGTCCTGCTGGAAATGCAAGACAGCTTGCTGATAAGGAAGAAATCGACATTCGTTACTACTCTATCATTTATGCCGCAATTGACGACTTAAAAGATGCAATGGAAGGAATGTTGGCGCCTGAAATGAAAGAAGAAGTTCTAGGTACAGCCGAAATTAGAGAAATTTTCAAAATATCTAAAGTGGGTTCTATTGCTGGTAGTATGGTTATGGATGGTAAGATTACTAAAAATTCAAAAATCAGAATTGTTAGAGAAGGCGTTGTGATCTTTGAAGGAGAACTTTTAGCGTTGAAACGATTTAAAGATGATGTGAAAGAGGTTGCTAAAGGGTACGATTGTGGTATTCAAATCAAAGGATTTAATGATATTGAAGAACGTGATGTTATAGAAGCTTATCATGAAGTTGCAATCAAAAAGAAATTGAAATAATTATATTTATACGAAAAAAGCCTCAAATTATTGAGGCTTTTTTTATGCAAATTGAAGTTTTTTTGTTCAAAAATCCGCATTAGACCTCTTGCCTAAACTGAATTATTCAATATAAAAATTAACTCGAATATTATTATGAATAAGAAAACAATGTTTAAAGAATGTCTTATTTAAAAGAACATAATCCAATTAGTATATACCTTTTTTGAATTCAAAAATAGGAGTAAGTTTTTGTTCTAAAGATGACGTTTGAACTAAATAGCAATAGTAAAAACAAGTGTATTTGATTCACAGAACTCCGCTAAAAAATATAAATGATGAAGTAATTTAGTTATGATAGATTTGCGAATCTGAGTTTGATTACTTTTTATTTTGAAGGTTTAATTAAAAGAATGTTCTTATATTTTTTTTGAAATTCAATCATGTTTCTTTCAGCTTCCATTCTAGTTCTGTAATTTCCAACCCATACTTTGTAGTTTGGAGTTTGAAAAATTATGGTAGCATCAACGTTTTTATTTTCCATTTTGAAGTCGTTTAGCGTTTTTTTAGCAGGATCACTTGCTCCACTAAATATTTGAATTTTGTATCGATCATTTATTGATAATGAGTTGTTTATTTTGATCTTTTCATTCATTAACTGATCAACTTTTGGATCCTGATTTGGTATTGTTTTTTTTGATTGAGCACTTAATTTCGCTATCGATGTAGTGATCGCAAATACAAGAATAATTGATGTTTTGATTGAGATTATTTTCATAACTAATTGGTTTTTATGCAAAAGTACTACTAAAACTAATTGTTAGCCATAAAAATATTATTTAGAATGGATATAAATTGAATTTAAGACTATTTTAAGGTTTTGTGAATAGTTCTTAAGTCGTATTTTTGTCCGAGTTTTTAAATAAAGGTTGTTTTGCTATGTGTGAAATATAGATAAAATAATCAAATTTTAGTAGATAATCATTATATAATATGAAAAAGGTGGGTAACCATAATTCGATCACTAGGAAATTGTTGTTTAGTTTAGGACTAGCGTTAATTTTCTCCTTATCTTCATTAGCTCAAGATGCGGCTCCGGCTCCAGATGCTGCTGCAGCAGCTCCAGCACCAACATCAGGTGGAGATCCTGTTAAAGGAAAAGAACTATTTAATGCTAATTGTGCAGCTTGTCATAAATTAGATGCTAAAGCTACTGGTCCTGCATTAAGAGGAGTTGCTTCTAAATATGAAATGTCTTGGATTTACAAGTGGGTTAAGAATAGCTCAGATTTGATTAAATCTGGCGATGCTGCTGCTGTAAAAGTTTTTGAAGAAAATAATAAGGCAGTGATGACTGCTTTTCCTCAATTGTCTGAAGGTGATATTGATAATATTATAGCTTATACTTCTGAGCCTAAGGCAGAAGCTCCTGCTCCAGGTCAAGGTACTGAAGTTGTTGATGCGAATAAAGCTAGTGATAGTGGAATAAGTAACAATGTTATTCTTGGTGCTTTGGCATTAGTAATGGCGATGTTGGTTGTTTTGTTATTTTTGGTAAACAATGTTTTAAGAAAAGTAGCTAAAGCAAATGGAATTCAAGTTGAGCCTAAAGTTCCATCATTACCAATTTGGAAAGCGTTCGCTAAAAACCAGTTCTTGGTTTTGGTTTCTGCTATCTTTTTATTGCTTTGTAGTGCTTATTTTGTGTACGGTTTTTTAATGCAGGTTGGTGTTGATCAAGAATATGCTCCAATTCAACCGATTCATTATTCTCATAAAATTCATGCTGGTGATAATGAAATCAATTGTAAGTATTGCCACTCCGCAGCTCGTGTTAGTAAAAATGCAGGTATTCCTTCTTTGAACGTTTGTATGAACTGTCACAAAAACATTTCGGAAGTGGCTGAAACTACTGCTACTCCAGAATACAGCAAAGCTTTCTATGATGAGCAAATTCAAAAATTATATGCTGCTGTAGGTTGGGATAAAACTACACAATCCTACACTGGTAAAACGCAGCCTGTAAAATGGGTTCGTATTCATAATTTACCAGACTTCGTGTACTTCAATCACTCACAACACGTAACTGTTGCAGGAATTGAATGTCAAACATGTCACGGTCCTGTTGAAACGTATGAAATTCAAAAACAATTTGCTCCATTAACAATGGGCTGGTGTGTTGATTGTCACAGAAAAACGGATGTTAAGACTGAAGGTAACGAGTACTATACCAAAATTCACGAACAACTTTCAAAAAAGTATGGTGTTGAGAAATTGACAGCTGCTCAAATGGGAGGTTTAGAGTGTGGTAAATGCCACTATTAAAAGAAATTATTAAGATTTAATATTTATATATAATATGTCATCAAACAAAAAATACTGGAAAAGTGTTGAAGAGCTAGACGGAAACAGCTCTATTGTTGAGGCGCTTAAGAATAACGAGTTTGTTGAAGAAATTCCTACTGATGAATTTTTGGGAAATAGTGATAAATTATCTTCTTCTACTTCACGTCGTGACTTTTTAAAGTACGTTGGTTTTAGTACGGCTGCTGCTACATTGGCTGCTTGCGAAGGACCTGTTAACAAATCAATACCGTATGTGTTGCAACCTGAGGAAATCATTCCAGGAGTAGCGGATTATTATGCTACAACTGTATTTGATGGTTTTGATTTTGCCAATTTATTGGTTAAAACTCGTGAAGGGCGACCTATTAAAATCGATAATAATACAATTGCAGGCGCTAAATTCTCAGCTAATGCAAGAATTCATGCGTCAATTTTATCATTATATGATAATATGCGTTTGAAAGAGCCTAAAGTAGCAGGGAAATCTGCCTCTTGGTCTTCAGTTGATTCTAAGTTGAAATCTAGTATCGCTGAGGCTAAAGCAAAAGGTGGTCAAGTAGTTTTGCTTACCAATACTTTAGCTAGCCCTTCAACAGAAAAATTGATTGCTGAGTTTACAGCCAAAAATCCAAATGCTAAACATGTTGTTTATGATGCTGTATCTTCTTCTGAAGCTTTAGATGCATTTCAAACAGTTTATGGCAAAAGAGCTTTAGTTGATTATGATTTTTCAAAAGCTTCTTTGATTGTTTCTGTTGGAGCTGATTTCTTAGGAGATTGGCAAGGTGGTGGATTTGATGCTGGTTATGCACAAGGAAGAATCCCTAAGGCAGGAAAAATGTCTCGTCATTTTCAATTTGAAGCAAATATGACATTATCTGGTGCTGCTGCTGATAAGCGTGTGCCAATGTCTGTAGCTAATCAAAAACAAGCTTTAGTTCATATATATAATGTTGTTACTGGAAATAATGTTTCAGTAAAATTAGATGATAAATTCAAAGCTGAAGTTACAAAAGCAGCTCAGCAATTAAAATCTGCTGGATCTAAAGGTGTTTTAGTATCAGGAATTCAGGATGTTAATGCTCAATTGTTAGTTTTGGCTATTAATCAAGCTTTGTCTAGTGAAGCGTTTGTTACCTCTGGTGCTCGTTTAATTAGAAAAGGTTCCAACGCTGCTGTTGCTCAATTAATAAAAGATATGAATGCTGGTGCTGTTCATACTTTGATTATGAGTGGAGTTAATCCGGTGTATACACTAGCAGATAGTAAATCATTTACTAATGGTTTAAAGAAAGTAACGACTTCAGTTGCTTTAACAATAAAAGAGGATGAAACCGCTTTATTAGCTACTATTGCAGCTCCAGTACCTCATTATTTAGAGTCTTGGGGTGATTTGCAATTAACGGAAGGTACTTATAGTATTACTCAGCCAACCATTCGTCCTTTATTCAATACTAAGCAATTTCAAGATGTATTGTTGTCTTTAAATGGTGTTGCTGGTACCTATTATGATTATTTAAAATCAGTTTCATCAGGAATTATTGCTGGATCTTCTTGGAATAAAGTATTACATGATGGTGTTTATGTAGGAGCTATTTCAACTGTTTCAGCTGGTACTGCAAATTATGTAGGCGCAGCTAATGCCTTAGCTAATTCATCTAGTTCAAAAGGTCTTGAGTTGGTATTGTATACCAAAACAGGAATGGGTGATGGTCAACAAGCAAACAATCCTTGGTTACAAGAGTTTCCAGATCCAATAACAAGAGTTTCTTGGGATAACTATATTACAGTATCTTATGCAGATGCAAAAAAGTTAGGACTTACTAATGAAATAGTTGCTAATGGTGGATTGAATGGTTCATATGTAAAATTAACTTCTAATGGGGTTACTTTAGAAAATGTTCCTGTGATTGTTCAACCTGGTCAAGCTGTTGGTACTGTAGGTATGGCTTTAGGATATGGTCGTAAAGCTGCTCTTAAAGAAGAAATGCAAGTAGGTATTAACGCTTACTCATTATATAAAGATTTTAATGATTTACAAAACGTAACCCTAGAATTGGCCTCTGGAGAACATGAGTTTGCTTGTGTACAAGGTCAAAAAACATTAATGGGTCGTGGAGATATTATTAAAGAAACAACTTTAGAAATTTTCAATACTAAAGATGCCGAAATTTGGAACGAGAAACCGATGGTATCTTTAGATCATAAAGAAGTAGAAGCTACTTCTGTTGGGTTGTGGGATTCTTTCGATCGTTCGATTGGTCATCATTTCAACCTTTCAATTGATTTGAATGCTTGTACTGGTTGTGGAGCATGTGTAATAGCTTGTCATGCTGAAAATAACGTACCAGTTGTTGGTAAAGATGAAGTAAGAAGAAGTAGAGATATGCATTGGTTGCGTATTGATAGATATTATTCATCAGAAAGTACTTTTGAAGGTGATGTAGAAAGAAAAGAAAATATCGCTGGTCTTTCAAGCTCATTGTCTACTTTTAACGAAATGGAAAAAGCTGGAGATAATCCACAAGTTTCTTTCCAACCTGTTATGTGTCAGCACTGTAATCACGCCCCATGTGAAACAGTTTGTCCTGTAGCTGCGACTTCTCACGGACGTCAAGGGCAAAATCAAATGGCTTATAACCGTTGCGTAGGTACTCGTTACTGTGCAAACAACTGTCCATATAAAGTGCGTCGTTTTAACTGGTTCTTGTACAACAAAAACAGTGAATTCGATTATCATATGAATGATGATTTGGGTAGAATGGTATTAAATCCAGATGTTAACGTTCGTTCTCGTGGAGTTATGGAGAAATGTTCTATGTGTATTCAAATGACACAAGCAACTATTCTTAAAGCGAAAAGAGAAGGTAGAGCGATTAAAGATGGAGAATTCCAAACCGCTTGTTCTAATGCTTGTTCTTCTGGAGCAATGATATTTGGAGATGTTAATGATACTAATGCTGCAGTAACTAAATTAGCTGCTGACGAAAGATCATATCATTTGTTAGAGCATGTTGGAACAAAACCAAATGTGGTTTACCAAGTTAAAGTTAGAAATATCTAGTAAAAAAATTAATTAAGAATCAATATAAAGGATTATGTCGTCTCACTACGAAGCAGCCATTAGAAAACCCTTAGTTATAGGTGATAAATCTTATCACGATGTAACTGTAGATGTAGCAGCACCTGTTGAAGGTAAAGCTAATAAGCATTGGTGGATTGTATTCACAATCGCATTAACCGCTTTCCTTTGGGGATTGGGTTGTATTATTTACACAGTATCTACCGGTATCGGAACTTGGGGATTAAACAAAACAGTTGGATGGGCCTGGGATATCACTAACTTCGTTTGGTGGGTAGGTATCGGTCACGCCGGTACATTAATTTCAGCCGTACTTTTACTTTTCCGTCAAAGATGGAGAATGGCTATTAACCGTTCTGCGGAAGCTATGACTATCTTCTCAGTTATTCAAGCAGGTTTATTTCCAATTATACACATGGGTCGTCCATGGTTAGCGTATTGGGTACTTCCTATTCCTAATCAATTTGGTTCTTTATGGGTTAACTTTAACTCTCCATTACTTTGGGACGTATTCGCAATTTCAACTTATTTGTCAGTTTCATTAGTTTTCTGGTGGACTGGTCTTTTGCCTGACTTTGCTATGTTACGTGATAGAGCTGTTACTCCTTTTAATAAAAGAGTGTATTCTATTTTAAGTTTCGGTTGGAGCGGTAGAGCAAAAGATTGGCAACGTTTTGAAGAAGTATCATTAGTTTTAGCTGGTTTGGCTACACCTCTTGTACTTTCTGTACATACTATTGTATCGATGGACTTTGCAACTTCTGTAATTCCAGGATGGCATACTACCATTTTCCCTCCTTACTTTGTGGCGGGTGCGGTTTTCTCTGGATTTGCTATGGTTAATACCTTGCTTATCATTATGAGAAAAGTATCTAATCTAGAAGCTTATATTACTATACAACATATTGAATTAATGAATATCGTAATTATGATTACGGGTTCTATTGTAGGTGTTGCTTACATTACTGAATTATTCATTGCTTGGTATTCAGGAGTTGAATACGAACAATATGCTTTCTTGAATAGAGCTACTGGACCTTACTGGTGGGCTTATTGGGCAATGATGACTTGTAACGTTTTTTCTCCACAATTTATGTGGTTCAAAAAGTTGCGTACTAGTATTATGTTCTCTTTCGTTATCTCGATTGTTGTAAATATTGGAATGTGGTTTGAGCGTTTTGTAATTATTGTGACTTCATTGCACAGAGATTATTTACCATCTTCTTGGACCATGTTTTCGCCAACCTTTGTTGATATTGGTATTTTTATTGGTACTATTGGATTCTTCTTTGTATTGTTTTTATTATATTCTAGAACTTTCCCTGTTATCGCTCAGGCTGAAGTAAAAACAATATTAAAGGGAAGTGGAGATAACTACAAAAGAGAAAGAGAAGCAAATAAAGATGTACACCATGAGTAATAAAGTAATATACGCTATATACAACGACGACGATGTATTGATGGATGCTGTAAAAAAGACACGTGCAGCACATTATCATATTGAAGATGTTTTTACCCCTTTTCCTGTTCACGGATTAGATAAAGCAATGGGATTGGCACCAACTAGATTAGCTATTTGTGCCTTTATCTATGGATTGTGTGGTATTTCATTCGCTACTTGGATGATGAACTATATTATGATTCAAGATTGGCCTCAAGATATTGGAGGTAAACCAAGTTTTAGTTACATTGAAAATATGCCTTCATTTGTTCCAATTATGTTTGAAGAGACTGTTTTCTTTGCTGCTCACTTAATGGTTATTACTTTCTATATGAGAAGTAGATTATGGCCTTTTAAACAAGCCGAAAACCCTGATGTTAGAACTACAGACGATCATTTTTTAATGGAGGTTGCTGTAAATAACAATGAAGAAGAATTAGTTTCTTTTTTCAAAAGTACAGGAGCAGTTGAAGTAAATGTAATAGATAAGAATTAATTGTAGCTATGAGAAGTATATATAAATTAACACTTTTGGCTGGTATTACTTTGTTAGTTTCATCTTGTCATGATAAATTGACACCAAACTATCAGTATTTCCCAAACATGTATGAATCGGTTGGTTACGAAACATATTCCGAATCGAATGCATTTAAAGACGGAAAAGAAGGTCAATTACCCGCAAAAGGTTCTCTAAAAAGAGGATTTGAAGTATATGAATATGAGAATTCTACTGCTGGTTATGAATTGGCTAAAGCTAATTTAAAATCTCCTTTAGATTCTTTAGAGAGAAATTCAGAAAAAGGAAAAGAACTTTTTGAAATTTACTGCATCAGTTGTCATGGAGCTTCTGGTAATGGTAAAGGTAAATTGGTTGAAAGAGAAAAATTTCTTGGAGTGCCTAGTTATGCTGACCGTCCAATTACAGAAGGAAGCGTATTCCATGTTATCACTTATGGATTAAACTCTATGGGATCGCATGCAAATCAATTGAGTGCTCATGAGCGTTGGTTAGTTGTAGACTATGTCCTAAAACTAAAAAGCGAATTATAATTGTTGAACAAACTGATCGTAATAGATATGTATACATTTTCAAGTAAATTAAAAACTTTTTCTTTTATCCTAATGGCTGTTGGTTTATTAGGTATTGGTTATGGTTTTTATAGTGCACCAAAAGATATTCAAGATGTGGAAGCACTTCTTGCTGCAGATTCACATGGTGGTCATGGGGAATCAACTCATGCTGCTCCTGCCGAATCACATTCAGCCACTACAGAGACAACTCACGCAGCTCCTATTGAATCTCAAGAAGCTCATGGTGAAGCTACTCATGCTGCACCAGTAGAATCTCATGAGGTTAAAGAAGAAGTGACAAATGCTGCTCCCGATTCACATGTTGATCATGCTAAGACTGTAGGTCATGACGCTAAAGCAGATGCTGAGCATACAGAACATTTAGAGCATGTTTTGCATCAATTAAGCAATAAGCCATGGGCTGCTGTATATGTAGCTTGTATCTTTTTTATGTTGTTATCCTTAGGAACTTTAGCATTTTATGCTATTCAGCAAGTTGCTCAAGCAGGTTGGTCTCCAGTTTTGTTTAGAGTAATGCAAGGTATCACGGCTTATTTACCAGTAGGTTCTGTAATATTCTTTATCATATTAGTTTTATGTGGATTGCATTTTAACCATTTGTTTATTTGGTTGGATCCTGAAGTGGTTGCTCATGATAAATTGATACAAACTAAATCTGGTTATTTAAACTTTCCATTTTGGATTATTAGAGCAGGTATCTTCTTGTTAGGATGGAATGCTTATAGATATTTTTCAAGAAAAAATTGTTTAGCACAAGATGAATCAGAAGATAATACTTTTTACAAAAAGAATTTCAAAATGTCTGCTTTGTTCTTAGTTTTCTTTATAGTTACTGAATCTATTATGTCTTGGGATTGGATTATGTCAATTGATCCACATTGGTTTAGTACATTGTTTGGTTGGTATGTTTTTGCTAGTTTCTTTGTAAGTGGTATTACAACCATTTGTATGATTACGCTTTACTTAAAATCAAAAGGCTATTTAGAACATGTAAACACAAGTCATATTCATGATTTAGCTAAGTTTATGTTTGGGATCAGTGTATTTTGGACCTACTTATGGTTCTCTCAATTTATGTTGATTTGGTATGCTAATATTCCAGAAGAGGTTACCTATTTTGTTACTAGAATTCAAGATTTTAATTTACCTTTCTTTGGCGCTGTAGCTATGAATTTCTTGTTCCCAGTTTTAATTTTAATTAATACTGACTTCAAAAGAATTACGTGGGTGTTGGTTATGGCAGGTACCGTTATATTATTTGGACATTATATTGATTTCTTTAATATGATTATGCCAGGTACAGTTGGAGATCAATGGTTTAT
Source organism: Flavobacterium sp. (assembly GCF_027531905.1). Taxonomy (GTDB): domain Bacteria; phylum Bacteroidota; class Bacteroidia; order Flavobacteriales; family Flavobacteriaceae; genus Flavobacterium. The sequence continues at coordinate 44,335 of NZ_JAPZSU010000048.1, read as the reverse complement.
TGGTGTTCCAGAAATTTCTTCAGTGTTATTTTTCCTTGGTTTATTTATATATGTTGTTTTTACAGCACTTACAAAAGCACCTTTGTTGCCAAAAAGAAATCCTTTTATTGAGGAAAGTAAACACTTTCATTATTAATATTTTAAACAGAAAAACAGATGACAAGTTTGTTGGTAATTATAGTTTTAGTTTTATTAGCTGTTGCGCTTTGGCAATTGACTAAGATATTTGATCTTACACAAGTAGGTTCAAAATCTGATGATTCTCAAATAGCAACTGATAATGATAACAATATTCAAGGATATTTGATGTTTGGTTTTTTAGCATTCATTTATATTTTTACGATATATGGTTTGTTAAAGTGGGGAGATTTACCGTTACATACACCAGCATCAGAACATGGTGGTACAGTTGATAATTTGATGAATATTACTTGGGTTTTAATCTTTACTGTGCAAGCAATTACACAAGTTTTATTACATTATTTTGCATTTAAATATAGAGGTAATAAAGAGAAAAAGGCACTTTATTTTGCTGATAACAATAAACTAGAAGCAGTTTGGAGTGTAATACCAGCTGTTGTTTTAGCAGGTCTTATTTTGTATGGTTTATATGCATGGACTAACATTATGTTTATCGATGATGAAGAAGATACTGTAGTTATCGAGCTTTATGCTCAGCAATTTAAATGGACAGCTAGATATGCTGGTGCTGATCAAGTGTTAGGTAAAGCTAATGTTCGTTTGATTGATGGTGTAAATTCAGTAGGTGTGGATTTAGCTGATAAAAATGCTCAAGACGACTTTTTGGCTACTGAAATTCATATTCCTAAAGGAAAAAAAGTTCACTTCAAAATGCGTTCTCAAGATGTATTGCATTCAGCTTATATGCCTCATTTTAGAGCTCAAATGAACTGTGTTCCAGGTATGGTTACTGAATTTGCTTTTACTCCAATCTACACTACTTCAGAGTATAGAGAATTACCTTTTATGGTTGAAAAAGTGGCAAGAATTAATGACTTGCGTTCTAAAAAGAGCACTGAATTAGTTGCAAAAGGTGGAACAGCTTTAGATCCTTATACTTTTGACTATCTATTGTTGTGTAACAAAATTTGTGGAGCTTCTCATTACAATATGCAAATGAAAGTTGTTGTTGATTCTCCAGAGGATTATAAGAAATGGCTGAGTGATAAAGTTGCTTTAGTTAAGGAATATAAAGCTTCAAAAGAAACTCCAGCAGCTGAAGGTGCTTCAGGATCAGATAGTTTGAATGTAGCAAAGGAACCTGCTGCTGTTAAGGTAGCAATGAAATAATTATTTAAGAATATTTAAAAGTATATATATGTCAGCAGAAGGTCACGATCACGGACACGATCACGAACACGAACACCACCATAAGGATACATTCATTACTAAATACATTTTTAGTATTGACCATAAAATGATTGCAAAACAGTACTTGATTACAGGTATTGTTATGGGGATTATTGGTGTTGGAATGTCATTGCTTTTTAGAATGCAATTGGCTTGGCCAGAAGAATCTTTTAAAATTTTCAATATTTTATTAGGTGATAAATTTGCTCCAGAAGGAGTTATGGCTAATGATATCTATTTGGCTTTAGTTACAATTCATGGTACTATTATGGTATTTTTTGTATTGACAGCAGGTCTAAGTGGTACTTTTAGTAATTTGTTGATTCCACTTCAAATTGGAGCTAGAGATATGGCCTCAGGTTTCATGAATATGATTTCCTATTGGTTGTTTTTCTTATCAAGTGTGATCATGATTTGTTCTCTTTTTGTTGAGGCTGGACCAGCTTCATCTGGTTGGACAATTTATCCTCCATTAAGTGCATTACCTCAAGCTATACCTGGTTCAGGAGCTGGTATGACACTTTGGTTAGTGTCTATGGCAATATTTATTGCGTCTTCATTAATGGGATCTTTGAATTATGTTGTAACAGTTATCAACTTAAGAACAAAAGGGATGTCAATGACTAGATTGCCACTTACTATTTGGGCATTCTTTGTTACTGCTATTATTGGTATTATTTCTTTTCCGGTTTTACTTTCTGCCGCTTTATTATTGATTTTTGATAGAAGTTTTGGTACTTCTTTCTTCTTGTCTGATATTTATATTGCTGGTGAAGTTTTACATTATCAAGGTGGATCTCCAGTTCTTTTTGAGCACTTGTTTTGGTTCTTAGGACACCCAGAGGTTTACATCGTATTATTACCAGCTTTAGGGATTACTTCAGAAATTATTGCAACTAATTCTCGTAAACCAATTTTTGGTTATAGAGCGATGATTATGTCTATACTGGCAATTGCGTTCTTGTCAACAATTGTATGGGGTCACCATATGTTTATTTCAGGGATGAATCCTTTCTTAGGTTCGGTGTTTACATTTACAACCTTATTGATTGCTATTCCTTCTGCTGTAAAGGCGTTTAACTACATTACAACTTTATGGAAAGGTAACTTGCAATTGAACCCAGCTATGTTGTTCTCAATTGGTTTAGTTTCTACTTTTATTACGGGTGGTTTGACTGGAATTATTCTTGGTGATAGTACACTAGACATTAATGTACACGATACTTACTTTGTGGTAGCTCACTTCCACTTGGTAATGGGTATTTCTGCACTTTATGGAATGTTTGCTGGGGTTTATCACTGGTTCCCAAGAATGTTTGGAAGAATGTTAAATAAAAATTTAGGATACGTTCACTTTTGGGTAACTGCGGTTTGTGCTTATGGTGTTTTCTTCCCAATGCATTTTATTGGTTTAGCTGGTTTGCCAAGACGTTATTATACTAATACTAACTTCCCACTTTTTGATGATTTACAAAATGTGAATGTATTGATTACTACTTTCGCTTTAATTGGTGGTGCATTTCAATTAGTTTTCTTGTATAATTTCTTTGTTAGTATTTTTTATGGTAAAAAAGCAGAACAAAATCCATGGAAATCAAATACATTAGAATGGACTGCTCCTGTAGAACACATGCATGGTAACTGGCCAGGTGAAATTCCTGAAGTTCATAGATGGCCTTACGATTACAGTAAGCCAGGACATGATGAAGATTTTGTGCCTCAAAATGTTCCTATGAAAGTTGGTGAAGAAGTTTTACATCACTAATTTATAAAAATAGAAAAAGCCTTTCCTTGTGAAAGGCTTTTTTATTGTAAAGCCTTTTTTTATCTTTATCCAATGAATGAAAATTTAGACCCAACGAATACCAACTATAATTCAGAAGAACTTGATATTGAAAAAAGATTAAGACCCCTTAGTTTTGATGATTTTTCAGGACAAGATCAGGTTTTAGAAAATCTAAAGGTATTTGTTGCTGCTGCAAACCAGCGTAATGAAGCTTTAGATCATACCCTTTTTCATGGACCGCCAGGATTAGGTAAAACTACTTTAGCTAATATTTTAGCAAATGAATTAAAAGTAGGAATAAAAATCACTTCGGGGCCAGTACTTGACAAGCCTGGTGATTTAGCTGGTTTATTGACTAATCTAGAAGAAAGAGATGTCCTTTTTATTGATGAAATTCATCGTTTGAGTCCTATTGTTGAGGAGTATTTATATTCTGCAATGGAAGATTTTAAAATTGACATTATGATTGAATCCGGACCAAATGCAAGAACGGTTCAAATTAATTTAAATCCTTTTACCTTAATTGGTGCTACCACTCGTTCGGGTTTGCTTACGGCTCCAATGCGTGCTCGTTTTGGTATATCTTCTCGTTTGCAGTATTATTCCACAGAATTGTTGACTACTATTGTAGAACGTAGTTCTTCTATTTTTAAAATGCCAATTACCATGGAAGCTGCGATAGAAATTGCTGGGAGAAGCAGAGGCACACCTCGTATTGCTAATGCTCTGTTGCGTAGGGTTCGTGATTTTGCACAAATTAAAGGGAATGGCACCATAGATATTGAAATAGCTCGTTTTGCTCTTAAAGCTCTTAATGTTGATGCGCATGGTTTGGATGAAATGGATAATAAGATTTTAACCACAATTATCGACAAATTCAAAGGAGGTCCTGTAGGTTTAACTACTTTAGCAACTGCTGTATCTGAGAGTAGTGAGACTATTGAGGAGGTATATGAACCTTTCTTGATTCAAGAGGGTTTTATTATGAGAACACCACGCGGAAGGGAAGTAACTGAAAAAGCATACCAACATTTGGGTAAAGTAAGAATGAATGTTCAAGGAGGATTGTTTTAGTAATGATTAATAACAAAGAAAAATATACTCAATTTATAAAAGCCGAATCCAAAAGACTCGGCTTTTTGTCTTGTGGGATTTCTAAAGCTGGTTTTTTAGATAAAGAAGCTCCAAGATTAGAATATTGGTTAAGCCAACAAATGAATGGCCAAATGAGTTATATGGAGAATCATTTTGACAAGAGACTCGACCCGACTTTATTAGTAGATGGTGCTAAGAGTGTTATATCTTTATTGTTGAACTATTATCCTTCTGAAGAACAAAATCCAGATTCTTATAAGATTTCAAAATATGCTTTTGGCCAAGATTATCATTTTGTAATTAAAGATAAATTAAAAGAATTATTATTTTCGATTCAAACGGAGATAGGTGAAGTTTCAGGAAGAGCTTTCGTTGATTCAGCACCTGTTCTAGATAAAGCATGGGCTGCGAAAAGCGGTTTAGGCTGGATAGGGAAAAATAGTAATTTAATCACTCAAAAAGTGGGTTCATTTTACTTTATTGCTGAGTTGATTGTAAACCTTGATTTAGAATATGATCATGCTACAACTGACCATTGTGGTACTTGTACGGCTTGTCTTGATGCATGCCCTACGCAGGCTATTGTTGCACCTTATGTTGTAGATGGTAGCAAGTGTATTTCTTATTTTACGATTGAATTGAAAGATAATATTCCATCAGAGTTTAAAGGAAAATTTGACGATTGGATTTTTGGATGTGATGTCTGTCAAGATGTTTGCCCCTGGAATCGGTTTTCAAAATCGCATCAGGAACCTTTATTTAATCCTAATCCTGAACTGCTTCAATGGTCAAAAAAAGATTGGGAGGAAATCACATCTGATACCTTTAATGCTGTTTTTAAGAATTCTCCTTTAAAAAGAACCAAATGGAGGGGTCTTCTGAGAAATATTGATAATTCATTATGATTTCTTACTAGAATCTCTTTCGATAACGCTAGTTTCCAAAATCAAAGTTTTTGGCGTAAACGGAATGTTTTCTTTATGAGCGTGCATTTCTTCTAATAAAAGATTAAATGATGCTACTCCCATTTCATGACTGGGTTGGTCTATGGTGCTCAATTTTGGATTCAAAACTTGAGACATAAACCAATTGCTAAAACCGATTACAGCTACTTGTTGAGGCACTTTTATTTGATGATCGTTAAAGTATGATAAAACGCCTACGGCTATTAAATCTGTTACAGCAAAAACACCATCTACATCTGGATGCTCTTCAATAATTTGTTTAGCAAAATCTAATCCTTCCTGAAAAGTAACATTTTCACAAGTGTAAACCAATTTTGGGTCGTATGGGATTTGATTCTTGTCTAATGTTTTTTTATAACCAATATAGCGATCTATTGAATTTTGTGGGTTTAGGGGGCCTCGAATGTGTGCTATTTTTCTACATCCTTTATCGATTAAATGTTGAGTGGCACTCATCGCTGCTTTTTGGTCATCAATCAAAACCTTCGAACAATTGGCTAATTTGGAAATTTTGTCGAACATTACAAAGGGAATATTTCTATTGATAATTTCTTTGATATGTTCATCAAAATTAGATTCATTAGAAAGTGACATTATAATTCCATCTACCCGTTTATTGATTAGCAATTCTACTTGCTTTTTTTCAAGTTCTATAGATTCATTAGATTGTAAGATAATTACTAAATATCCATTTTTTTCGGCTTTATCAATAATGGCGTTAATCACATTTGAAAAAAAATGATGCATCACTTCAGGAATGATTAATCCGATGGTTTTGGATTCCTTTGTCCTTAAATTCACTGCAAAACTATTAGGTGTATAATGCAAGTCTTTTGCTAAATCCAAAACGGCCTGCTTCGTTTTTTCGCTAACGTCAGGGTAGTTTTTTAGTGCCTTCGAAACTGTAGTTATTGATATACCTAGTTTAGAAGCAATTTCTTTAAGAGTAGTTTCTTTCATGGTCTTAGCTTATGTTTGGTTTCAAATTAAACTATTATTGTAAAAATGAACCATATTGATTTTAAGACAATATAAGTATAAATTTTGTTTTTTTTGTATAAATTATTTGTTTTTAAGGTGTTGTAAAATGTGTATTCGGGTTTTGGAGTAAACTGCGTTAGTACTTAAGGCTTAATTCTACTATTAACAGCTTTTGTTATTCCGACGCGGGAGGAATCATATAATGTGTGTAATTTATGCGGTTCCTTCTTCGTAGGAATGAAAACAAAACCAATAAAATTCGCTTTCAACAAATGCTGTAATTAATAGAATTAAGCGGTTTTTGATAAATAATTTTGCTTTATTCTGAGTCTTTTTTGCTTTTTTCAAAATTTTTATGAATTGAAAAGTCTAATCTAAATAACTATTTTGCTTCATGGGTTTAGATAGAATGAATAGAAATAGTAATTAGTTATTTATATAATGTTAAAGAAAAATATTTTACATTGAAACTATATCAGCAGTAAAAGCTATTGCATTATAATTTTAACTTTATAGAAAAAATGTATTTAATTAATGCAATCAGCAATTATTGCTTCAAAAGGTCTTAAATAATAACTTTCAATCGTATTATTTGGATAATTTTAAAGCAATATTTTTGCTCCTTCAACAGCAATTGGGATTGAAAAAAGGGCTTCTTGTGATGTAAAGTTCAACAAGACCAATATTTTTCGACCATTTAGCTCTCTTAAATAAGCATAAATATTTTCATTTTCTTCGTCCAATAAAGTATAACTTCCATAAATGAGTATGGGTTCTTTTTTTCGTAATTGTACCAACTTTCTAAAATAATTTAAGGTAGAGTCAGCATCATTTTCTTGACTTTCGGCATTGATTGTTAAATGGTTAGGATGTACTTTTAGCCAAGGATTCCCTTCGGTAAAACCGGCATTGGGTGTGGCATTCCACTGAAATGGCGTTCTTCCGTTGTCTCTAGCTCCACCTGTTTTTTGGTCTTCAATGAATTGTTTTAAATCACCTCCTGTTTTTTGAAGCCTTTCATATTCTGCCAAAGTTTCGATATCACGGTAATCTTCAATTTTATCAAATTTTGCATTTACCATTCCTATTTCGTCACCATTGTAATAGTATGGAGTTCCTCTCATCGAAAGTAAAAATGTAGTCAAAAGCTTTGATGAAAATGACTGATATTCTGGTGCGTCATTTCCCCATCGAGAGGTCATTCTGGGTTGGTCGTGATTACCTAAATAAATGGTTCCCCAGCCTTTGGTTTGATATACTGCATCCCAATCTGAATAGATTTTTTTGAAATCAACTAATGAATAAGGACCCATTTTTTTGAAATAACCAGGGATATAACCCAAATTAGTGCCTTCAAAATGATAGCCCATATTCAATTCATTTCTGTCGGCATCTACAAAATTTAAAGCTGTTGAAGTTAGCATTCCTGCACCTTCTGCCAAAGATATACAGTCGTATTTGCTCAACACCTCACGGTTCATTTCTTGAAGATATTCGTGCAAATGAGGACCGCTACCCATATATACATCCCAACGACCTTGGTAATTTTTGTTTAATTCTTCTTGAGTAATTACTGGAAAGCTAGTGTCTTTAGAAATAAATGGAATGACATCCATTCTAAAACCGTCAATGCCTTTGTCTAGCCACCAACGCATCATACTGTAAATTTCTTGTCTAACTTTTGGATTTTCCCAATTTAAATCTGGTTGTTTGAAGTTGAAATAATGGAGGTAATACGAATCAGTTGTTTTGTCATAACGCCAGCCGCTTCCATCAGCTTCGAACGCTCCTGGACGAAAAGCTGGTTTCCCTTTTTCGGCAGGCCACCAATGATAGTAATCTCGGTAGGGATTGTCTCTAGATTTCCGACTTTCTTGAAACCATTTGTGTTCATCACTGCTATGATTAACAACTAAATCCATTACGAGTTTTATACCTCTTTGATGCAGACCTTTTAATAGTGCATCAAAGTCTTGCATAGTTCCAAATTCTTTCATAATATTTTGATAATCTGAAATATCATAACCATTATCAGCGTTTGGAGAACTATAGATTGGGTTTAGCCAAATGATGTCAACACCCAAACTTTTGATGTAATCTAGTTTCGAAATAATTCCTTTCAAATCACCCACACCATCTCCATCAGAATCTTTGAAACTACGTGGGTAAATTTGATAAACTACAGCCTCTTTCCACCATTTTTTATCAAGGGATGTTTTTTTTTTCTTGTGCAGTCATAGGGGCACAAATAATTGCTCTTACAATTGATAAGAGCAGTAAAATTGCATTGTTTTTTTTCATTGTAGTTCCTTTTATTTTAGTAATGGATGCATAAATTCATCGATTTCTTTTCGGGTTATTTTGGGGTTGGCTCCTTCGTGTGAAGCGACTAGGGCTCCTAAAGCACAGGCAAAATTCAATGCTTTTTGAGGATTGTTTTCTGTGATTAAAACGCTCAGTAATCCAGCCAAAAAGGAGTCTCCAGCGCCTACGGTATCGGCCACGGCGACTTGGTATCCGCTATTGTAATAGAATTGATTATTGGTAAATAAAACAGCGCCATGGCTCCCTTTGGTCACACAAATATTGTTGGTATTGGTTTTCTCGGCAATGAATTGTATGTTTTGTTCTAAGGAATGATAGGGAGAATCTAACAAATCGCTGATTTCGTACAATTCTTCGTCGTTGAATTTGATACAATCGGCTTCCATGAATAATGTTTCTAGTAATTCTTTTGAATAATAAGGAGCTCTTAAATTGACATCAAAAACTTTGAATTTTGATAAAGCAATATAATTGAGCAAACTTTGGTGTGAAATGGCATCTCTGCAAGCTAAACTGCCAAAAACAAAAACATCTGCTCCAATTACAGCTGTCTCTCCTTCTTGTGTGTATTTGATTTTGTCCCAAGCCGCGGGATAGTTGATGATATAAGTTGCTGAACCTTTTTCATTTAAATGCACAAAAACTTCCCCAGTTGGATGTGTGTGGTTGATTTGGATGGTTTGTGTTGAAATACCTGTTGGCGTGAGGTAGTCAAGTGCCTCTTTTCCATTTGAATCGTTGCCAATACAACTAATGATTTGCGTATTGATACCAAGGGATTTTAATCTTAGGGATACATTTAAGGGAGCACCGCCAATTTTTTTATGAATCGGAAAGATATCGAATAGGATTTCTCCAAAGCAAACTATGGATTTGGTGTTGGGTTGATTAATCATGAGTTTTCATTTTAGATTCAATTTCTTCAAGCGACAATCCTTTGGTTTCTGGCATCATAAAGAGTACAAAAACGAGTTGCAAGAGCATCATAAAGGCGAAAAAAGCAAAAATAGGCCAAGGATTTTCTTTGTAAATATCGATAACAATAGGTCCGACTAATGTGATTAATGCCGCAAAAATCCAGTGAATTCCTGTGCCAAAAGCTTGCCCGTTTGCCCGAACAGAATTGGGAAAAATTTCGGAAATGAAAACCCAGATTACAGCTCCTTGTCCGATAGCGTGAGATGCAATAAAAAGCATAATAGACAGCAATAAAACTACTGAGCCTAGTTGCGAATAGAAAGCAAAAGCCACCATAGTTAAGCTTATAATGTAGCCTAACGAGCCAATTAACATAAGTTGTTTTCGACCTAAAACATCTATTAAACGCATTCCGATTAGGGTAAAAACCAAATTGGTTACGCCAATCAAAATAGAATTAAACAAGGATTCTTTGGCTCCTAATCCTGCCATTTCGAGAATTTCTGGGGCATAATATAATATGAAATTAATGCCTGATAATTGATTGAAAAAAGCCAACAGAAAAGCCAGAAGAATGGGGAACTTATATTTTTTAGAAAAGAAGGAATCTGAAATTGCAGTTGTTGTTACGTCTTTTTTGATTTCATTAAAACTTTCTTTGGCCTGAGCAGGAGCATAAATCATTTCTAAAACTGCTAGACCCGCTTGGTCATCTTTTTTATTCAGAATAAGCCATCGAGGACTTTCAGGAATTCTAATGACAATGACGCTGTAAATCAATGCTGGTAAGGCAACAATGCCAATCATCCAACGCCAATCGTTGGCGCCGCCAAAGCCTTCGAAAAAATAGTTTGAAAAAAAGGCAATCAGTATTCCGAATACGATGTTAAACTGAAATAAGGTTCCCAATTTTCCACGATTTTCTGGACTTGAGATTTCCGAAATATAGATGGGAGCGGCTACCGAAGAGGCGCCAACGCCAATTCCGCCAATAAACCTAAAGAAAGAAAAAACATAAGGATTGGGAGCCAATGCGGAGCCTAGTGCCGAAACCAAAAACAAGATACCTATCCAAAGTAGCGTTTTTTTTCTACCCCATTTATCACACGGATAACCACCCAGAAGGGCGCCTAATACCGTTCCCCAAAGCGCCATTGACATAATGAAAACGCCATGAAACAATGGAGTGGTGTGCCATAATTCCTTTATAGGTAAATTGGCTCCAGAGATAACTACGGTGTCAAAACCAAATAAAAATCCAGCTACTGCAACAGTAAGTGACCAGTTTCTAACATTATTCATTCTTTGCTATTTTTTTAGGCCAAATACTGCTAATGCTAGTGATGGTAAAATCTTGCAGTTCTTGGTCTTCGGTTGATAAAATACTTAATTGAGTGTAGGGTTTTTGAGGGAAAATTTGTTCAGTGAAACTATACAATCCATCATTCAAGAAAAGCTCTATTGAGGACCAATCCAGAATGATTTGAAAGTCGATTTGATTAGCAATAAGTGCTGAAACGTTAGATTTATGAATGTCTTTCCCAAAGTTTTTTTCAAAGGCAACTTTTCCAGATTTTCGGCGGTCAATGCTAAACGTTTTTGATTTGGAGTTATAATGGAGCACTAACGAATCATTTACGTCATTGGAAAAAACCAATTGTAAGTCTTTGTTTGCTGCTTTGAATCGGATTTCGGATTGGTTAAAAGCGTCATATTTGAAATCGGTTTTTTGATTGGCTTTTAAGGGAATTTTTTTAGAGGTAAAAGCTGGTTTTTGGAGCTTTTTAAAAGCAGTTATAGGTTTGTTTTTCAGAAGATACTCTCCGTTTATTTTTGTCAGTTCAAGTGTTCTTGGCAGTGTCATGGCACTTCTCCAATTTTTGGTAGGTGTATTTCTGGCATATAACCAATTACTCATCCATCCTATGAAAATTCTTTGGTTATTGGGGGCATCATTATAGGTAACACCAGCATAATTATCAGTGCCAAAGTCAATCCATTTGGGTTCTTTTTGAGTGCTAGTAAATGTTTTTCCATCAAAATTCCCCACAAAGTATTGAGTGCCCGAACCTCCATTTGGAGCACCAGGATTGATGCTTATAATTAAAACCCATTTTTCTTCTCCGTTGCCATTTACTTTTAATTTGAAGATATCTGGACATTCCCAAACACCACCGTGGGCGCCATACTGTTTTCCAAATTCACTTTCTTTAGTCCAATCTATCAGGTTTTTTGAAGTGTAAAATTCTGCGTGATCACCTGCAACGAGTACCATGTTCCAGATGTTAGTTTCGTTGTTCCAAAAAACCTTAGGATCTCTAAAATCTTTTTTATCGGTGTTACTTATGATGGGATTTCGCTCGTATTTTTTCCAAGTTTCTCCTTCATCAAGGCTGTAAGCGAGCCCCTGAGATTGTGTATTTATTTTGCCTGCTTTTTCAAAAACCATATTATGATACGTAAAAATGGCTACCATTGGCGGATGTTCTTTGCTTCCCAATCCAGAAGTATTGTTGTAATCAATTACCGCACTTCCTGAGAAAATTAGTCCCAGCTCATCAGGAAATAAAGCTATTTTCTTGTGTTGCCAATGTAGTAAATCGGTACTTGTTGCGTGTCCCCAATGCATTGGTCCCCAAACAATATCTTCAGGATAGTACTGGTAGAACAAATGATAGACTCCTTTGTAAAATACCATTCCATTTGGGTCGTTCATCCATTTTTTTTGGGACGTAAAATGAAATTGTGGTCGATACGGTTCTAAAAATAGTTGGTCAGGATTAGAAGTCAGTTGAATAGCAGTAGGTATCGAGAATTCATTGTCTTTTACTTTCTGACATCCTATATTCAAGAGGCAAAGGAAAACAGGTATTAAATAAGTCTTTGGGAGTACTTTCATTTTTTTTAGTTTAACCATTCTATAAAAATAGAATTCCTTTTTCAAATTATGGAAGGGTAAAAAATCGAAAACGATTTCGATTTTTTCGAAAACGATTTCGATTCTGAATTGAGCGACTTAGTGGTAAAATGCAATTTTTTAAATGTAAATAATCTAAATTTGAAATTATTTTAACATTAAAAATATGAAATCAACAATCATTAAGGTTGCCGCTATTTTTCTTTTTAGTCCATTTTCTCAGGCTCAGACCCAATCCGACGAATGGAATTTGGTAGCGAATTCTCGAGACAATTATTATGGTGTGGCTATGGCCAATGGTCAAATTGGGATTGTTACGGATGCGACTCCGCTCAAAACCAAAGAAATCATTCTCAATGGGGTTTATGATGGTAGTCCAGAAAACGGTATCAGTAGAATTGTGCGGGGTATTGAATTTTTGAACTTGAGATTGGTAATCAATGGGGAAGAAGTGACGGCTTCGAATATAGATAAATGGGAACAAGTAGTTGCTATGAAAGAAGGAACAAGTACCACTTCGTTTCGATTTAAAGATGTGGCTACTATTGAGTATACTATTTTGGCGAATCGAGCTTTGCCTTTTTCTGCGATGGCGATAGTTAAAATTACTCCTTTAAAAAATATCGATGTGACTGTAGCCAATTATATGACAGTTCCTGATGAATTAAAACACGCCAAAAGACAATATAGAGTATTGAAAGACAACCAATATCTAATGCCTGTTTTTGGAACTACTGCACAAACTTTGACAGGTAAATATAAAGTCGCAGCGTCAACCACTTTTTTGTTTGATGGTGCTAGCGAAACTTTGGAGCCAAAAGGCGATGAAGTTGGTTTTTCTAAAAAATTAAGCAAAGGAAAAGGTTTTCGTTTTGCAATTGCTGGAGGAATTTGTACTTCAAAAGATGTTACAGACCCTTTGAATGAGTCCGAGAGACAACCTATTTATGCTTTGCAAGAAGGGATTGATAAATTGTTGTACAAACATAAAAAAGCTTGGGCTGATTTATGGAAATCAGGGGATATTCAAATAGAAGGAGATTTAGATGCGCAACAACGAGTGCGTTTTGCATTGTATAATTTGTATTCTTTTATTCGTCCAGATTCAAGACAAAGCATTGCTCCAATGGGATTGTCTTCGCAGGGATATAATGGTCATATATTTTGGGATACGGAGCTTTGGATGTTTCCGACTTTGTTAGTCTTACAACCAGAAATGGCTAAGTCGTGTTTGGATTATCGTTCTGACCGTTTGGCAAAAGCCAAGCAAAAAGCAACTATTTATGGTTATCAAGGAGCGATGTTTCCTTGGGAATCCGATGATACTGGTGAAGAAGCTACGCCGACTTGGGCATTAACTGGAATTTTCGAGCAACATATTACGGCAGATGTGTCTATTGCTTTTTGGAATTATTTTGCAATGACACAAAACCAATCTTGGTTGCGAAATGAATGGGAAGTTTTGAAACAAACAGCTAATTTTTGGGTCAGTAGAGCAGTAGAAAATTCGGATGGCAGCTATTCTATTCATAATGTGGTCGGTGCAGATGAATATGCTCAGCATGTTGATGATAATGCTTTTACCAATGCTTCTACAATAGAAAGTTTGAAAAACACCATTAAAGCGGCAAAAATTTTGAATGAAAAAGTGAATGAAGAATGGATTAAAGTTTCCGAAAAATTAGTGATTCATAAAGAAAATGGCATAACACAAAATTACAAAGGATACAAAGGACAAATGATAAAACAAGCAGATGTGAACTTGTTGGCTTATCCGTTGCATGTCATAACAGATAATGAACAAATCAAGAAGGATTTAGAATATTATGCTGATAAAATTGACAAGAAAGATGGCCCTGCAATGGCTTCTGGAGTTTTATCTGTTTTGTATGCCAGACTAGGAGATAGTGAGAAAGCGTATGAATATTTTGTAAAATCCTATTTGCCCAATAGTCGTCCACCATTTGGAGTGTTTTCAGAATCCGCCAATAGTAATAATCCTTATTTTGCTACAGGAGCTGGTGCAATGCTTCAAGCGGTAATTTATGGTTTTGGTGGGGTTGAGCAAACGGATAAAGGGTTGCAATTTAATAAAGGCATTTTGCCCAAAAAATGGAAATCTTTGAAAATTATTGGTATTGGAACCGATGAAAAAACAATTACCATTAATTAAATTAGTAAGAGTTGATTACTTAATTTTTAGTTTATAATCTGTTGATTTTATGAGGATAACAAGCGTTAAGTGTGTAATTTATATCAATTACTGTTTTTTATTGAATTATTCGTATAGTTTGTATTGATTTTGGTTATTTGGTTGTGTATTCAACAGATTGTTTTAGTATTCAAAACCGTAAAAAAAGAATTATATGTTTTTTTTAGCGGTTTTTTTTGTGCTTTATATAAAATAAATATTAAAAAAATGAAGTATCTATTTTAAAATCGAAAACGTTTTCGGCTTTACGAAAACGTTGTAGTTATGTTTTTTCTTAAATTTATCATAAAACATTGTGTAAGTTTGATTTGTATAATAAAAGCAATAACCAATTTTTAAAAAAATTATTAACCAACTTATTTATTACGTATGAAAAATAGTCTACTAAAAGGCTTGCTGATGTTTCTAACGGTTCTTTGCACAGGTATGGCCTATTCGCAAGAAATCAAAGGAAAAGTATCAGACGCCAGTGGCCCACTTCCTGGGGCCAATGTATTGGTAAAAGGAACCAGTATTTCAGCTCAAACCGATTTTGATGGAACTTTTATTTTAAGAAACGTTAGTTCAGACGCGGTTTTGGTATTTAGTTACATTGGTTTAAAGTCACAAGAAGTTAGTGCAGCTGGTAAGAGTGTTATCAATGTTGTCTTAAAAGACGACTCCGCTCAACTGAAAGAAGTAATTGTGGTTGGGTATGGAACTGTGAAAAAGAAAGATGCAACGGGAGCTGTGGATCAATTAAGTTCTAAACAATTTGATAATGTTGCTTCACCCTCTCCAGCACAGCTGTTAAGAGGTAAAGTTGCAGGTGTTCAAGTGACTCAATCTAGTGGGGAACCTGGTGCTGGTGTTGCTATTAGAGTACGTGGAAATTCATCTATCCGTTCAGGTAATGGCCCATTAATTGTTGTAGATGGTGTTCCACTAGATGGAGGTAACATATCTGCTGGTGGTGCTGATTTGTTGGGTACTTCATCATCAAGGAATCCGTTAAACTTTATCAATCAAAATGATATTGAAAGTATGTCTGTCTTAAAGGACGCATCAAGTACTGCTATTTATGGTTCTCGTGGTGCTAATGGTGTAATCGTTATTACAACTAAAAAGGGAAAATCAAATGTTCCGCAATTAGTGTATAATACATCTTTTCAGTTTAGTAAAATGTCTGGAAAGTTAGATGTTATGACAGGAGATCAATTTGCTGCAGCAGGAGGAGATGATAAAGGTTCACGATCTTACAATTGGAAGGATGCTGTGCTTAGAAATGGATTTTCTATGAATCACGACTTATCCTTTACAAAATCTACTGAGAATTCTAATACAAGAGTGTCATTTGGAGCTTCAAATACAGATGGAATTGTTAAAAAAACAGGTTTAGATCGTTACAATGTATCGATTTATAATTCAAATGATTTTTTTGGAGGGGCTTTAAAAGTAGAGTCTAGGGTGATTTACTCATCAGTTAGGGACGAAGCCACTTTATTGTCAAATAATGCAGGTTTTATTGGTAATGTAATTGGTACAGCTTTATATTGGAATCCAACGTTACCAATTAGAAATGCAAACGGTTCTTATAATGTGGTTGGAGATGATTATTTGAATCCTGTACAGTTATTAGATTCGTATACAGATTATACAAATACTAACAAATTATTAGGAAGTATTAATTCTACTTGGAAAATCACTAGTAAATTGAAATATCAATTTTTATTTGGCGTTGAGACTTCAAATTCAAGTAGAAAAAGTCAGTTGTTACCAACAATGGAAATATCAGGAAATCAATTTTCGGCCACTGTACCTGGAACATCTGAAGTAAAATATGGAGTTGCTAACATCAACAATCAAAATAAGTTTAATAAAACCTTTGAGCATACTTTAAATTATAACAATGATTTTGGAGATAATTTTAATTTAGATGCTTTAATAGGTTATTCTTATTACGATTATAATGCAGATGGTAATTCATCTAGCGGTAAAGGGTATGATGTAAATCAAGTTAATTTAATTGATAACATTGAGGGAGGTTTACAAAATGAATTTCGTGTAAGTTCATATAGAAATAGAGTAGAGTTGCAATCCTATTTTGGTAGAGTTAATGCTACAATTTACAAAAAAATAATTCTTACTGCTACATTACGTTCAGATGGATCGACTAAGCTAGGAGTTAATAATAAGTACGATTACTTCCCATCTGTGGGGGTTGCTTTTAAAGTTTTTGAAGACAAAGAAGGATTGTTAAATAGTTTTAAAATAAGAGGGAATTATGGTATAACAGGAAATCAAGAGTTTGCTCCAAACTCCGCAATTGCAAGAGCGGCATATGGCAACAACGGAAGCTTGGGTGTTGATACAAATTCAAATGCGGATTTAAAATGGGAAACTACAACTTCTTACGGAGTAGGTGCTGATTTTGAATTAATCAACAACAGATTATCTGGATCAATTGATTATTTCCAAAGAGACACAAAAGATTTAATTTTTCCAGTACCCTCTGCGGCTACTCAACCAGGTCCACCATCACCAAGATTTAAAAATTTACCAGGGAACCTTATCAATAAAGGGATAGAGCTGGCTTTAAATTATAAAGTAATTGATACAAAAGATTTTACTTGGGACGTTGCAGCCAATGCCTCATTCTTGAAAAATGAAGTAAAAAACTTTGCGGGATTTATTGCAACAGGAGGGTTAAATGGACAAGGATTAACTGATGCTTATACACAAGTTATTACGAATGATCGCCCAGCATATACATATTATTTGTATGAGTGGAGAGGATATGATAGTTCTGGAAATTCAATCTATGCAGATGCTGTAGGAAATGACACAGGACTTGGTACTGCTGCTAAAAAATTATTAGATAAACAGCCTTTACCGAAAATAAATGTAGGATTTACTACAAACTTAGCTTACAAAGGATTTGATGCTTCAGCTTCTTTTTACGGTGCATTTGGTCATTATATTTACAATAATACTTCAAATGCATATTTTTTCAAGGGAGCTTTCTTAGGTGGTAGAAATACAACACAAGAAGCTGCAACATCTCCACAAGCACAAGGAGATCCGAACTCTCCATCAACAAAGTATTTAGAAAAAGGAGATTTTTTAAGATTAGGTAATTTAACTTTTGGTTACACTGTTAATTCTCTTGATAGATTTAGCATTAAATCAGCTCGTTTTTTTGTAAATGCATCTAATTTGTTTGTAATAACAAGTTATTCAGGTGCTGATCCAGAGGTAGATACTGATAAATCTCTTAATGGTGTTCCTTCTGCGGGTATGGAGTATTTATCTTATCCAAGAGAGAGAAGTATATCACTTGGACTTAATGTAACATTTTAATTAAAAACAGGATGAAAAGAATAAATTTTATAAAAAGCGTCTTATTTACAAGTACAGTCCTATTAGGAGTAAGTTGTACGAATTTAGATGAAGAAGTTTTAGATGGTGTAGTTATTAGCAACACAGGTGGTTCAACCGTAAACTCAGCCTCGATTTTAGTAAGTGCTTATGAAGGTCTAAGGGGATTCCAAGATCAAGATAAAATGTTTGCACTTGATGAAATGTCAACAGATGCTCTAGTAGGTCCTACTAGAGGAGGTGACTGGGATGATAACGCTAAATGGAGACAATTACATACTCATACCTGGGCACCAGATAATATTGAAATTAGAAATGCTTGGAATTCACTTTTATCTCAGGTGCACAATTGTAATCTTGTTATTGATAATGGTACTCCAGCACAAGTTTCTCAAGCACGTTTTTTGAGAGCATTCTATTATTATAACGTTATTGATTTATTTGGTCAAGTTCCATATAGAGAAAAAGGCAGTTCATTAGAAGCAGATCCTAAGGTTTGGACAAGAGAGGAGGCTACGAATTTTGTAATTACTGAGTTAGAAGCTATTATTGGTAGTTTACCAGCTAGAGTAGCTGGAGACGCAAGTATTGCTAATGTTGATGCAGCACATTTTTTATTAGCTAAACTTTATCTTAATAAAGGGGTGTTTACTGCAGCTGATCCTGCAGGACCATACACATTTGCACCTGCCGATATGACAAAAGTTGTAACTCATGTTGACGCTATTAATTCATCATTAGCGACTGATTATTGGGATAACTTCAAGCCTGAAAATAATACATCTCCAGAGATTTTGTTTTCTTCAAAAAATACAAGAGGAGGACAAGGTGGTGGGATACAATCTCGCTGGAGAATGGGTATGCATTACCAACAAACACCAGATGGATGGAATGGTTTTGCTACAGTGGCAGAGTATTACAATAAGTTCAATCCAAATGATAGACGTATAAAAAACGCAGATCAATATATCTTAGATGATTTTGGAAACAATGTTGGTTTTCAAGTGGGTCAAATGAAAAATGGTAAGAATAGAGATGAAAATGGAAAAGACAAAGATGCTAATGGTGTACCATATACAAATATTCCAGCAGGTACAGTAAATCTAAAAGATAGAAAAGGAAATCCATTGGTTTATACAGCAGCACTTACCTTGATAACTGGAGGAACAACACTTGAAACTGCAGGAATTAGAAGTCAAAAGTATATTCCAGATGCTGCAAATTTAAATACTCCTGAAAACGATTATGCGTTGATGCGTTATTCTGATGCATTGTTAATGAAAGCTGAGGCAATCTTAAGAGGAGGAACTGGTACTAATGATTTAACAAAATTGAATCAAATGATATCCAGAACAACGGTTGCTGGCACGGTACCAACAACTCTTGATGCAATTTATACAGAAAGAGGTAAAGAATTGTGGTATGAAGGATGGAGAAGAAACGATATGATCCGTTTTGGTAAGTTTTTAGAGGCTAGAGAATTGAAACCGTATGTATCTGATAAAAGATATATTTTATTTCCTATACCAGCAGATGCTTTGTTTAATGCAAATCTTAAACAAAACTCTGGTTATTAAAATATTTTGATTTAGATTGAATTTTGTTTTGTGTTAGTTTAGAAAGAGGGTAGTGATACCCTCTTTTTCTTTAAAAGTATTTTTGTAAGTTGTTTTTTTTTACATATTAATTCTATAAATTACGTGTCTATAAGGAACTTACAAAATAATTAAAACCTACTCCCTATTATGTTGCAACGATTATTTCTATTTGCTATTGTAACACTTTTTTTCTCGAATTGTTCCAAGGTTAAAACGGATACTTTATTCACCCAATTACCTTCTTCAGACACAGGTATTGATTTCATTAATGAAGTCAAAAATGGTGAAGAGATGAACATTTTTAAATACCGAAATTTTTATAATGGAGGCGGAGTTGCAATTGGTGACATCAACAATGATGGGCTTTCAGATGTATACTTTACTTCCAATTTAGGCAAAAACAAACTCTATCTCAACAAGGGCAATTTTAAGTTTGAAGACATCTCGTTAAAAGCAGGAGTTGAAGGAACAAAAGTATGGTCAACAGGTGTCGTAATGGTCGATGTTAATGCCGATGGATTACTAGATATTTATGTTTGTAATGCTGGGAATAGTAAAGGGAGTCAACAAAATAATGAGCTTTTCATTAACAATGGGAACCTAACATTTACCGAAAAAGCTGAAGAATATAATCTTGCGGATACTGGAATTACAACACACGCCGCTTTTTTTGATTATGATAAAGATGGTGATTTAGATGTTTACATTCTCAATAACAGCTTTATCCCGGTTAGCAGCTTGAATTATTCTAATAAAAGAGAACTACGCGATAAAGATTGGGATGTAGCCGATATTCTTAAAGGAGGAGGTGATAAATTATTACGAAACGACAGTGGAAAGTTCGTAGACGTGAGTGAAGCGGCAGGTATTTACGGAAGCTTGATAGGTTTTGGCCTAGGAGTAACAGTGGGTGATGTAAATGGGGATTTGTTCCCAGATATCTATATATCGAATGATTTTTATGAAAGAGACTATTTGTACATCAACAATAAAAATGGAACTTTTTCAGAGAAAATTCAGGATTGGACCTCACACATTAGTCAATCCTCGATGGGTGCAGATATGGCCGATATTAACAACGATGGTAAAGCGGATATCTTTGTAACAGATATGTTACCAGAACCAGATGACCGATTGAAAACAACCACAAGTTTTGAGAATTACGATTTGTTTACCCGAAAATTAAATCTTGATTTTTACAATCAATACATGCAAAATACCTTGCAGGTGAATAATGGGAATCAACAATTCAGCGAGATTGCCAATTATGCAGGAGTAGCTAAAACAGATTGGAGCTGGGGCGCTTTGTTGTTCGATATGGACAATGATGGTTTAAAAGATATTTACGTTTGTAATGGTATTTTTCATGACTTAACCAACCAAGATTTTATGGACTTTTTTGCGAATGAATTGATGCAAAAAATGGTCATTACTGGTAAAAAAGCAGAAATTGAAACGATTATCAATAAAATGCCAAGTACACCAATACCTAATTATTCTTTCAAAAATAACACTAATCTTACTTTTTCGAATCAAACACAAAATTGGGGATTGGATACACCTAGTTTTTCTAATGGGGCAGCCTACGGTGATTTAGACAATGATGGCGATTTAGATTTGGTCGTAAATAATGTCAACATGGAAGCCTTTGTTTATAAGAACAATGCTGAAAAGAATAAACAAAACCATTTCGTTAAAGTCAAATTAAAGGGTGACCAACAAAATAAATTTGCAGTTGGAAGCACCGTAGAATTGTTTTCTGGTTCCGAAATTTTACGACAAGAGCTCATTCCTTCTCGCGGTTTTCAATCGTCTATAGATTATACGATGACATTCGGAATAGGAACTAAAAAAATAGATTCCTTACAAGTCATTTGGCCTAACGGGAAAATGCAAACCATTAAAAAAGTAGTAAACAATAGTACGATTCAATTGAATATTCTGGACACGAAGTCCGATTTTGTAGTTAAAAATAAAGTTGTAAAACCCTTGTTTTCCGAAACGAAAACTACATTCATAGCACATAAAGAAAACAGTTTTATCGACTTTGACTACGAAGGCTTGATTTCCAAAATGATTTCTCAAGAAGGACCAGCTTATGCTGTTGCAGACTTAAATGGAGATGGAAATGAAGATGTATTTATTGGCGGAGCCAAAGGTCAAGCTGCTCAAGTTTATTTTAATAAAGGGAATGGAGTTTTTACTTTAATTACCCAAAAAGATTTGCAAAAAGATGCCAATTTTGAGGATACCGCAGCTGCTTTTTTTGATGCCGACAAGGATGGCGATATGGATTTATTAGTGGGTTCTGGAGGAAATGAAAAAGCCGATCAAGCCAATTACAAAAACAGATTGTACTTGAATAACGGAAAAGGCATTTTTACAAAAAGTACAACAGCTCTTCCAACAACAAATAATAATGTGGCCGTGGTTGCTCCTTATGATTTTGATAATGACGGCGATAACGATGTTTTTATTGGAAGCCGAAGTGTACCGGGGATTTATGGCATTGACCCAAAACATTTATTGTTAGAGAATGATGGCAAAGGAAATTTCACCAATGTGATTGATAAAAAAGCTTTTAAAATCAATACCTACGGAATGATTACCGATGCCGTTTGGGAAGATATTGATAACGACTCCAAAAAAGATTTGATTTTGGTTGGGGAATGGAATGCACCCGTGATTTTCAAAAATACAGGTCGAAGATTGACTACTTTTTCATCTAATTTGACCGAATGGAGTGGATTTTGGAATACAGTAGAGTGTGTAGATTTGAATAATGATGGAAAAAAAGATTTGATTCTAGGCAATAAAGGAACGAATACTTCTTATAAAGCGACCAAGGAAAAACCAATGAAATTGTTTATCAATGATTATGATAACAACGGGACAATAGAGCAAATTACTACTCAAACCATTGATAGTAAAGATGTACCCTTGCATTTGAAACAAGAATTGGCCAAACAAATTCCAATGATTAAAAAGAAAAACTTGAGCTATACCGATTATTCTAAAAAGACGTTTCAAGAGCTTTTTGATACAGAAGTAATCAATAATTCGGTTCAAAAAACAGCCAAAATGCAAGAAAGTTGTATTGCCATTAACAAAGGAAATGGCAAGTTCGAAATTCAAGTTTTGCCCAAAGAAGTGCAGTTTTCAAGTGTTAATGCTATAGCAACTATGGATGTCAATAAAGATGGAATACTAGACTTGGTACTTGGAGGGAATCAATATCCTTTTAAACCTCAATTTTCTAGATTAGATGCCAATTTTGGTAGTGTGCTTTTAGGAAGCAAACAAGGGAAATTTACTTGGGTTCCTTATCCAAAATCAGGATTTTTTATTAGAGGGGAAGTCAAGCATTTACAAGTTATCAAGAACAAGAACAATACGACAGCAGTTTTGGCTGTACTCAATAACAACGCGCCTAAACTTTTTATAAGCAATGAATAATTTTTTAAAAATTGGTCTAGCCTCATTAATGTTGACGGCATGTTCCCAAAAAGAAGCACCACTTTTTGATAAACTCGACCCTACGGAAAGCAATATTACTTTCAAAAATGAGCTAATTGAGTCTAAGAATATTTCGATATTAGATTATCTCTATTATTACAATGGAGGTGGAGTGGCATTAGGCGATATCAATAACGACGGCTTAGTAGATGTGTATTTTACTTCCAATCAAGGGAAAAATAAATTGTATCTCAACAAAGGGAACAACAAATTTGAAGATATTTCAGCTAAGGCGGGTGTAGAAGGACAAAGCGATTGGAATGCAGGTACTGTAATGGCCGATGTAAATGGTGATGGATATTTAGATATCTATGTGTGTGCGGTTGTTGGTATCAACGGATTTGAAGGCCAGAACGAACTTTTTATCAATAATAAAAACAACACGTTTACAGAAAGCGCTGCGGAGTACGGTTTAGATTTAGACAATTACAGTTCATCTGCTGCATTTTTGGATTACGATCTAGATGGCGATTTGGATATGTATTTGTTAAATCATGCGGTGCACTCTGAAGCTTCATTTGGTAATGCCAATATTAGGAACAAAAGAAGTTATGAATGTGGTGATAAATTGTTCCGAAATGATAACGGCAAATTTGTTGACGTTAGTGAAAAGGCGGGCATTTTTGGCGGAGCCAATGGGTATGGTTTAGGAATAGCGGTTTCGGATTTTAATTTGGATGGTTATCCAGATATTTACATCGGAAATGATTTTCATGAAGACGATTATTATTATTTGAATAATGGTGATGGTACGTTTACCGAAAGTTTGAAACAGTTTTTCGGACATACTAGCCGATTCTCAATGGGCGTAGATGTTGCCGATGTGAATCATGATGGTTTCCCAGATATTTTAAGTTTAGATATGTTACCCGAAGACGAAAAAGTATTAAAAGCTTCTTTGGGAGATGATAACGTCCAAATGCTGAAAGTACGTACTGAAAAATTAGGCTATCATTATCAATATACTCGTAATATGTTGCAAATAAATCAAGCTGGAAAGCATTATACAGAGACAGCGCTTTTAAGTGGAGTTGCTGCTACAGATTGGAGCTGGAGTGCCCTTTTTGCTGATTACGATCAAGACGGTGAACAAGATATTTTTGTTGCTAACGGAATACCCAAACGCCCTAATGACCTTGATTATGTAAAGTATTATTCTAATGATCAAATAAAGAGCAAGCTCAATACCACTAAGCTTCTTGACAAGGAAGCTCTTAAAAAAATGCCTGCAGGAAATGTTACGAATTACATTTTTCAAGGCAGTACCGATTTAATCTTTAAAAACCGTTCCAAAGATTGGATAGAAAATGACACTATCATTTCTAATGGAAGTGGTTATGCTGATATTGATAATGATGGGGATTTAGACATTATCACCAACAATACAAACACTGTAGCTACAATTTATAAGAATACTACAGATAAGAAAGCGAATTTTTTAAAAATAAAATTGCGTTTTGAAGGAAAAAATACTTTTGGAATTGGTGCTAAAGTTATTTCATATGTCAAAGGTCAAAAACAATTCAAAGAGTTGCAAACCACTAGAGGGTTTCAATCTTCCTCTGAGCCTATGCTGCATTTTGGCTACGGAAAAATAAACACTATTGATTCGTTAGTGGTGATTTGGCCTGACAAAACGTATCAAACACTAAAAAAGGTAAAAGTAAATCAAGCGCTAACTATAAGTGCTAATAAAAACAGAAAAGTATTTGATTACCAATTGCTTCATCCAAAAGTGGAGCCCGTTTTGCAAAAGGTAAAAGGAAACTTAGGGATTGATTTTGTGCATGAAGAAAATGATTTTATTGATTTTATGGCTCAAAAATTAATTCCTTATCAACGTTCAGATCGCGGCCCTGCAACTGCCATCGGAGATTTGAATGGAGATGGGAGAGAAGATGTGTTTTTTGGAGGAGCTAAAGGAAAATCAGCTCAGATTTATATGCAAGGCGAAAAAGGATTTGTGAAAAAATCTTTTATTGATGTTGTAAAAGATTCTATCTATGAAGATGCCTCCGCAGTTATTGCTGATTTTAATGGAGATAAAAATAACGATTTGTATGTTGCCTCGGGTAATGGAGAGAATGCTCAAAATCTAGAAGATAGATTGTATTTAGGCAATCAGTTACAAAAAGCAGTTTTACCATTAATTCGCCAAAACGCCTCGGTTGTAAGAGCTTTTGACTATGATTATGATGGAGATTTGGATCTTTTTGTTGGAAATAATTCGCAATACAATCGTTTTGGAAGCACACCCGATTGTTATTTATTAAAGAATACCAAAGGTAAATTTACCGTAGACCAAACCAAAACATTCAGCAAAATAGGAATGGTTACCGACGCTGTTTTTACCGATTTTAATTCCGATGGTCAAACCGATTTGATTGTAGTAGGAGAATGGATGCAACCCACTTTTTTTGCCAATAAAAAAGGAAAATTTACCAATGTTACCACTGCTGTTTCCTCTTCTAATAATAATGGACTTTGGCAAACTATTCTCCCTTTTGATATTGACCACGATGGCGATTTCGATTATTTGCTTGGCAATTGGGGAATGAATTCAAAATTCAACGCGTCTGAGACTTATCCATTAAAAATGTATTATGACGATTTTGATAATAATGGGGCTTTTGAAACTATTGTAGCAAAAGAGAAGAACGGAAAGTATTACACTACCATGGGATTAGATGAATTGACAGAGCAATTTAGTGGTATGCTCAAGAAAAAATTCAATAGTTATCAATCATTTGCTGGTAAAACAGTCGAAGAGATTTTTGACCCTGCGATGCTGGCTATTGCAAAACAATATGAGGTACATACATTGCAATCGGGCTATTTAAAAAACAATAAAGGAAAATTTGTTTTTGTTCCTTTTTCGAACGCAATGCAAGTGGCGCCAATAACAAGTTTTGTTGCTGGTAATTTTGTCGGAGATGCTAAACCAGAAGTGTTTGCTGCTGGGAATTACTTTGGAGTTTCTCCTTACCACAGCCGATTTGACGGTTTCTCAGGTGCCTTAATCATTGACCAAAAAACAATGCTTTTAGGACACCAATTAGGTATTGATTTGACTCAAAAAGCAGTACGTCATCTAGACATTCTCTCGGTTAAGAATCAAAATTATTTATTGGTCACTATCAATAACAAACCCGCAGAAGTCTATCAAATATATACTAAAAAATAATAAACCAAATTTATAAATTGATTCAAATGAAATCTTCAATTTTAACCCTGTTGTGTGTTTTTTTTATTGCTGTTTCTTGTCAAAAGGAAAAAGCAATAACAATTACCTCAAATGATTATTGTGCAGCTGTTGATACGGTAACTGGAATTATGGTTCATGATATTTTTTCGCCACCGGTAGCGAGTAGAATCTATGTTTATCCTAATGTTGCGGCTTATGAGATTATGGTGCAAAACAGTAAAGAGTATCAAAGTCTACAAGGGCAATTAAAAGGCTTGGATTCTATTCCAGTTTTAGACCCTAAAAGCGGAGTCAATGTTCCGTTGGCGGCCTTAATTGCTCAGATGGAAGTGAGTAAAAAACTCGTTTTTTCTGAAGAAGCTATTGAGAAATACCGCGATAGTTTGTACGCAAAATGGAGTGATGAAAATGAAAAAGAATTTGAAGTTTCTAAGGAATATGCACTAAAAGTGGTTGACCGTATTGCAAAATGGATGGGAAAAGACAACTACAAAGAAACAAGAACGATGCCTAAATATTCGGTTCATGCTGACCAACCGGCTCGTTGGCAACCCACACCACCCGCTTACATGGATGCAGTTGAACCACATTGGGGGAAAATTAGAACCTTAGTAATGGACTCATCAGCTCAGTTTAAGCCCAAAGCACCTTTTCCTTTTTCTACGGATAAAAACTCAGATTTTTATAGAGAAGCAAAAGAAACTTATGACGTAGGGAATAAGATTTTTAAGGATTTATTGGCTATGGAAAAGAGCAAAAGCACTACAATTCCAGAAGAATCTGCTATAGCAACTTTTTGGGATTGCAATCCGTATGCTACCGTGACACAAGGGCACATGATGTTTGCGAAAAAGAAGAATACACCCGATGCGCACTGGATAAATATTGCCAAAATAGCGTGTAAAACCGCAAAAACAGATTTTAATAAAACGGTTTTTGTGTATACCAAAACATCAATTGGTGTTTTCGAATCGTTCATCAGCTGTTGGGACCAAAAGTTCAAAACCAATGTAGTGCGACCAGAAACCTATATCAATCAATACATAGACGAAAACTGGAAGCCACAATTGCAAACGCCTCCTTTTCCAGAGTATACTAGTGGGCATTCAGTTTTATCAGCCTGTTCTGCCGAGATTTTGACGGCAATTTTCGGAGATAATTTTGCGTATGTAGACGATTCTGAGATTCCGTTTGGGTTGCCCAAAAGGAAATTTACGTCTTTTAAACAAGCGGCCGACGAAGCATCGATGAGTAGGTTATATGGCGGAATTCATTACCGTGCAGCAATTGTAAACGGAGTGGAGCAAGGAAAAATGATTGGTAAGTTCATCAATAGTAAATTAAAAATGACCAAGTAAGGCGATGAAGAAGAAAATTGGTATTTTTTGTAGTGTTGTGCTGTTTCTTTTTTTGGGATGGTATTTTGGCATTAAAGCATCGGATTATACGATTACATTTACCGCAAAAGCAGCTTCTGGAACTGTTTTTCAAGGCATACAAGAATGGTCAAATATTCAAAAACAAAAGCGAAAAGAGCATTTTACTGTAGTTGAAAAAAATAATTTTGATTACCTAAAACAGCAGATGACTGTTGGAGATACTGCCTATACTTATGTTTGGGGAATTACTCCTTTGAACGACTCAGTGTCTAAAGTAAGTGTGGGAATCAATGAAATTGGGAAGAGTTGGTACAACAAAATCACAGCTCCCTTTTTTGCGACCAAATTTAAAACCGAGCAAATTAGGAAAGTCAAAGATTTGCGCGAAGGGTTGAATGAGCATCTCAAAAAATTGAAAGTTAGAATTGACGGAGAAGGCACTTCAAAGCCAGTATATGTTGCTTACATTCAACTCAAAAGTGTGTTGCAAGAAAAAGCACAAACGATGATAGGAAATGATGCTACAATTACTGGATTTTTATATACCCATAATATTAAAATCGTTGACCGACCTTATGTAGAAATTGTTGATTGGAATTTGGATACAGAAGCAATCGTTTTTAATTATTGTTTTCCAATTGACCCTTCGACAAAAGTGATTGCTGACGCTAATGTGAAATTCAAAACGATTCCTGCGCTGAAAGGTCTTAAGGCAACTTATTATGGTAATTTTAGAACGTCTGACAGAGCTTGGTTTGCTTTGATGGATTATGCTAAAAAACACGATTTGAAACTACAAAACAAAGTGTTGGAACATTTTCTTACGAATCCGTTCAACGGAGGAGAAGAACTAGACTGGGAAACCCAAATTATTATGCCTTACGAAGTAGAGTAGTTTTTTCTCTTTTCACACCCATTTCCTCCTAAAATCAACATATTCGAAAACGTTTTCGGTTCTTCTGAAAACGTTTTTTGTTGTAAATCAGTGTGCTATTGATAGATTACGATTAAATTTCGGTTTTTAATTTGATTTCGAGTTAGAAGTGATGCCCAAAAACGAAACCATCTTTCTCTTTAGCCCCGACAGTAGCGGCATCCTTTGCTTTTTTCCTTTAAAAAAGCAAAGATATAGCGGATGGCGGGACGATGACAGCAAAGAAGCCTTTTGATTACTGCTCCTAAATATTACTTGAACAAATTATAACTAACCTAAACCGATGCATGACTTATGGCGATAAAGCTAAAACTCAATTTTTGGCAAATTTGGAACATGAATGTTGGCTTTTTTGGCATTCAATACAGTTTTGGATTGCAACAAAGTGCCGTTAATCCTATTTATGATTTTTTGGGTGCTAGTCCAGACGAAATTCCGTTATTAAATTTGG
Organism: Flavobacterium sp.; assembly: GCF_027531905.1. Taxonomy (GTDB): domain Bacteria; phylum Bacteroidota; class Bacteroidia; order Flavobacteriales; family Flavobacteriaceae; genus Flavobacterium. The sequence continues at coordinate 15,325 of NZ_JAPZSU010000048.1, read as the reverse complement.
CTGGGCCAGTTACCGGATTATTGATTCAGCCCTTGATTGGCGCGATGAGTGACCGCACTTGGCACCCGCGCTGGGGTCGAAGAAAACCTTATTTCTTTGTTGGAGCTTTGCTTTGTAGTATTTGTTTGTTGTTGTTTCCCTACAGTAGTTCGTTGTGGATGGCGGCTGGCTTGCTTTGGATTTTGGACGCGGGAAATAATACGGCTATGGAACCTTACCGCGCTTTCATTGCCGATAAGTTAGACGAAGAACAACAGCCGATTGGGTTTCAAATGCAAAGTTTTTTTACTGGTTTGGGGCAAACCTTGGCCAACGTTTCGCTCTTTATTTTCCCGATGATTTTTATTGGCAAAACGGGTTCGTTGCCTACTTGGGTGTATGCTTCCTTTTTTCTGGGAGCGGTTTGTTCTATAGGTTCTATTTGGTGGAGTATGAAAACGACCAGTGAAATCCCGCCAACGCCAGAGGAATTAGAAGTTTTGAAATCGCATAAAGGAGGTTTGTTCGAACCCTTAGTTGAAATTTTCTCTGCCATTGGCGATATGCCTCGGGTGATGTGGCAACTGGCTTTGGTGTATTTGTTCCAGTGGTACGCGCTGTTTTGTTATTGGCAAAATTCCTCCAAAAGCATCGCCTTATCCGTTTGGCAAGCCACGCCACAAAGCAATCCCGCTGCTTATGAACAAGCGGTGAGTTGGACAGGTTTGGTCAATGGCTGGTACAATGTAGTTACTTTCTTGACCGCATTTTTATTGGTAGGATTTGCCAAAAAGTTTAGTCCAAAAGCCGTTCACGCCTTTTGTTTGCTCTTGGCAGCCTTAGGATTTTTGGCTTTTCCGCACATCGAAAACAAGAATGTATTGTTTTTCGCCATCACCGGTTTCGGAATCGGGTGGGCGAGTATGATGGGTATTCCGTATTTAATGGTCGTTCACGAAATCCCCAAAGAACGCTACGGCGTATACATGGGCATCATCAATATGATGATTGTGATTCCAATGATTATTCAAAACGTCACTTTTGGATACATTCTCAAACATTTTTTACACAACGACGCGCGACTCGCCATCACTTTTGCAGGAGTACTGCTCTTGTGTAGTATGCTTTGTACGTTATTAATCAAGAGTAAACCAACCGTTTTAAAAGATAATTAGGGCGTGACCACTTCTAGCAAAGGGGGCTTTTATCGGAGCGTGCTAGTTGCCCCCTTTGCTACAAGCGGTCGGGCTTTACGCGCTACTTCGGTAGCCAGCTTCAATCCCTCACGCAAAAAAAAGCAATGTATTGACCATGACAAGTAATATTTCTTATTCAAAAGCTATAGAACTACTCAAACGATGTTCCTCAAAGCAAGGTTTTTTAGCCAGCGCCCAAGACATTTCTAATTACAAAAGAGTTTGGGCGCGAGATGGAGTGATTTGCGGATTGGCAGCTTTGGCCTCAGGCGATGAAACGTTAATTGCTACTTTCAAAAAAACCTTAGAGACTTTAGCCAATTTTCAGCATGAATTGGGAACTATTCCATCGAACGTGTTGTTTGACGAGGAAGAAGTAGCAGTAAGTTTTGGAGGCTTAGCCGGACGAGTAGATGCCGTAACTTGGTTTGTTATTGGCGTTTGTCAGTATGCGTATGCTACTAATGATGTTTCGTTTCTGGCCGAACACGCCGCCAAAATAGAGAAATGTTTTAAACTTTTAGACGCTTGGGAATTCAATAATCGCGGATTGGTTTATGTTCCCTTGTCTGGCAATTGGGCCGACGAATACATCACAGATGGATATGTCTTGTACGATCAATTACTCCGAATTTGGGCACTCAAAAGCTATAACCATTTCGTCGAAGAACCAACTATAGAAAAAAAAATTAAGCAAATAGAAGAATGCATTATCCAGAACTTTTGTCCTGAGACCGTTGGGGAAAAATACCACGAAAGAGCCTATGAGGTATGTAACCTAAAAAATTACATGCCTTGTAGCTTCTCCCCAGCTGGTTATAAAACACAGTTTGATGGTTTTGCGAATTCATTAGTTTTGCTGTTAAATGTAGGCACAGCCGATTTTCAAAAAACAATTTTGGACTATGCCATTACTTTACAACAAGAACGTCCTTTGGGATTGTTACCCGCCTTTTGGCCTCCCATTCATGAAACCGATCCTGATTGGTATTTACTCAAAAACAATTGCAAATACGAATTTCGAAACTATCCAAACGAATTTCATAACGGTGGTAGTTGGCCTATGGTCAATGGTTTCTTTGGATTAGCCTTATTGTCTAAAAATGAAACGACAAAAGCGACTCACCTTTTAACTGCTGTCAATAGTGCGAACGCCCTAGCTGATTTTAGTTTTTATGAGAACTTCAACACAGCAACAAAAGCGCCAAACGGAGTGCCTTTTTGCGCTTGGAGTGCCGCTGGAGCCGTTCTTTTGCATCAAAGTTTATACGCAAATTTTAAACTCTTACTTTAATTTTGGAAAAAACGATAGACCTTATTTGTGCCGGTGAGGTGCTGATTGATTGCATTGGCCAACAAACCAATGCTACAATTGCTGAAACTACTTCTTATGAACGTTTTCTAGGAGGTTCACCAACCAACGTCGCCATGAATGCGGCAAAATTAGGATTGAGTGTCGAGCTAGTCGCTAGTTGCGGTGCCGATGGAATGGGTAATTTTATTTTGGATAGTTTGCAAAAAGTCAAAGTTGGAACGCAAGGCGTAACCCAAAGTGAAACCGCTGCAACCTCTATTATCTTGGTTTCGAAATCGACAGGAACGCCAGACTTTATTTCCTATCGTAGTTCGGATTTTTTGATAGAATCTGTTCAATTTCCAAATGAGATTTTACAAAAAGCCAAGATTTTTCACACAACTTGCTTTGCCTTGAGTAAAAACCCAGCACAAAAAACGATTATAGAAACTGCACAACTTGCGACACAGCTAGGTGTAAAAACCAGTATTGACCTTAATTTTTCGGAACGCATTTGGCCCAATCGCAATGAAGCCCAAAAAGTAATCGCACTTTATTTGGCTACGGATCCTTTCGTTAAGTTAAGCGAAGATGATTGTTTTCGTTTTTTTGGTAAAACGCAATCAGAGTCTTTTATTTTAGATTATTTTCATGAGTTAGGTGCGACGACCATCTGTTTGACTAAAGGAAAAGATGGTGTGATTTTATCGGATAAAGAATACGGAAAAATACACCAAGCTGCGTTGCCTATCGCCGAAATAAAAGACACTACTGGAGCTGGTGATGCGTTTTGGACTGGGTTTTTATATGCTCAATTGCAACAAAAAAATTGGGAAGAAACCCTTTTGATCGCACAAAAACTAGCCGTTCTAAAACTGCAATACCTAGGCGCTTTACCTTCTGATTTAGATATTGTCAACTACTTAAACCAATAAATACCAACACATGAAAAAAAATACGATCAAATGGGCGATGTACCTTAATTATTTTGTCTTTGCTATTTTGCTTAATAGCGTAGGAATTGTAATTCTTAAAGCACAAAGAAATTATGGAGTAGATGAGCTTGAGGCCAGTATATTAGAAGCCTTCAAAGATTTGCCCATAGCCATCGTTTCTTTTTTAGTAGCTTCTTTTTTACCCAGAATAGGATACAAAAAAGCTATGCTTATTGGCTTAGCAATGGTTTTTTTGGCTTGTATAACGATGTATTTTGGCAATTCTTTTACTTCGGCAAAATTACTTTTTGCAACGGTCGGCATTTCTTTTGCCTTAATCAAGGTTTCAGTTTATTCTCTTATCGGAACAGTCACCGAAAATCAACAAGAGCATAACAGTTTAATGAGCAGTATCGAAGGGGTTTTTATGATAGGCATTGCATTGGCTTATTTTTTATTTCCAGCCTTTAATTCTGAAACCGATCCCGATGCTTGGCTCAACGTGTATTGGTTGTTGGCAGGAATGTCGGGAGTTTCTTTTGCTTTTTTGTTTTTGGCAAAGTCAGAAAGTCAAGTGGAGATTCCGGGAGTCAATCTACTCGACGATTTTAAACAAATGTTTCAATTAATGGCCAAATTACTAACGATAGTTTTTGTTATTAGTGCGTTTCTATTTGTGATGATTGAACAAGGAATTATGTCTTGGTTGCCCACTTTTAATAGCAAAGTGCTCCATTTGCCTGAAAATATTAGCATTATGATGGCAAGTATTCTGGCTATTTCTTTAGCAGTAGGAAGATTGGCAGCTGGTTTTTTAACCAAAAAAATCAATTGGATTTGGATTTTAACTTCCTGCATCATAATTGCCATGTTGATTGTGATTTTTGTGTTGCCCAAAGCAGTGGGGCTTGAAGTAAAAACGATTACTTCATTATCCGATATCCCATTGATAGGATTTGCTTTTCCTTTAGTAGGGCTATTCATAGCGCCAATTTATCCTTTGTTGAATTCAGTCGTCTTGAGTGCGCTTCCCAAAAAACTACACAGCTCAATGACAGGATTGATCGTTGTTTTTTCAGCCTTGGGAGGAACTTTAGGATCAAGAATTATCGGGTATTTGTTTAAAAATGAAGGTCCCGAAAATGCTTTTTATTACACTTTGATTCCAATGTTGTTGCTATTGGTTTCCTTTTTTATATTAAAAAAATTAACGACGATTAAATGAAAATAGTAGTAGAGATTGATGCCGTTTTCGAGCAATTATTGCTTCAAGAAGATACGGATAATGATAACAAAATAACCAAAGATGATGCCGGTCCCAGACTATTTGCGCTTACTGATAGTGATACAAAGGTTCAATTTGAAGTTGAAGGAACCTATCATTTGTCTAATCTTTTGCAAGAATTAGCAGAAATGAAGCAACAAGGTCTTGTTTACGGGGAGATTAATTTAGACCGAATTCAGGAACCACCAGTTGAACGAATTTCAAGAAAAATTCGCGAGTCCTATTGGGATGAGCTTACCCGTGTTATCGACCGCAATGGATTGCAAAAAATTCTCCGAGATGAAAAAACGACTAATACCATCCCTACCCTTTATGTATCTGAAAAAGACAAACAAGGAGTAGCTTATTTTTCAGCATTAGAAAAAGAATGGGGGAATTTTAAAGTAGCCATTTTGCCTGAGAAGTATTCGATGGACTATGTTGAGACCCTAAATACTAAACCTGGACTTTTGGCTTTGGCCACAAGCCAAGACGATAAAGAAGTTAAAGGCGTTCCTTTTGTGGTTCCAGGTGGGCGTTTCAACGAAATGTATGGTTGGGACAGCTATTTTATTGGTTTGGGGTTATTAATAGATGGCAAACTAGATTTGGCCAAAGCCATTGCAACCAATTTTAAGTATCAAATAGAATATTATGGTAAAATTTTAAATGCGAACAGAAGTTATTATTTAACCAGAACACAGCCTCCATTATATTCTTCGTTACTTCGTGCCATTGTAGACCATGAAAAACCAGATATTGCTTGGCTGGCAAGTCATTTAGAGACTGTAATTCTAGAATATCATTCGGTTTGGATGGTTATGGGCGAGCGATTAACGCCAACAGGCTTGAGCCGTTATAAAGCGGATGGAATCGGAATGCCGTTTGAAGTAGAACCAGGACATTTTGATGAAGTTTTGGAACCTTTTGCTCAAAAATATCAACTTCCTATAAGAGAACTTGAAAAAAAATATTTAGACCGAAGCCTTGTCGATGCTGATTTGGATCAATATTTTATACATGATCGAAGCATGCGAGAAAGTGGTCATGACACCACCAACCGATTAATTAATTCCTGTGCCAATTTGAATTCGGTTGATATTAATAGCTTTTTATACAAATATGAAATAGATATCGCCTATTTTATTGCAACCTATTTTGAAGGCACTTTTGTTTCTCAAAACAAAACGTATTCATCACAAGAATGGCTTGATAAGGCCAAAACACGAAAGGCATTGATGGATAAGTATTGTTGGAATGAAACAGAAGGAATGTATTTTGACTACGATTTTGTGAATAAGAAGTCTCTTCCATTTGAAGCGGCCTCCACTTTTTTCCCTTTGTGGGCGGGACTGTGTTCTCAAGATCAAGCTGCAATATTGGTAGAAAAAACCTTGCCTAAGTTTGTAATGACGGGAGGTATAGCTGGAAGTACAGCTGAAAGCGTGGCCAATGTAAACCCCGAATCTCCCCAAAGGCAATGGGATTATCCATTTGGTTGGGCGCCTCATCAAATGCTATTGTGGGAAGGACTAAAAAAATACGGTTTTGAATCCAAATTACAGGAAATGGTTTACCGCTGGTTGTGGTTGATTACCACCAATGCAGTGGATTACAACGGTACCATTCCAGAAAAATTCGATTTAGAAATTAGCTCTCATAAAGTATTTGCCGAGTATGGCAATGTTGGAACTGAGTTTGATTACATTGCCAAAGAAGGTTTTGGATGGGTCAATGCATCGTATCAATGTGGTTTATCATTACTCGCACCTAAATGGAAAGGTTATTTAAACCAACAAATTCATCCGGATTATTTTTTTTATGATTAAAAATCACTTTTGTGTTTTTTGAAGGTTTATTTTTTTTATTTTTATGATTCTCTAAAAACAAATTATATGACTGTTAATCAAATATTAAGTACTAAAGGGAAGGATGTTTTTTCTATACTTTCCACCAACACTGTTTTCGAAGCGTTAACAGTAATGAGCGAAAAAAACATAGGTGCCATTCTTATTATTGAAGAAGGCGTTCTAAAAGGGATTTTATCAGAAAGAGATTATGCTCGTAAAATTGTTTTAAAATCTAAATCATCTAAAAAAGCATTCGTTCATGAAATCATGGTTACCGAAGTATTTACCGTGAGTCCTTCGGATAAATTAGAGTTTTGCATGGAATTGATGAGTACCAAAAGAGTTCGTCACTTACCGGTAGTTGAAAATGATGTAGTTGTGGGTATAATTTCTATAAGTGATGTGGTAAAAGCCATTATCGAAATGCAAAAAGAAACAATTGCACATTTAAATTCATACATTACACAGTAATAAAAAATAAATTATGACTTTTTAAAAGCTGCTTTGGCGGCTTTTTTTGTTTTTCAACAAAGATTCTAATAAAATTTAATTTTTGAAGGCTAGTTTGAGATTAGACCTTTATCTTTGTAAGCTAGAAAAAAATCTAAAAAAATGGAGAATAACAATAAAAGAAAGGAAGCTTTATTATACCACGCAAAGCCAACTCCTGGAAAAATTCAAGTAGTACCCACAAAAAAGTATGCCACACAAAGAGATTTGTCATTAGCCTATTCACCAGGTGTCGCTGAGCCTTGTTTGGAAATTGCAAAAGATGTAAACAACGTTTATAAATATACTGCCAAAGGAAACTTAGTAGCTGTAATTACCAATGGTACAGCAGTTTTGGGACTTGGAGACATTGGTCCCGAAGCCTCAAAACCAGTAATGGAAGGAAAAGGGCTTTTGTTCAAAATATTTTCGGATATCGATGTGTTTGATATCGAAATTGGAACCAAAAATGTAGAGGAATTCATAGAAACAGTAAAAAATATCGCTCCCACTTTTGGAGGAATTAATCTAGAAGATATCAAAGCGCCGGAGTCTTTTGAAATCGAACGACGATTGGTAGAAGAATTGAATATTCCGGTTATGCATGATGACCAGCACGGAACAGCGATTATTTCTTCGGCAGCATTGCTTAATGCTTTAGAATTAGCCAATAAAAAAGCCGAGGATATCAAAATGGTAGTTTCTGGAGCGGGTTCTGCTGCAATTGCATGTGCTGATTTGTATGTGCTTTTAGGCATAAAACCAGAGAATGTATACATGTTTAATAGTAAAGGTTTGTTGACTAAAGACAATCCTTCAATTTCCGAATTGCAACGAAAATATGCAAGAGATTGTGAGCCTATAAGTCTTGCCGAAGCGATGAAAGGTTGTGATTTGTTCTTAGGTCTTTCTACGGCAGATGTCTTGACACCCGAAATGCTTTTGAGTATGTCCGAAAATCCAATTGTTTTCGCCATGGCCAATCCAAATCCTGAGATTGAATACAATTTAGCGATTGCTACTCGAAAAGACATCATTATGGCAACGGGACGTTCGGATTATCCGAATCAAGTGAATAATGTGTTGGGATTCCCTTATATTTTTAGAGGAGCTTTGGATGTTCGAGCAACCAAAATCAACGAAGCGATGAAAATGGCTGCCGTTCGAGCGTTGGCATCTTTAGCCAAAGAATCGGTGCCAGAACAAGTAAATGTGGCTTATGGAGCTACAAAACTAACTTTTGGTCGCGAATATATTATCCCAAAACCTTTCGATCCTAGATTGATTGCGGTAGTCGCTCCAGCTGTGGCCAAAGCGGCTATGGATTCTGGTGTAGCACAAAACCCAATTACCGATTGGGGAAAATATAAAGATGAGTTGTTGGAACGTTTAGGACACGACAACAAATTGGTTCGAATGATTACCACAAGAGCCAAATCAGATCCTAAATCTATTGTTTTTGCTGAAGCCGATCATTTGGATGTACTGAAAGCAGCTCAGATTGTTCATGACGAAGGTATTGGATTCCCTGTTTTGTTAGGAAACAAAGAAATTATCTTAGAATTGAAAGCAGAAATAGGTTTTGATGCTGATGTGACCATTATTGATCCTAAGGAAAAGGAAGAAGAAGAGAGAAGAAATCGTTTTGCCAAAACATATTGGGAAACCAGAAAAAGAAGAGGGATTTCGTTCTTGGATGCTCAAAAATTAATGCGCGAGCGTAATTATTTTGCCGCTATGATGGTCAATGTTGGCGAAGCCGATGCATTGGTTAGCGGACATTCTAGAAGTTATCCTTCTGTAGTGAAACCGATGTTGCAATTGGTAGATAAAGCACCAGGAGCTTCTATTGTAGCCACAACCAATATTATGATGACCAAGCGCGGCCCGATGTTTTTCTCGGATACAGCTATCAATATCAATCCGTCGGCAGATGATTTAGCTAAGATTGCCTTAATGACGGCCAAAACAGCAAGAATGTTTGGAGTAGAGCCTGTTATTGCGATGGTTTCGTATTCTAATTTTGGTTCTTCTACCAATCCAAGTGCGGGAAAAGTTCGTGAGGCGGTGGCCTATTTGCATGAAAATCATCCTGATCTTTGTATTGATGGTGAAATTCAAGCAGATTTTGCTTTGAATCCAGAAATGCTTAAAGCTAAATTTCCGTTTTCTAAACTAGCTGATAAAAAAGTGAATACCTTGATTTTTCCAAATTTAGAATCGGCCAATATTACTTATAAACTCTTGAAGGAGTTGAATAAAGTAGATTCTATTGGACCAATTATGTTAGGGATGGGCAAACCGGTTCATATTTTTCAGTTGGGTGCTAGTGTAGAAGAAATGGTAAATATGTCTGCTATTGCTATCATTGATGCTCAAGAAAAACAAAAGAAAAAAGCAAGTAATTAAATAAATTAAAGAACAACAAAAGTCTAGCAGATGATTTTCAGTCAAATGCTAGACTTTTTTGTTATATTTGGTTCATTAAAACAAATACATGATTGCACATTTACAAGGGAAATTAGTAGAAAAATCGCCAACCCATATTGTTATAGATTGTGGGGGTGTGGGGTATCATATCAATATCTCGTTACACACTTATTCGTTATTGCCCAATGCTGATTTTGTAAAAGTATTTACCCATCTTCAAATCAAAGAAGATGCTCATACTTTGTATGGTTTCATAGAAAAATCCGAAAGAGAAATTTTTCGGTTATTGTTATCTGTTTCAGGGATAGGAGCTGGTATTGCTAGAACAATGCTTTCTTCTTTGGACCCTAAACAAATCACCAATGCTATTGCTTCAGGCGATGTGGCTACTATTCAATCCATAAAAGGGATTGGGAACAAAACCGCACAGCGTGTTATTTTAGATTTGAAAGAAAAAATTGTCAAATTATATGATTTAGACGAACTTTCGGTATCGCAAAGCAATACAAACAAAGATGAAGCGTTATCTGCTCTAGAAGTTTTAGGTTTTGTTCGAAAGACTTGCGAGAAAGTTATCGAGAAAATTGTCTTAGCTGAGCCTGATGCTACTGTAGAAACGATTATTAAGAAAGCCTTAAAAAGTTTGTAAAAGAACCAAGAGAGTCCCATTGCATGCATAAAATTTGTATTTTTTTACTTGTTGTATGTACCAGTTTTGTATCGTATGGTCAAGTAAATCCATCGGTTCAAGATACGGTAAAAAAAGGATATTCGGTAGGGAAACTTCAAATTAAAGACCCTAAAAGTATCATATCTTCCTACACTTATGATCCTTTAACGGATCGATATGTGTATACTAATTCTATTGACGGAATCAATATCAATTTTCCAATAATACTTACTCCTGCAGAGTACGAAAAGTTAGTGTTGCAAGAGACAAGACGTAATTATTTTAAGAAAAAAGCTGATGCCGTCGATGGTAAAAAACAGGGCGCCGAAGAAGCAAAAAAGGATTTGTTGCCTCGATTTTATGTAAAGTCTAGTTTCTTTGAATCGATTTTTGGAAGTAATACGATAGATGTTAAGCCAACAGGTTCTGTAGAAATGGACCTTGGGGTACGTTACACAAAACAAGATAATCCTTCATTTTCTCCAAGAAATAGAGCTAATACTTCTTTTGATTTTGATCAACGCATCAGTATGAGTTTAATGGGAAAAGTGGGAACTCGTTTAGGAGTAAATGCCAATTATGACACGCAATCTACTTTTGCCTTTCAAAATTTAATCAAGCTTGAATTTACTCCTTCAGAAGATGATATTATTCAAAAAATAGAAGTAGGAAACGTGAGCATGCCACTTAATAGCTCATTGATTCGTGGAGCTCAGAGTTTGTTTGGGGTAAAAACACAATTACAGTTTGGGAAAACTACATTAACCGGAATTTTTTCGGAGCAAAAATCACAAACCAAAAGTTTGGTTGCTGAGGGCGGAGGAACCGTTCAAAATTATGAGCTTTTTGCTTTGGATTATGACAATGACCGTCACTTTTTCTTGTCGCAATACTTCAGAAGTCGTTATGATAAAGCCCTAGCAGGCTACCCATTCATTGATAGTAGGGTGCAAATTACGCGTATCGAGGTTTGGGTTACTAATAGGCAAAACAGAGTAAACGCCACTTCGAATAATTTAAGAAATATTATTGCGCTTCAGGATTTAGGAGAAGCACAACTAACAGGTTTGGCTGACAATGAAGTGGTTGTTTTGAATCCTTCAACTGGGATTTTCAACAATCCAGCAAATTCCCCATCTGATAATACAAACAATGATTATGATCCTGCTCAAATCGCTTCCGGAACTGGATTACTGAATTCAAATATTAGAGAAATCGCTACGTCCAGTTCAGGATTTAATACTACAGTTGCTGAAGGAAGGGATTATTCTAAGTTAGAAAATGCAAGAAAGCTTACAGCTAATGAGTATACTTTTAATTCAAAATTAGGTTTTATTTCATTGCAACAACGCTTGAGTAATGATGAGGTTTTGGCGGTTGCTTACCAATATACCATTGGCGATCAAGTCTACCAAGTGGGAGAATTTGGAAATGATGGAGTAGATGCAACGAATGTTATAGGCGGAAATAATAACGTACCCCAAGCCATTATTACACAAAGTTTGATCTTGAAAATGCTGAAAAGCAACTTGACTAATGTGAAGGACCCAATTTGGAACTTGATGATGAAAAATATTTATCAAGTACCTGGAGGATATCAATTAAAGCAAGAAGATTTCCGAATGAATATCTTATATGCCGATCCTTCACCCATTAATTATATCACAGAGGTTCCGGGAACTCCTTTTCCTTCGAATCCTACACCAGAAAACAAAGTAGCCGAGACACCTTTATTAAAAGTATTTAATTTAGATCGTCTGAATTTTAATAACGATCCACAAGTAGGTGGTGATGGTTTCTTTGATTTTATTCCAGGAACAACCGTAGATACTCAGAATGGTAGAATCATGTTTACTACCAAAGAACCCTTTGGAGAACTGATTTTCTCTAAACTGAAGACACCAAATTCTGCAGAAAATTATAGCGATGTAGATACCTATAATCCCAATCAAAAGAAATATGTTTTTAGAAGTATGTATCGCAACACTCAGGCTGGAGCTTTACAAGACATCGATAAAAACAAGTACTTAATTAGAGGTAAATATAAGTCATCGGCGGGTGACGGAATTCCTATTGGGGCACTTAATGTTCCACAAGGTTCTGTAGTAGTGACTGCTGCGGGAAGACGCTTGGTAGAAGGCGTAGATTATAGCGTTAATTACCAATTAGGGCGTGTGCAAATTTTGGATCCTTCTTTGCTAGCTTCCAATACTCCGGTTGAAGTATCATTAGAAAATAACTCTATTTTTGGTCAACAAACCAGACGTTTTATAGGTTTAAATGTAGAACATAAATTTTCGGATAAATTTGTAGTTGGCGGGACTTACTTAAAAATGTCTGAACGTCCATTTACCCAAAAATCGAGTTATGGGCAGGAGTCTGTAAACAATACTATTTTTGGTTTCAATGGAAATTTTTCTACAGAAGTACCTTTCTTTACTCGTTTGGTTAATAAGCTACCAAATATTGATACCGATGTACCTTCAAATTTATCCGTTCGAGGAGAAATTGCATTCTTGAAACCTGATACCCCCAAAGCAGATCGTTTTGATGGTGAATCCACCATTTATGTAGATGACTTTGAAGGCTCTCAATCTACTATAGATTTACGTTCTCCTTTTGCTTGGAGTTTATCATCTACACCTGTTAATGATGCAGAAAGTCAATATAATTTTAATGAAAGTGCGACCGATTTGAGTTATGGTTTCAAAAGAGCCAAATTAGCTTGGTATACGATCGATCCCTTGTTTTATACCCAAAAGCCAACGGGTATTTCAAATGATGATATTTCGTTGAATACGACCAGACGAATTTTTAGTGAAGAATTGTATCCCAATACAGATATTGCGCAAGGACAAACTCAAGTAGTAAATACGCTAGATCTAAGTTATTATCCGAAAGATAGAGGGCCGTACAATAATTCGTCTGTCTTTGCGAATACGCCAAAAGATAATTTTGGAGGGATTATGCGCGCCATCAATACCACCAATTTTGAGCAAGGTAACGTAGAATATATTCAATTTTGGGTTTTGGATCCTTATGTTGGTAAAGGAAACAATACGCCAACTAATACTGGTAAATTGTATTTTAACTTGGGAGAAATCTCCGAAGATGTTTTGAAAGACGGAAGAAAACAATATGAAAATGGGTTAGGACCTGATCAAATTTTGGTGAATCCAAGACCTATTTGGGGAGACGTTCCAGCATCTCAATCTTTGATTTATGCATTTGACGGAAATGCCTCCAATAGAACCAATCAGGACATTGGGCTTGACGGTATGAAAAATGATCAAGAAGCTACAGTGTACGCTAATTATGCTTCCGAAAAAGATCCTGCTGCCGATGATTATACTTATTTTGCAAATACTACCGGAGGTGTTTTAGATCGTTATAAAAACTTTAATGGGACAGATGGAAATTCAGCTGTTAATATTTCGGATGCCAATAGAGGTTCGACTACTTTTCCCGATGTAGAAGATATTAATCGCGATAATACAATGAATACTATCAATGCTTATTATGAATACAGTATTGATATGAAACCCAATATGAATGTGGGCGAAAATTTCATTACCGATATCAGGAATACGCAAGTAACTTTGCCTGACGGTTCCGCAACTGAAGCCCGATGGATTCAGTTTAAGATTCCTGTTGCACAGCCACAAAACACGATTGGTGGTATCTCAGATTTTCGTTCTATCCGATTCATGAGAATGTTTATGACCAATTTTGAGTCGCCCATTACCCTTCGTTTCGGTGCTTTAGATTTGGTGCGTGGGGAATGGAGACGTTATACTAATTCTATGGATTTCAATGACACCAATGTAGCCGATGACAATACCACCTTGGATGTCTTAGCTGTCAATATTCAAGAAAATAATGAGCGTTGTCCTATCAATTATGTAACGCCTCCTGGGGTAGTTAGAGAGCAATTGTTTAATAACAATACGGTTATTAATCAAAACGAGCAATCTTTGGCCTTGCGAGTTTCAGGTGATGGTTTAGAACCAAATGATTCCAGAGCGGTTTTCAAAAACGTAAGTATAGATATGCGACAGTATAACAAATTGAAAATGTTCTTGCATGCCGAATCCTTGCCTAAAGAAATTGCTTTAAGAGACAATCAGATGGTTGGTTTTATTCGATTTGGAAACGATTTTACAGAGAATTTTTATCAAATTGAAATCCCTTTACAGGTAACGGCACCATCTTCAGATTGTAAGGTAGGAGCATCATCAGTTTGGCCCGAAGCCAATGAAATGGATTTGAAATTAGAGTTGTTGACCAAGTTGAAAATTCTAGCCATGAGTATTGATCCCGCAACACTTCCACCAGACGGTGTTTTTTATAAATTCGAAGATGAGTTGGATAATTCTTTGTCTGGTAAAACCAATAGATTGCGAATAGGAATCAAAGGAAATCCCAATTTTGGTTTGGTAAGAACGTTGATGGTTGGGGTGAAAAATGATGAATTGAGACAACCAATTCTTGGTGAAGTATGGTTTAATGAGTTGCGTTTGGCTGATATGGACAATAAGGGCGGAATGGCAGCCTTGCTGAATATTGACACTAATATGGCAGATTTTGCTACGCTTTCGCTTACAGGAAGAAAAACCACCATTGGTTTTGGAGCATTAGAACAAAGTCCAAATGAAAGAAGTAGGGAAGATATTCAGCAATATGGTATAGTCACTAATTTGAATTTGGGACAATTATTACCCAAAAAATGGGGGATTAATTTACCGTTTAATTACGGCATAGGAGAGGAAGTAATTACGCCCGAATACGATCCATTTAACCAAGATATAAAACTAAAACAATTACTAAGAGAAACTACAGATAAAGCCACAAGAGATAATATCCAAAATCGAGCAATTGATTATACGAAACGTACAAGCATTAATTTTATTGGGGTAAGAAAAGAAAGAAGTCCAGAACAAAAACCACATGTGTATGATCCCGAGAATTTTACTTTTTCTCAATCTTATAATGAGGTAGAACGTCATGATTATGAAATAGAAAGTTATGTAGACCAGATGAGTAATACAACAGTAAATTACGCATACAGTTTTCAAAGTAAGTAATCAGAATAAAATAATGTCGTATTTTATTGTTTATATGTAGTTAAATTTGTATATTTATCTCATTATGAGATATGTAAACCTAAAAAAAGAAGAGATTGAAGTGTTAGAACACCTTCATCAAAATAGCCCTAATA
>NZ_JAPZSU010000016.1 GCF_027531905.1 Flavobacterium sp. | reverse complement strand
GCGTTTGGAAGGTTTTCCTAATAGAAAAGGTCGTGTAGTTTTGTCAAAATCTTTACAAAATTCATCTACAATAGAAAAAATATCAGTAATTTTATCGAAACAAATCATAAGGTAGAATTTAGTTAAATATTTAATTGTCAGGGATTTAAACATACTAAATTTTACCTTTTTGTGCAATATTTTCAACCCAAATTATTAATCGAGTTCAGGTTAGTAATTAAAATATTGAACATGCACATATCATTTAAAAATTTAAATTTCCATCCAGACAATAAGTCTCTTTATTTACAAAGGCAACATATTAAATATTATAATCTAATGGCTACAGATAAATAAGATTACCTACAAAATAGGATGTGTTTTTATACTATTGATGAACAAAAATTTGAGAATATAATCGTTGAAACCTTTTTCCTCATAACACAAGCATCTTGTAAACAGAATGATCATAATATATCTTCAAAGGCAAAAAACATTTCTAATCCAGAATATGCATTTTATTTCTTCAAAAATCACTAATGCTTTAGATCCAGTGTTTAAACTTTTCTCTTTGAAAGCAAGAATGAAAATACATTTGGTCATTTTCTATACTCTAATTGTCAAAAAACAGACCACTTAGAAAAACAGTAAGCCAAACCAAAATTGTACATCTAAAATTTAGTGTGATTTTTAAAAATCGTAAGCGAGGGAGTGAAGATATACGTGCTATGCAAACACTAGCAAAACAAAGAAATTATATTGGCAAATGAGGTTGTTTTTAGAATTACAATTCTTAACATTTTTTTTATCTAATTTAGAAATGTTGTTACCGTAAAGCTCAACACAGTTCTTTTTTTTGGAAGAAATTCCAAAAAACGGAATTAGGTTTGGTAAATGAATCGCTTCTAATTACAAACTTTGAAGCAAATCAAAATAATTATCTTTGAAGAGTTCCTGCAATGATTTTAAAAGGAATTTGTAGTAGCCAAGATGGTTTCAGTTCTAAGTCACCAACCACTAACTTTGCTTATACCTTATACCTTAAACCTAGAATTTACATTAGACTTCGTTGCGAAAATGAGTTGTTCAATAAAATACGGAGCTCACGGACTGTTTTGGAGATGTAATAGTCTGTATTTTGAATTTAAAAATAGGAGAGCCAAGCAAAGCGTAACTTGAACTCCTACTAAAATACTAACTCGTGAAAAAAGATCTTGGTTTTGAAGTAGACATCGAAGATTGTACTTGAACTAAAAAATAATAGCACAAAAAATAGTGAAGTAATTTAGTTATAGTAGATTTCTAAGGCGATACCTGCGTTATACATATTCACTCTTCCCAAATTAATAGAAAAGCATTGCAATAAATTGTTGCAATTAATGATTCTTGTCGATTTTTTAGCAAGTATTTAATTGAATTTTGTACGGAGTCTGATATCCTTTGGAGTTAAATTTGGAAATCGCTTACTTAAATTTGAATATTCCTTTTCTACGGTAGCCACGTATATATCGTCATCAATCAAGAAGCAATACGATATCATATAAGGAAAAGTACTTTTTTCAAAATAGTGATTTTATCCTCAAATTTAATAGGTTTTTAACAAAAAAGCTTCTGAATTCAGAAGCTTTTTTTATCTAACGAATAGGATTGTAGAATTTATATTTTTATAAAATAATTTAGTATTCAATTCAAAGTTAGCCAGCTACAATTAAATCCCAATTTCTACCTGAAAACGAACGTACCAATTATTTTTAGAGGTTCCATCATAATACTTCAAGGTATCATAATTGATTTCACCTTGCAATTTAAAGGTATGCTGCCAAAAATACTTGGTAACACCTAAGCTCACCTCTTTTGTATTTGGAGTTAATTGTTTGATGTCGTCACCTACCTTTTGAGTAGAATACCTTCCGATAATTTCATAATTAGTCGGGAAACAATAACTCAATTGATAATCGAAACCGTGCCCTACAAATACATATCGTTTTTGGGTTAAATCTTTTGGATTGTAAGTAATCGCATTTTCTGGTGTTGACCTTGACATATAACTACTCATTGCTGCCCAGCCGTTGTACTTAAACATCATATCAAGTAGAATTGAGTTCATTGTTCTTTTTTCATACAAATCATTACCTAATTGTCCTTGTGTTCTTTGCGCATTCTTATTGTGCTGATACGCTCCAGACAACAGCAATTTTGGTTTCTTTTCTCTTAAAATATCGCCTTCAAAAGTAGTTCCGTCTTTAGAAAATGACCCAAAAGGAAACAATTCTACTTTACCAGTAAATGCCACGCCTTGATCTACTTTATTGGTTACATTTCTACCTTCTCCTGTGCTAATGGCTCCTTTTAAATTATAAGAAAACTTATTTTCATGCTCATGAATGTTATGAATTTGAAACCCAAAATCACGATCTAAAGTAAACTTGGCATTATTGATGGTTCTATCCGTTAGCTGCAAAGCTCCTGATGAATTCACACGTTGTCTATTGCCTGGTAATTTGGTCTGTCCAAAACTGAAATTCCAATTTTTATTGGGTCTATAAATTAAAACCGCATCTCTAATAACATTCAAATTTTCTCCCTCGACAATCTCTCCGACATCACCAGGTGCAAACGACAATTGAATAGCATACAAAATCTTCGGAGAACCCACATACCCATCTAATCGCAAACGCAATCTTTTTATTTGCGCATCATACCCACTTATGCCGTCCTCATTATCCATAAAACTCACCCGATTTTGCATTCTAAATCTAATATTCAATTGATACAAACTATCAGGCGACGTCATACCAATCCCTTTTCCGAAACTATAATAAGGAAGCGTTGATAACTTTAAGTCATTATCTCCTTTTGGTTTCTTTGGAGTTTCTTGACTAAAAGCGGTAATACATGTCAACAAAATAAAAAATGAAAAAAATGATTTCAATGGATTTTTTTTTAAATAAATAAACAACAGTTCTTACAGTAAGAGCGCAAATATACTTTTTAAAATTAAAAAAGTATCTTACATATTTGAGATAATTTAGCTTAGTAAATCATACACTTGATTGGCAATTTCTACCTCCTCATTGGTTGGAACCACCAATATTTTTGTTTTAGCACTTGGCGTATTTATTTCTCTGATTTCTTTAGAGCGGATGCTGTTTTTTTCTTGATCCAATTCAAGACCAAAATATTCCATATCAGCACATACTAATCGACGAATATAATCCGAATTCTCCCCAATTCCGGCCGTAAAAACAATAGCATCCAAACCATTCAACACAGCGGCATACGAACCAATGAATTTTTTAATTCGGTACGCATTCATGGCTAGAGCCAATTGACATTCCTTATTACCCGCTTCAGCATTACTTTCTATATCTCTCAAATCGCTGTAGCCTGTTAGGCCTAACATTCCGCTTTGTTTTTGCAGCAAAGCATTCACTTCATCTGTAGAGTAGCCCAACGATTTTACCATATAAAAAATCACCGATGGATCCACATCACCGCTACGAGTTCCCATAATCAATCCGTTCATCGGTCCAAAACCAAGCGTGTGGTCTAAACTTTTTCCGCCTTTGATAGCCGTCATGCTACATCCATTTCCTAAATGAATGGTAACAATTTTATCTGCTTTATGGTTGGCTTTTTGTGTTAAATACTGAATGGCTTTTTCCGAAACATACTTGTGGCTAGTACCGTGAAATCCGTAAGCACGTATTTTATTTTCGGACAATAAATAATTTGGAATGGCATATTTGTAGGCTTCAACTGGCATTGTTTGATGGAAAGCCGTATCAAAAACCGCCACTTGTTTGGCCGATTCAAAAATTTGTTCTGCCACAATAATCCCTTCTAAATTCGCGGGATTATGCAACGGAGCCAATTCAAAAAGCTGACGAATTTGATCCTTAACTTCGGTTGTAATTTCAACCGTATTCGAAAAAGAACTTCCTCCGTGCACCACCCTGTGTCCTACCGCTTTAATTTCTGAAGTAGACTGAATCACCCCAACTTTTTCATCCATCAACAACTGCGCAATTTTTTGCAATCCTATTTTATGGTTCGCAATAGGCAACGACTCCACAATTTTATTCGTCGCTGTGGTATAGGTCAAATTAGAAGTATCCAACCCAATTCGATCAATCATTCCACTACAAATTACCTTTTGTTCTGGCATTTCAATCAATTGATACTTTATCGATGAACTTCCTGAATTTATAATTACAATTTTCATATATATATACAATTTTACTATTTTGTTTGTCTTACCACTAAGCCTATTTATTTCATTTTTTGAAGCGGCAAAAATACGCTTTCTTGTGGTCAAAGTCCCGTCATCCATTACACCCGAGCGATAGCGAACTGACGAAGTAATCTTTTACCCCTAAAAAATCGGGGCAAAAGGATTTTCATTCCTACCGGGGCTAAAAGGCAACAACTTACCTTTTGGTATGCAATTACAATCCTTGTGCTTGTATGGCTGTAATTACCACCGTATTGATGATATCATCTACCGTACAACCTCTACTCAAATCGTTCACCGGTTTGTTCAATCCTTGTAACATTGGACCAATCGCTAAGGCGCCAGTTTCTCTTTGAACCGCTTTATAGGTGTTATTCCCTGTATTCAAATCTGGGAAAATCAAGACACTGGCTTGTCCTGCAACTTGTGAATCTGGCATTTTGCTTTTACCCACACTCATATCTACCGCAGCGTCATACTGAATTGGTCCTTCAATTTTAATATCAGGACGTTTGGCTTTTACAATTTCGGTAGCGGCTCTTACTTTCTCCACTTCATCCCCTTTACCAGAAGTTCCAGAAGAATACGACAACATTGCCACTTTAGGGTCTATACCAAATGCCAAACTCGAATCCGCAGATGAAATCGCGATTTCTGCTAATTGTTCTGCGGTTGGATTCGGATTAATCGCGCAATCTCCAAACACCGAAACTCTATCTTCTAAACACATAAAAAACACAGACGAAACCACAGATGAGTTAGGTTTAGTTTTGATAAATTGAAGCGCTGGCAAAATAGTGTGTTGCGTAGTATGTGCCGCTCCCGAAACCATTCCGTCAGCATGTCCCTTGTACACCATCATCGTTCCAAAATATGACACATCTTCCATTAAATCCCTTGCCATTGTAATCGAAACATTTTTGGCTTTTCTCAGTTCAAAATACGTGTTTACATAATCCTCATAATGCTCTGATTCTTTTGGATTTACAATAGCAACTTTATCAAAATCAAAGTCTAAACCAAGTTCTAGCACTTTGCTTTCTATTTGTTTTTTATTTCCAATGATGGTAATATCGACCACATCAATTAGCTGCAAACGCGAAGCCGCTATCAAAATTCGGTCATCATTACCTTCTGGCAACACGATATGTTTGCGGTGTTTTTTAGCTCGTTTTACCAAATTGTATTGGAACATTTTTGGGGTAATTCCATCTGATTCAAAAGTGGTAAACTTTTCTGCCAAAGCATCGATATCTACATATTTTTCAAAAGTAGCAATCGAAGTTTCGATCTTCTGTGTATTATTAGCATAGATCTTCGACTTAATCGCACCTATTTGATTCGAAATATTATAAGTCCCAGCCTCAACGGTTAAAATTGGTACCACAGATGAAAGTCCTTCAATCAATTTCAAAATACTTACTTCAGGCATAATATTTCCTGTCAAAACAATGCCCGAAACCGAAGGATAATTAGCCGATTCATTGGCTTGTAACGCCCCTAAAATGATATCTGCTCGGTCTCCAGGAGTTATAATCAAAGCGTTTTCTTTGAGATGCAACAAATAATTATGCAATTGCATCGCACCGATACTGTAGCTTCCGGTTTGATTGTTTAAATATTCGTGACCAAATAACACCTTGGCTCCAATTTCGTTTACAATCTCTTGCACCGTTGGGTTGTTCAAACTAGAAATTAATGGAATGGTATTGATGAGCACCGAACTTGGTAAATTCTTTTTCAAATCATTCGTTACCAACTCTATGTTTTCGGGCTGTACTTTATTAGCAATTACCGAAATCACTTCAACGTCTTTTACCTTGAAAGTATCATAAGCCAAATACAAACTGTCTACCAATTCGTCGAGTGTTTTACCAATTCCGGAACCTATAATTATGGTTGGGATTCCTAAATTTTTTGCGATAAGAACATTAATTCCCATTTCTATAGCTGTTCCTTCTCCAATAAAACTGGTGCCTTCCACCAAAACAAAATCGAACTTTTCTTCTAAAAGCTTGAATTTTTCGATGATTACATCCAGCACTTCCCCAATCTTTCCTTTGTTCTTTTTCTTGATTAATTTGCTCTTGGTAAAAGCATAGGCCTCCTCGAATTTCATATCCAATCCAAAATGAGAAATTACGGTTTCGATATGATTATCAAATTGTCCTTCTTGAAAATCCTCAATAATGGGTCTAAAATATCCTACTTTTGCAGTTTTACCTATTAACAACTGCATTAATCCTAAACTGATAATCGACTTACCACAATTTTGCTCACTAGTGGCTATGTATATTGCTTTATTCATTGTAATTACTTTTAATCATTTTCTTATTTTATATTTTTCTATAAATTCTAAAACCAACGCCTTTTCTTAAAGTAAACGACCATCGCAATTCCTATCGCTAACATCAATAATAGCACATAGAAATAACCATTTTGATAATGTAATTCAGGTATGTTATCAAAATTCATCCCATAAACGCCTACTATAAAGGTCAGTGGTATAAAAATGGCCGACACTATAGTTAGCGTTTTCATAATCTCATTCATTTTGTGGGATTGCGTCGTAAAGAAGAAATTAGAAGCACTTTCTAATAACCCCATATCCGAATCAATTTGCTCTAAAAGTTCTAATGTTTTTTGGTGTAAACGAGCAAAAAACACAAAACTATCTGATTGAATTACATTAAAAGTATTATCTTCTTTTATAGTTTTTATATCATACAATGAATCGCGAAGTGGCAAAATGGCTCGTTTTAAAAAATTAAAATTATCCCTATGTTTTTCGATTTGTTCCAAAATTATGGGATTCGAACTAGTTTTGGATAAAATCATAATCTCTTCCAAACGATCTTCTTCATTCTCGATGGTGATGTAGAAATTTTCCATTACAGCATCGAGTAAGGTGTACAAAAGATAATCGTTTTTTTTGGTTCGCAAAATAACCGAATTCTGTCGAATGCGATCTCTAATATGGGAAAAGAAGTCCGATCGTTTTTCTTGAAAAGAAATCAACAACCCATCTCTTAGCAAAAAACTAATTTGCTCTACGCTTAAGTTGTCTGAATGCTCGGTTGGCAATATCGATTTAATATTAAAAAACAAACGATCGTGTGTTTCTTCTAGTTTAGTGCGTCGAGAAGTATTCAACACATCAGATAATACATAATTATCAATAGAAAAATGAGAACCTATCGCTTTAATCAATTCTAGATTGTTCAATCCATGAATATTCAACCAATTGTTTTTAGTAAAATCTACTAATCTGTTCAAATCATTTATTTCAAAATCTACATATTCAGAAAATCCAACCGAATCATAAACAAAGAGTTGCATTTCAGACTCTTTGTTTTTATGAATTCCTGTATATTCTAGTCCGTTTGGCTGAACTTTTCTTCCTTTGCGGTACTTTATTTTTCTCATGAATGGTATTTATATAGTAATATTACGAAAAATAAATTAATATTTATTTGAGATCAAGAGATTTACCTCCTACAAATTCAAAATTGATCGCCCCTTTACTTCTTATTTTTTTGGCAAAAATAAATTAAAAAAAGAGGATAGCTTATGAGAAAAATCATGTTTTTTCACCAACCTGTAGCTGTCGAAAATAATTGTTAATTTTTAAATTTTAACTTACAAAAACGCGCTTTTTTTGTTTTTTTTTAATACGTTTGAAGCTAGAAAACTATTTAATTATAGATTTTTCAAAAATGCAATATCAATCTATTACCACTAAAAAATTCAATTCAACATGTCAAAAACTAAACTATTGCTACTGAGTACCGCGCTACTTTTTTGCTGTACCGAAGGCACTTTTGCTCAAAGCAAAAAAAAGAAGGATGCAGGTAAAGAAGTTCCAAAAGTAGAACAAAAGGCTCCTGAAAAAAAAGGACCTAAACCGTACAACAAAGTAGTCGACTCTACTGCTGTTACTCAAAAAGGGCTTTTTGATATTCATAAAACGTCCGACAATAAGTTTTTGTTTGAAATCAACGATACGCTTATTGGAAAAGAAATCATGACGATCACCCGTTATTCTAAAACTCCAGCTGGTGGCGGTGTTTTTGGGGGTGAAGAAGTAAATCGTCAAGTTATCAAATGGGAAAAAGGATTGAACAACAACCTCTTGTTACGCTCTATTACGCATGTAATTACTTCTCCAGATGAGGACAAACCTATTGCTCAAGCTGTAAAAAATTCATCAGCAGACCCAATTATTGGTAACTATGAAATTTTAGCCTTCAAAAAAGAGGGAAAAGAAACTACAGCTTATGTAATTGATGTAACGCCAACATTTGAATCGGATTTACAAACTTTCTCTTTGGATCCTATCAAAAAACAATTACTCAACATTCAAGGATTTCAAAAAGACCGCTCTTTTATTCAAAAAATGAGCAGCTACCCAATTAATGTTGAAATCAAAACCGTAAAAACCTATGCTACCACAGCTCCGCAACTTTCATTAAACCCAACACCTAAAATCGGAACCAACTTACCTGCTGCATTAGATGCAGGCGTGGTGACTATTGAATTAAATACTTCGATGTTGTTGTTACCAAAAGTACCTATGCGCAAAAGAACTTTCGATGCTCGTGTAGGTTTCTTTGCCAACCAAATTGATGTTTTTGAAGAAGAATCTCAAAAATCGGATACCGGAATTTTTGCCGTTCGCTGGAAATTAGAACCTAAAAACTCTGAAGACGCTGCCAAACAAAAAAGAGGCGAATTGATCGAACCGAAAAAACCAATCGTTTACTATATCGATCCTGCCACTCCAATCAAATGGAGAAAATTTATCAAACAAGGGATTGACGACTGGCAAGTAGCTTTTGAAGCAGCAGGTTGGAAAAACGCTATTCGTGGTGAATATTGGCCAGAGAATGACCCAACGATGAGCTTAGAAGATGCGCGTTTCTCCGTATTGCGCTATTTTGCTGCCGATATCCAAAATGCCTATGGGCCAAACGTACACGACCCAAGAACAGGCGAAATCTTAGAAAGCCATATCGGATGGTACCACAACATTATGAGTTTGTTGAGAAACTGGTATTTAATCCAAACAGCTGCTGTGGACCCAGCGGCAAGAAAAAAACAATTTGATGACAACCTAATGGGCGAATTGATTCGTTTTGTGTCTTCTCACGAAGTAGGACATACTTTAGGTTTACGTCACAATATGGGAGCAAGTACTGCTACTCCAGTAGAAAAACTTAGAGATGCTGCTTTCCAAGAAAAGAATGGTCACACTTCTTCTATTATGGATTATGCGCGTTTCAACTACGTAGCACAGCCAGAAGACGGCGTAAAACACTTATTCCCAAGAATTGGTGATTATGATAAATGGGCTATCAAATGGGGGTATTCTTATTTTGCTGACGCCAAAGATGAAAAAGCAGAAAAAGCCATCTTGAACGAGATGACCAAAGAAGCCTACAAAAACCGTCGTTTGTGGTTTGGAACAGAGGCTAGTCCTTATGACCCAAGATACCAAACAGAAGACATTGGAGATAATGCTATGAAAGCTTCTGCATACGGAATCAAAAACTTAAAACGCATTTTGCCTAACTTAATCCTTTGGAGTGCCGAAAAAGGAGAAAGCTATTCAGAATTAGAAGAAATGTACAATGCTTTGACAGGACAATTCAGACGCTATATGGGACACGTGACCAAAAACGTAGGTGGTATTTATGACACACCAAAAACCTATGACATGTCAGGCAACCAATTTGAAGTTGTTCCAAAAAGCATCCAAAAAGAAGCGGTTACCTTCTTGAACACGCAATTATTTGCTACACCAAAATGGTTACTAGATACTAACGTTTTATCTAAAATTAGTCCAGAAAGTGGTGTAGAAGCCATCAAAGCAATGCAAGACGGAACCCTTTCTAACTTATTGGCTGGAGACAGAATGGTGCGTTTGATGGAAAGTGCAAGTAGTAGTCCAGAAAACTATTCTGTAGATGAATTAATGACTGACTTGAAAAAAGGAATCTTCTCAGAATTAGCTGGTGGCGCCAAAATAGACATTTACCGCAGAAACATTCAAAAACTGTATGTAGATAAAGTAATTGCTATGCTAAAACCAGGTAATGCAGTAGTACGTTCTAACAGTGTAGGTGCGGCTTATGGTATGAATTCAAGAACCGTAAATTTAGCCCAAACCGATTTGCCTTCTATCGCTAGAGGACAATTGGTAGGATTGAAAAATGAAATGAAAGCGGCCGCAGCAAGAATGGATCGTTTGAGTAAATTCCACTTATTGGATTTGGTAGCTCGAATCGACAGTGCTTTGAATCCAAAATCTTAAGCTAACTTTTTATTGAATAGCAAAAAAGGTCTCGTTTTTAGCGAGACCTTTTTTTTGATGGTGACTAGCTGTCGTTACTCATAAAAAAGGTAAAAAGGCAACTCAACACCTAAAATTAAAATAAAAAACCTTTTTTATAGTTCAATTTAAAAAAACACCATTTTGTCAAAATTCAAAATTTAGCAATAAATTTACACACACCCTCAAAATTATAGGGGGTAAAATATCAAATTAATAAAAATTAATTTTTAATTGTAGTTTTTTAAAGGGGTATAAAATGATTTTATATTTTTAACCCATATTTAACTAAAACAAAAAACTATGCGAAAGATTATTTTGAGTGTGATACTGATCACAATTTTGGTATTATCCGTTTTTTCAATTTATTTCCAAAGCGAAGCTACAACGCTAGGCGCTCATGTTGTCGCTTTAAAACTAGATACAGGCGACACCGCTTGGATGATTGTAGCTTCTGCCTTAGTATTACTGATGACGCCAGGTCTTGGTTTTTTCTATGGAGGTATGGTTGGGAAAAAGAATGTAATTAGTACCATGCTACAAAGTTTTATGGCTATGGTCATCGTAACGGTTTTATGGGTATTGGTTGGATTCGGATTATGTTTTGGCCCTTCTATTGGAGGAATTATCGGAGATCCTACGAGTAATTTTATGTTTCAAGGCGTAAATGCGACCACTGCTTGGGAACTAGCCCCCACCATTCCATTCATATTGTTTGCCTTTTTCCAAGCAAAATTCGCCATTATCACCCCTGCATTAATCACAGGTGCATTTGCAGAGCGCGTTCGTTTCTGGGCCTACTTATTATTCATGGTGTTATTCATCATATTCATCTATACCCCCTTATGCCACATGACTTGGCATCCTGATGGTTTATTCTTCGGATGGGGCGTATTAGACTTTGCTGGAGGAACCGTAGTTCACATGAGTGCAGGATGGGCTGCTTTAGCTGGAGCAATGTTCTTAGGCAAAAGAAAAGTACAGAAAGTAAACCCAGCTCGTATTACATATGTTTTATTAGGAACTGGTTTGTTATGGTTTGGATGGTTTGGTTTCAATGCCGGCTCTGCGGTTGGCGCTAGCGGTTTAGCTGCTCAAGCTTTAGGAACCACAACGGTAGCTGCTGCTGCTGCTGCAATGGCTTGGGTTTTCTTAGACAAAATATTAGGTCATAAATTATCAGCAATGGGTGCTTGTATTGGAGCCGTTGTGGGACTAGTTGCTATCACGCCAGCGGCTGGATTTGTAACTATACCACATGCTATCGCTATTGGTATTATTGCTAGTATGGTGAGTAATTTTGTATGCGGCAAATTCCCTAAAGGAAAAATTGACGATGCTCTAGATGTATTTGCCTGTCATGGTGTAGGTGGTATGGTAGGAATGCTTTTAACCGGTGTTTTTGCTTCAAAATCTGTGAACTCCATTGTTGGTGACAACCAAGGATTAATCTACGGTGACGCTACCCTATTTTTAATCCAATTGAAAGCTTTAGTATTAGTATCTATCTTTGCTTTTGCTGCTTCTTATGCTTTATTCTTTATTGTAAACAAAATCACTCCTTTGCGTGTAAGCGAAGACAAAGAAGAATTAGGATTAGATATTACTCAACACGGAGAATATTTATAGTAAATCAACTTCCAAAAATAGAAAATGGCTGTTTCTTTTGAGACAGCCATTTTTTTTCTTCTTCTGCGAAATGCCCTTATACATCTGTTTTTTTAAAATAGGTAGCCGAAACATTTTCTACTTTATTGTTTTCAAAATACAAATACAAATATTTCTTTTGAAATAAATTACCATTGTCTGTAAGTCGATACATCCACACATTACTGTGTTTGTCATTAAAGGACTCACCAAAGATATTATTAATATCCGTTTTGTTCAATCCTTTTAGTTTGTTAAAATTATCTGAATATAGATTAAAGCTTTCCCTTGATTTATTGATGGGCAATTCTTCAAAAATAGCACTTAAATCACTATTTTTATTAGATTCTTCTATAATTTGATTCAGATTCTTACCTAAATTAAATTTATTCACATTTTTGTTGTTTTCGATTATCTCAGATGCTAAAGATAAATACTTTTTTGCTCCAATACAAGTGGCATCATACTCAATGATTGTTTTTTCAAGACTTTGAGATTCAGACAACTTTACGTTTCTCGGAATCATAGTTGAAAATACTAATGATTGAAAATTTTTAATAATTTCATTGACTATTAAAGAGGAGAAATTTAAACGTTTATCATACATGGTGATTAAAACTCCTTCTATGCTTAACAAATGATTATAGTTTTTATTAATAGTCTTAATTACGCTAAACAAATTTGCTAAACCATGAAGTGCATAATACTCGCATTGAATAGGAATTATAACAGAATCGGCAAAACATAAAAAACTCGTAGTAATAAAATTTAGCGAGGGACCACAATCAATTATTATATAATCATATTTGGGTTTTAGATATTCTAAAGACAATTTGAGATCATGATTGGTGCCGTACAGGTTTTTGCCTTTAATTTCTAAACTGGCCAATTTTATAGTTGTTGGAACTAAATATAAGTTGGAGGAGTTTGTAGCCAAAGGCTCTATTTTATTCTCTTTATAAAAATTAAATAATCCTAATGTAGAGGTTGCATTTGGATTTTGTAAATTACCAAAGGAACTTGTTGTATTGCCCTGAGGATCTGCATCAATAATTAAAGTTCTCTTTTCCAAAACTGCGAAACTTGCGGCAAGGTTTATTGAAGTAGTTGTCTTTCCTACTCCACCTTTTACATTTGCAATTGCAATTATTCTACCCATTTTTTCGTTATAAGCATTCCGGTAAAACTATTCCAACCATTCCGGCGCAAAGCGCACCACTTTTTTTATGATGTTTAATGTTGTTAAAATTAAATAAAATTTTTAGTTATTTTCTCATTTTTTTTACGCAATGATTCGCCCTTGTCTTCGAACCGAATTGTTGAGTGAATTATGCAATCCAAAATTGCATCAAAATTGTATTTTTCTTGAATTAAATCATACTAATTTTTCACAGGAACCTGATAGTTTGCATGTGCAAAAATATTTTTTTTAATCAATGAACTGTTCGCACGACTTTCAAATCTGCCTTATCAAGGCATTTACGAATAGTCCGTTGGGCATTGTTTTTTATTTTTATGTCCTCATCGGCAAATTTCTACCTCATCAAATTTGGGTAATCTGTAGTGGCTTCGACTATTTCATAAAAGGTACGGCTATATTTGATTTTTAATGATTTATTTTTAAGTAGTACTAATTTTTCTATCAATCTGACTCAAAACAGTTGGATCTTGAATTTCATTATCTTTGGAAAATAATAAAACTTTTGACATAACTTCTGCCGCTTTTGGATCTTCATCAGCAAATGGCAAAAATAATCTACCTCTGTGTTGCGAATGGATTGGTAAAATAGATAAATATTTCCCAGGCATTTGATGCACAACGGCACTTCCTAAATGAATGCTATAATCTGCCAAAGTTCCTTTGATAATGGCATGATTTTCTTTGACTTCAACATTAGACAACTTAAATAAACGTAATGTTTCACGCAGCAATACCGCTCTCATTTCTATTGACGAATGACTTGCTTCTGGATCAACTCCGCCAACGTGAGCTACACTGACTACCAAGTCAATATCTCGCATTATTTCAGAGAATATTCTTGGGTTAATATCTTCAAAAGCAATATTTTTATAATCTTTTAAAGAATGAAATTCTATGGTTTCTAAAGTAGGACTTTCAACATCGGCTGGCGAGAACCAATCTGCCATTGCGTATAATTTGACTTGATAGCCTTCTTTATGAAACACTTTTTGCAATCCTTCTTCATAATCTACTTTCCAACCCCTTGCTTTTAATAAGGCTAAGGTTTGTTTTGGTTGTACTTGATGACCAGCATAACGTCGAGAAATGGATTTTTCTTTTAATTCATCTGGCGTGGGAACATATAATTCTCTAAAAATTTGTTTGAACGGTTGCTTTAATTTGTTATCGAAACAATAGCTTTGAAAATCTGTCCAAACTTTATTTTTATGTAAATCAAAACAATGTGCAATTCTGAAAGTCGCATTTTCAATCAACGAAATAACTTCACCTTGAGAAGAAACTAAATTTCCATCAACAAAGAAACCAACTTGATTATCATTTGTTACAAAAACCAATTTCTCCAAATGCTTTGAAATTACTGGATGCTCAAATAAGTTCTGCATTTCAGCATACAAAAACTCATCGCCTCGAATCATCGCCTCTTCCAATCCTTTTCTGGAACGTGTCCATTGCTCACGCATCACTTTTCGATGGTTTCCAAGTTCTAATACAGCGGGTTCCTTTTTCAATTTGGCAGGAATCGCTTTTAATTCTTTGTTCTCTTTATAAGTAATTAATTCTGCTTTTCCTTCTTTATCTATTGTTAAACCAATAGTAATTCCGTCAATTGTAAGTTGAGTCTCTTTAGATAAAATATTTTGTACTTGCTTAGTTTCCATAGCCCAAGTCAATCGAATTGGGTCTGGATAACCTGCATTTCGAGCTAGGTTTTCCATAGCAACCCGAATGGCGAGTGCTTCGCTAGTTTGCTTCATGGAACCAAATTCCTTGCTTTCTTTTTTAAATTGCTGTAAATATTCATAACGAGCCAAAACATCTTTTTCGGGATTGGTTTTACTTAACGGAACCAATCCGTAAACACGCAAATAATCCTGATCGCGTTTGTCTTTTACCTTGGCGGTAACTTCACGAATTTTCAAATCACCAGTAAGTGTGTCCGAATATAATCTTGCTCTTCTGTGACCATTTCCGTCAGAAATATATTTGGCAGATTCATATAGCATTTCCCATTTGGCTTTTCCTAACTTTTTATAGGCTGATAAAAACCAATCTTTATCGACTGCTCCATCTTTAAAATCTTGTAAATCTACGGCAGAATATTTAGCCATTTCACTTTCCAATTCGGAATTAACCGAGCTATAACTTGCGGTTTTCGTGTGAGCGTGTAACCACCAAATTCCTTCATCTAGCCCATTCCAATCTAAATAATTGCTAATAAACTTTTGCCATTGTGGCGCATAAATCGCTGCCTGAATCAGACGTTCTTCTGTGAATTTTTCTTTTTTGATAATTTCACTAAAACTTTCAAAAGTGTCGGTTTCTTTTGGATAACAATTTTTCAATAATGAACTAAACAGCTTTTGTTTAGACATTTCTTCATTATTCCAATAATAAATATAGCCTTTGTACAAACTTCCTTTTCCTAAACCTTGCAACAATTCTACAAATCGATTAATGCCATAAATCTTTTGAAAACTTTGAACAAACTTAGTTACAGCAGTATTGGAGTCGCCTCGTTTAACTTCAATATCCAAGAACGTATCTCTTATATTGTCAATCATGGGTTGCAAGAAATCATATTTTTGTAATAAAATTTCTGTGGTGCAATTATGATAATGTTGAAATCTGTTTTTACTATCCGTTAAAAATCGAAGACGTTCAGAATCCAAAATACCCTCATAAATTTCATCTTTAGCAATTACTTTTTGATGATAAGCTTCACAATATAAATGCAATGGTGGTATAGAGTGTTCAATATTTTCTTTCAAACCTGTAAACTGTCTCCATCGGTAAAGCTGCCACAACTTTATTTTTTCATTTTCAGTCAATTCATCAAAATCGTTGATAGCATTTAAAAATACATCAAAGAAATTTTCCGATTGCCATCCGTCTCCTTTTCTGTTGTAATAATAATCGTCTTTTTTGGGAACGTATTTGTATTCGATAACCGATTTTGGAAGATTGGAATACAGTTTAGTACAGGCATCAATCAAAAAGGAATCCTTATCCTCAAAAGAATATTTAAGACTTAAACAATATAAAATATTTTTAATTGGATTGTTCCAAGAATAGCCATTTTTAGTAGGATTTGGAATTGTGTCTTTGTGATAAAAAACATAATCTTGAAGTACTTCTCTAAAAACCTTTCTATCACAGTTTTCAACAAAAGTCAACAAAAACAAATCACTTGCAACTAAACCAGAATCTTCCATCCATTGTTGCCAAACGTTGTGCAAGGGATAATTTTGAAACAATTGTTCGTTGGTAAAATTTTCGGTATTACGAACAATTGGAGAAAAGTCATTTCCCAGCAAAACTGTCTCTTTGCTGTTATTCCAATTTTCTGTTTCGTATTCATAATTTGCATTTTCTTGATACAGCTTTAGTAGTTTTTCTAATTCGATTTTTATTTTAGACAAAGGTTGTGTAAAACCATATTTATCTTTTTGAGTCAATTTAGAATATACTGAATCCGCTTCCATTTTTGGTAAAGCATAAGGAGCAATTGCTTTTGGATTATAAAAACCATATCCATTTTCAACAGAAAGCAACTGCTTGTTTTCATTCGGATTTAGTTGTTCCAAAAACTTCGTTTCTTTCTCAGTGATTTTTGGTTTTTCAGCATAAACTTTTACCCAGTCACCAACTTTATCAGTCATTTTATTTGCTTTTTGCAATTGCATCATGATATCCAATGCAGATAAACGCTGCTCTAAATCACCGTTATCAATTAATTGATTTACAAACTGTTCAATTTTAGAATCCTTTTGTTGCAACAACATAGTAGTAAGATGCTTTTTCAAATTTGAATTCTTTCTTTTGAATAAACCTTGAAAAGTTCCTAATTCTGATGCCGATAAATCAACTTTTTTAAGTGCGCAAATTGCAGTGGCAACCAATGCTTCTCCTCTATCTTTTAGAATTCGAACCGCAAAATTTCTTTGAAAATCGGTTGGTTCTTTTTTACAGGTATTTTGATTTAGATAATGAAAAGAATAGCAATAGAAATCCTCTAAAATCTCTCGAGCAAGTTTCTCTCTTATGGATAGCGAGAATTCTTCAAAATGATGTAAGATGCTATCTAATTTTTCATTTTTATCGCCTATCAAATGAATGGCACAAGAGTACAAAGTGTCTTTTTCAAATTTGACTGTCAACCAAGAGAAAACTTTGCTTTCAAAGGTTTTATCTTTAACAGTAATTTTTTGTGATAAATCATAAACTTTCTCAAAGAAGTTTGGATAATCAGCATTATCAATATAAAATTTTGATTTAGAATTTGCATTCAACAAGGATTCCATTCTATGCAATGAGAATGCTAATACTTGCAAATTATCATCGTTCAATGCTTTATAATACAAAGGCATTTCGATATAAGGATCATTGGTTTCTCCAGCAAATTTGAGTGCCAAACATTGCTTCTCAATCGAACCTTTTTCTAATAATTTATGCAAATGTGGCACTGTTTTTTCAACATCCAAAACACCTTGCACCCAAAGTGCCATATAAACTTCATTATTGTTTTTGCTTTGAATTCCTGTTTCAATGGTTTCTGGTTTGGAAAAATAACCTTGTGCTAATTGAATAATTCCTCTAATAGTGGTTTCTTTTTCAGCATCCCAACCTAAACCTGTCCAAGTATCGATAGCTCTTACAACCGATGAAAAACGACTTAATTTATTTTCGATAATTACATTTATCATGTATTCCAATGCGCCTACACTGGTTTCGTCTAATGCTTCTAAAACCGTTTGACGCAATCCTTCTTGACGTTGGGCAGATAAAAGTAGTTTTTCGACTAATTCCCAACATTCTTTTTTCTCACTATTCAATAATGCTTTTATAATACCCCGAGATACTTTTCCAACAGCATCTTTATTGAAGATAATGTCTTCCATCAATTGATACAATTGGGTATTTCCCATATCCAAAGCTGCTGACCAAATCATAAACTGATTTTGGTTGTTGCTTATTTCATTATCATAGCGAACTTGTTCTTCAAGAGTTAAATCATAATATTTGCTATCTTGATAATTATAAATAGAAGGTGCAGCAATTATGGAGCGCAAGAAGTTAATCTGATTTACCAGTAAATATTTTTTGTTATTTGGTGCTCTAAAAGATCTTCTTGCATAACCGTTTTGATACATTTTATAAGGCAATCTGTTCCAAGCTTCCTTTACATATTGGGCATTTTCTGCACCAAAAAAATAAATCAAAAGTTCATAATAATTCGTATCGTCCCAAAGATTTTCTGTAACATATTTTTCAAAAACAGTGAGCGGTTTAGAACCTAAAGAAACGTAATTATTATTGTAGTTGTCTTCTAACTTCAATAATTCCAGTCCAAAAGTGGCAACTTCTTTTTTGAGTTTGGTTTTGGAGAATAAATTGGATAACAGCCCACTTTCAGCAATTTCTTTTAATTGCTTTTTGAATTCCTTAATTGGATTATTTATTTTCTTGTGCTCAAGCGTAGTTTCTAAAGACATATAGTTCGATTTATTATTATTATACAAGTTTAAGCAGTTTCGATAAAAGACAATAAAAAACAACGTCTATTAAACGACTATAACTACTTTTTTTCATGATTCTTAACACATTTTTACCAATAACTTCCAGCCAGAAAAGTCAATCGTATAAAAGTAACCGTTTTGTTTTCAGACAAGTCGATTTCTTGATTTAGTTTTAGAAGTTCATCATCGCCATAAAAAATAGCATACATTCCGTCTTCAAATGCTTGAATTGCGGTTTCTTGGGCTCTAGCTAAATCGGGTTTGCTTTGGTTGTATAAAGCTCCAAAACTCACTTTTCCAGTGTCGATAAGAATTGGAAGGTAATTCTCTTTTGGAAGATGCGTTTTGTCTTCATCGTCTATCTCAAATGAAGAAGCCATAAATTGATTTACCTGTTGTTCTACAACTAAGTGCAATAGCAAATTAACGGATATAACAGCCTTTGAAGCAGCTATTTCAATACTTTTTTCTTGAAGAATAGGATGTTTTTTTCCTAATTGTTTTACGGAAATTGTTAGGTTCATTATGAATAAGGCTTTCGTTTGGTTGTTTTTTATTGTTGGAGTGTTAGTTATCTTAAAAATGGGTTCCGTGGTTATTCTATTTAAAAATGACTTTAGAATAATCAAACATTAAATGTATAAATTTCAAAGACACTATCCCAAAAAACTTCAATTCAAATGAATGAAATCGACTAGAAGCAAAATACATAGCAGCTCTACTCTCTACATAAAATAAATCATTGATTGCATCTATTTATAACCTTCTGACCACAAAGGTTCATCGTTAAAATATTCATCAAAATCACCTTTATCACTTTTGTAAGTAAATTTAATTTTCATTTTTGAAACCAATGATAATTGTTTTTCCTGTAATTGAAATTGATCAAAGAGAGGGCATCGCTTGTTAATTGCTGACAATGAGCCATCGGGTTAACTATAAATATGTAAACTTATTTTAGGACGAGACAAAAACTATTTGACAGGCTAGTAATTGCTGGTATTACAGGATTATGACAGAAAACGGACAATCAAAAAAAAAAAATTACTGATGTTAAAAAAAAAAATGAAAAATCACCAAAAGGGGGTATTGATTTTAAGAATTTTAATAAATATTTTTGGCGTTGAGAAAATATTGTAATAAAATCGCATAAATTTTGAAAGTCGAGAAAAAAAGGGAACAAACATTCTCAAAGCTACCTTTTTTTAGGGTGATATGAGAAGGAGCTTAGCACCTATAAGTTAGTTGTCAGATACCTTTGATCTATACGAAACGCTAATAGGAAAAATTGAAATAACGGTTTAGGGTAAAATACAAGAGGCTTACCACCTCATATTTATGCGATTGTTAAAAAAAACTGATTAACAATTTGTACTCCAGTTTGTAAATTATAGACCTGAATGTTTTAGACTATCAATCATAATCAGGACAACAAAAAAAAAAAATTTAAAAATAAAAATCATTTAATATGAAAAAAATTAGAAGAATTGCACATAATCCAATATTTATTTTCCTTTTAATCGCAAACTTTTTGTTTGTAAGTTGCAGCACAAACAATGATGAACACTCGGAAAAGAAACAAATTTCAGGTGAAGAAATTTTCAAAGGAATTTTTTCTATCAAGGTGAAATACCAAAAAACATTACCGCTTTAAATAATAATTTGAAAGAATTAGAAAACTTAAATAATTACAACCAAATAATTTCTGATTTAAATACATTATCAAATTATGTCATAAGGTACATTAAAATAAAAGATCCTAGTTATTTTGAAAACCTAAAAAAAGTAATAAACTCTAATGATTTTCAGAAAATTAGTGAATACTTAAATTATTCAGGGAATTTAATTGAACAATCAATAATATCTTCAAAGGAGTATGGTATTAATTATACTAAATTTAATAACCTATTAAATTCAGACAAGTTTAGAAAAGAACTTAATTCAATTGACTTAAGAACAGATGAAGGTAAAGAGGCATTTAACAAACTTTTACAAAAGCAAAATAGTACCAATCGTAATAATGTTGCAATGTGTTCCGTCTTTGCAGGTGTTTGTGTAGTTTATGCAGCAGCAGCAGCAGTATCCGTAGCAGTTGCGGCATATACTGCAGTTGGTGCTGTACAAGTAGTTGCATATAATAAATACTGGGTTTGGGGTTTATCCGAGGATACTATTTCTGAAAAAAGTATCAAAAACCAAAATATAATTGTGGAGTTAACTAGTTTTATTAACAAATGAAAAGAATTTTAGTTACATTTTTTTGGTTTTTGTTGATTTTTATTATTTTCATATCTTCCATCAAAGAAAATATTGTAAGTAATGAAATCAGTATCAAAAGAAATATAAATGCTCTTTTTCCAGAGGGTTGGGGTTTCTTCACGAGAAACCCCCTGGAAGATGAAGTTTATATCTATAAATACGATAATAACAACAAAATAATTCCAATTAAATTATTAAATCAATCAGTAGAAAATTTATTTGGTTTCTCTAGAAATTCAAGATTATTATCATATGACTTATCAAATATTATTGAATTAATTCCAAAAGATGCCCATTGGGAAACAGTTTCCACCCAAAATCTACAATTGAATAATTTTGATGATTCTAAATCAATAAAAATAATAAAAAATAATAGAATTAAATTAATGGAAAATGGAAAATACATAATAATGATTCGAAAAAAAATCCCCTACACATGGATAAATAGTGGTCAAGAGAAATTTATCAAGAACAGTTTAATCAATATAAATTTAATTAATGAATAAGATATCCATAAATAATTTAATGATTTCAAGAAGTATTTTAGCAATCAGTATGTTAATTACAATTTTGTTTTCAAATACGCATGCCTTATTTCCTGATTACCATATTTCAAGATTAAAAAATAGTGCGTTTGGTATTGAAAAAATTAATATTTTCTTATACTTTGACAATGTTCAAATACCATTTTACATATGTACAACTGTATTAATTATTGTGATATTTGGAATTTTACCTGCAATAACTTCAATACTTCATTTTGTAATTACATTTTCTATGTACAATACAATGTTAGTAAGTGAAGGTGGAGATCAAATAAATATGATTTTGACCCTGCTTATTATTCCATTTTGCCTAAACAACATCAAATTAAATGGATACAAGTTAAGTTTTATTAGTAACAATTTATTTTTAAAACTCAATTTATTATTTATTAAAATTCAAATGTCTATTATTTATTTGCAAGCATGTATTGAAAAAATTTACCAAAAAGAGTGGAACAATGGTACAGCTATGTATTATTGGTTTAATGATAGTTTGTTTGGCGCAAATATTTTTTTTAAAACAATATTTGGTTTTTTATTTGAAAATAATTTTTCCTTATTTATAATTACTTGGTCTGTGATATTTTTAGAATTCTTTTTGTCTCTATCAATTTTTATGAAACAAAAAAATAGATATATATTTTTTTGTATTTCATTTTTATTTCATTTTCTTATTTTTTTAATTCACGGATTAGGAACTTTTTTTATCTCCATGACGGCCGGTTTAATTTTAGTTTATTTTAACAATACAATATCATTTAAAGAGAATATTGAAAACATAAAAACCTTAATTAATTTTAAAACTTTAAAAAATGATTTATATAGAGAGAACAAATTTTAATCGCTTTATTGCGATACCGTTAATTTTTCCAATAATTTACTGCGTTGCAGAAGTATTTTCTGGGATTAAAAATAATGACACGCCAAAAATCTTTATATTTTCAATCATTGTAATGTTCTCATTAATGGTCATTATGGTATGTGTTTTTTCGAATTTAAAACTAAGTTTTTACAATGAATATTTAACCTATGATTTTAAACCATTTGTAATAAGAACCCAAAAAATTAAATATAATGATATTACTTTCTATGAAATAAAAAAAATAGATGCTTTGTCTGATTTTCAAGGATGGGGTTTAAGAACTTCAAGAATATATGGTAAAGGTTTAATTACAGACACTGAAATAATATTAATATTAAATGTTAATGGGACGATTAAGTCATTTTCAATTAAAAACGAAGACAAAATTAGAAATCTTCTTCAAAATATTGGATTAACAAATAATGGAGATAAATAACTCCATAAATAAAAAATAAAATAAAATAAAATTTACCTTCTTATAGGGTGCACGACAAATTGCATTTTTTTAAAAAAAGTTCTATATTAGTTTATTAAAAAAACCTCTTTATTCAAACCCTGATAGCTCGAATTTGCAATCCGTGCCCACACTGTGCATCAACAATCTAAAACAAATCAGGACTACAATATCCAATTCGTTTTCTAAACCTGCATAGTTTCAAGCTGAGCTAAAATTGGATATAAAAATAAAAAACCACAAGAGCTACCATTTAGAAACTCTTGCGGTTTTTGTTTACGATTAATCTCTTTTTTAAGTATTTTGAATTTACTTTGAAATTATTTTAAAACAGTGAATTCAATAGCTGAGTCTGAATATACCCGATGGGTTTGTTTTTTGAAATCCTCTGGCTTGGCATAAAAAATGTTCGGCACAAAAGTTTGAGGATTCAAATCAATCAAAGGAAACCAAGTACTTTGCACTTGAATTTGAATTTTATGTCCTTTTTTGAAGGTATGAAAAACATCTTGCAATTTTACATTTACCGGAGTTTTCTCGTTGGCAACAAAAGGTTCTGGATTTACAAAACTATTACGAAAACGACCTCTCATTACCTCACTGCGCACCATCATATGATAATTGCTCATTTTTAAATACGGCTGCACTTCTTTTGTTTCTGGTTCGTCATTTGGAAAAACATCCACAACCTTAACTATCCAATCCGCATCGGTTCCAGTGGTAGCTACTTGCAATTTGGCTAAAATATCTCCCGCCAAGGTAACATCTTCCGCTAAAACATCGGTTTCAAAAACCAAAACATCAGGTCTCCTAGCCGCAAATCGCTGGTCATCGGTCATATATTTTCTTGGAGTCAAACCTTGTTGCTTGATATCTTCAGAATGTGGCACTGGTTTCTTTGGGTCACTGACAAATTCCTCAAAAGAGACTGCTCCAGCATTTTTAGTCAATTTTTGTTGCGGTTGCAAATAGAATTGTTGTTTCTCTGTGTTTATTGGAGGCCAAGTATTGTAGGTTTTCCATTCTTTTCTTCCTGTATCAAAAACATAAGCTTCGGGTAATTTGTTCTCCCCTTTTCCATTATTTTTCAAGAAATGACGGAAAAAATTAGCCTCAATATTCTTTTGATAAAAACCAGAAATACTGTCACCAAAATTAATATTTCCAATGATTTGCTTTTCTGAATTTCTAGCCCAATCGCCGTGGCTCCAAGGCCCCATAACAATAGTATTGTAATTTTTACTGCTTTTTTCTATGATAGAATACGTATTCAATGGACCATACAAATCCTCAGCATCGAACCAACCTCCAACAATCATAACAGCTGGTTTGATATTTTTTAAATGCTGTAACAAGCCTCTTTTTTGCCAAAATTCATCATAGCTTGAATGTTCTTTTAATTGTTGCCAAAATTCATTAGACGAATCGTAATATTTGTCCAAATTCACTAACGGACCGGCATTTAAAAAGAACTGATAGTCATCATTAGTACCTACATTTGGGAATTTAAACCAAGCTTCTGTAGTTGGCTTTGTTTTTTGAGGACCAAAAAGTGGTGTCACCTTCCAATAGCTTAATAAATAAGCCCCATTATGATGAAAGTCATCAAAGAAGAAATCACTAATACAAGCCTGAGGAGAAACCGCTTTTAGTGCAGGATGCCCACTCAACAAAGAATAAGAAGCATAATAACCTGGATATGAAATTCCCCAAGTCCCCACATTTCCATTGTTATTGGCTACATTTTTCACCAACCAATCAATAGTATCATAAGTATCTGAAGCCTCATCAACCTCCGTTTTTCCTTTTTTATTTGGAATATAGCCTCTCATATTGTCGTATAAACCATCGCTCATATAGCGCCCTCTCACATCTTGATACACCACAATGTATCCTTCTTTCATCATCGTCTCGTTGGGAGCAATGCTTCTTTTAAACTGGTCTGGTCCGTAAGGTGCGCAATTATAGGGAGTACGTTGCATTACGATAGGATACTTTTTGGAAGTGTCTTTTGGGGAATAAATAGCTGTAAATAATTCTAAGCCATCGCGCATTTTAATTCGCACTTCTTGCTTGGTATAATTTTCAGCTACATAGTTGGGTTTCTTTTCTTGTCCTAATGCCGAAAGACACAAAAACAAAAAAGGGAGCAGTAATACTTTTTTCATATTGGTTGGTTTATTGATAATTCGTAAAAATAAGAAATCCCATCCGTTTTCACAGATGGGATTAAAAAAATATATTGAACTTTAAAATTTAGCAATACCCGCTTTTAGCCAAGCCTCGTATTCTTCTACATCAACAAAACTTATAGTAGGTTGTTTTGTATTCAAGCTTTTCCCTTCTAAATCCGTCAAGACATACAAAGGCTGCGTATTGGTTTTGTATCTTGTAATCATAAAATCAGTCCACTTATCCCCTATTGTTTCTATCTCTGATTCGGTAGCTTTAGAGAAAAACTGTTCATTTTTCGGCAATTCTCTTTTATCGTCTACATACAATGAAATCACAACTACTTTCTCTTTTAAAATAGACAACACATTAGGATTGGACCAAACATTGTTTTCCATTTTACGGCAATTTACACAAGCAAAACCTGTAAAATCGAGCATAATGGGTTTATTTACTTTTTTGGCATAAGCCAAACCTTCTTCATAATCATCAAAAACAACAATCCCGTGAGGACCAATTTTGCCTCCATCAGGTAACTCTTTTGTAGCTACACTAGTAGATGAGCCTCCAAATCCCATTGGGCTTTCGCTATATTCCATTGGTGGAGGAAAAGCATTGATAAATTTCAATGGAGCACCCCATAATCCAGGAATTAAATAAAAGGTAAATACCAATGAAAGTAATCCCATATACAATCTACCCACAGAAATGTGTCCTACTGGACTATCGTGTGGTAGTGTGATTTTTCCAAAAAGATACAACGATAACGCTCCAAAAATAGCAATCCAAATCGCGATAAACACTTCGCGCTCTAGCAAATGCAATTGCAATACCAAATCTGCATTGGATAAAAATTTGAAAGCCAAAGCCAATTCTAAAAATCCAAGAACTACTTTTACGGTATTCAACCAACCTCCAGATTTAGGTAAAGAATTCAACCAACCTGGGAACATTGCGAACAACATAAAAGGTAAGGCTAATGCCAATGAAAAACCTAACATCCCAACTACTGGTGCAATTCCGCCTTTAGAAGCAGCTTCTACTAATAAAGTTCCAACAATAGGACCTGTACAAGAAAAAGACACAATGGCTAATGCCAATGCCATAAACAAAATGCCTATAATTCCACCACGGTCGGCTTGACTGTCTACTTTGTTTGCCCACGAATTCGGTAACATAATTTCGAAAGCCCCTAAAAAAGAGGTTGCAAACACTACCAACAAAATGAAAAAAATAAGGTTAAACCAAACATTTGTCGATAAAGCATTCAGCGCATCGGCACCAAAAATCCAAGTGACCAATAAGCCCAAACCTACATAAATAACGATAATTGAAATTCCGTAGATAATGGCGTTTCTGATACCTGCCGCTTTGTTTTTGCTTTGCTTGGTAAAGAAACTTACGGTCATTGGAATCATTGGAAAAACACAAGGCGTTAACAATGCTGCAAAACCTGATAAAAAAGCAATAAAGAAAATCGCCCACAACCCGTGTTCTGTTGTTGCGCTTTTTGCTGGAGCTATTTGAGAAGTCTCAGTAGCAACCGAATCTTTTACAGTGTCAGCGACAACTGTTGTTGCAGAATCTATTGTCTGCTCAGTCGTATCTTTTACTAAATCATTAATCGGAGTAGTTGGAGATGCTGTTGTAGTAGCGTTTTTCAACTCAGGAATGGCAATGCTAAACTTCTTTTCGAGATTGATACAAACTTCTTTGCAAGCTTGAAAATTCAGCTCTACTTCTATGGTCTTAACGCCTTTATTTACTAGACTTATTTCTTGAGTTATTTGTACTTTTTTCTCAAAAAAAGTTTCATTTACTTCAAAAATATCATTATAAGCAGTTCTTGTTTTACTCTCTTTGGCTTTTCCTACCAAAGTATAATTCCCTTTTTGATTTTTGAAGTTAACTTCTAAAGGCAGTGGACCACCATCTGGAGTAAACTGTGAATATACGTGCCATTCGTTTTCGATGGTCGCATTGAATGTTATTATAAAATTGGTTGCTGATTTTTGCTCGATTTTGGTGGTCCATTTTACTGGGTCCAAAATTTGGGCGTTACCCAAACTACAAAAGAAAACTAAAAGTCCTAAAAGAAGGTGTTTTTTCATTACTATAACTTATATTAATTCTATTTTTAAAATTGTGTTGGTGGTGTCCTCTACTTTAAATCGTTCGTCAGCTCGCTTTCCTATTACCCAAACAATGGCATCATTGGAACACAAAAGCCAAGTATTTTCTTTGTCTAAAAGTGCCATTTTTTCATCTTTAAAAAACTTACTTACTTTCTTGCTTTTGCCTTTCATTCCCAAAGGAAAAAAGAAGTCGCCTTCTTGCCATTTTCTGAGCACCAAAGGATAGGCTAACTTTGATTCATCGACAAAGATAATACTTGAATCTGCTTTGTAAATGTCTGTTACTTCACAAAACTGGAGTTTTAAGGGAATCTTAACTTTATCTTGATTTTTTTCGATGAAATACATTTCCTTTTCAGGTTCTTGCATTGGACTCAAAATAAAAAAATCGCGGTCTTTGAGTAATCTGTATTCTGACGAAAATACTTGTTTTCCTGATTGGCTATACACCAAATTGTAAATATCATCCCAAGCCGAAAAGCCATATTCCTTAAGCCATTGGTACAAATAAGAGGCATAATTTGGCAAGCGCAATACTTGTTTTAAATCAAAATAAATGGTGTCCCCTTCTTCTCTTGCTACTTGCTGATACACCATACTAGCCGCATCTGAAACCAATTCTTGTGCTTGTTGCAAATACTCCTGAGTGGTTCCAAAAGCCG
This sequence comes from Flavobacterium sp., assembly GCF_027531905.1. Lineage (GTDB taxonomy): Bacteria > Bacteroidota > Bacteroidia > Flavobacteriales > Flavobacteriaceae > Flavobacterium. The sequence continues at coordinate 98,029 of NZ_JAPZSU010000016.1, read as the reverse complement.
TTAAAAAATCTGGATTCAGTTCTTTGAGCATGGGAACTAGATGATGCCGAATTTGGTTACGCAAGTATTTATCCGAAGCGTTGCTACTATCTTCGCGCCATTGCAAGTGATTCTCTTTTGCATACGCTTCAATTGCTGCTCTAGAAAAAGGCAACAAAGGTCGAATTACCGCTTCATTCTGGGCGGGAATCCCGCACAAACCATCCAAACCTGTACCTCTGGAGAGATTAATCAAAAAAGTTTCCAAATTATCATCGGCGTGATGTGCTGTTACAATAAAATCATAATGATGCGTTTCTAATTGCTCGTAAAACCAATCGTAACGCAGTTCCCTTGCGGCAACTTGTGTGGAAAGTTTATAATCATTGGCAAATGCCTGAGTATCGAATTGAGTGCAATAAAAGGGAATTTGATGTTGAAGAGCATACTCTTGAACAAAACTTTGGTCTTCAAAACTTTCAATACCACGGAGTTGAAAATTACAATGCGCGATGGCAATGGTATAAGGCAATTGTTGCAATAAATGCAAAAGTACCATACTGTCTATACCACCACTTACGGCTAACAATAATTTTTTGTTTTCGAGAAACGGAAATTGCGTTTGTAGATGTTGGTAAAAGAGGTTTTGCATGCTCAAATTTACATTTTTTATTAGATAACCGTTGGGTCAAATGGTTTTTTACCACATAGAATCATAGCGTTTATTGTTTTTAAGAGAAGCCAATAGACGTTTTACTATTCACATAGCTCATCTATTGTGTAGAATAGTGTTGCTTCATATTGCTTCCAAGTTCATTAGCTATTAAACTATGGTTCTATGTCGTTACGTTTTTAATTTATTTTAATTTCGAGATTTTGTTTCCAAAAATAGACAATTGTTGGTCTTTAGCCCAGATAGAAGCGGCATCCTTTTTTTATTTTACCCTGACAGGGTTTTGAACCCTGACAGGGTAAAATAAAAAAAAAATATAGCGAATAGCTGGAAACCCTATTAACAAAAAAGCCTACTGTTAGCGCTCCTAAAAATAGTTTCTGTTTTAAAAATTTTATTCTAATACGGTTTTCATTGCTTTGGCTTTGAGCAAACATTCCTCGTATTCTTGCTCTGGCACCGATAGCGCTGTGATAGCACTTCCGACCGAAAAAGAAAGGTATTGCTTCTTTTGATTGTACAAAATACTGCGAATCACGACATTGAAATCAAAATCGCCTTCGGGAGTGAAATAACCTACTGCCCCGCTGTACAAACCTCTTTTGGTCGCTTCTAATTCTTCGATGATTTTCATAGCCGAAATTTTGGGAGCTCCCGTCATACTTCCCATTGGAAAAGTAAGGCGCAATACATCAATAACTGAATATTTTTCGTCCATTTTTGAGGTGATGGTTGAAATCATTTGATGGACTTGCATAAAAGAATAAATGCCACAAAGTTCTTCTACTTGCACCGAACCTTTTTGGGCGGTTCGTGATAAATCATTGCGAACCAAATCTGTAATCATAATATTTTCAGCGCGTTCCTTTGGATTTGAAGCCAAATCATCTTTTGCTTTTTCATCAGCCGCTGAGTCTTCGTAGCGTTTTGCGGTTCCTTTTATGGGTTGCGAAATCAAATCTTCTCCTTCTTTTCTCAAATAGCGTTCTGGCGTGGCAGACAACAAATAGTGTTGGTTATTTTTTAAGAAAACTGCAAAGGGTGGTTGCGAAATAGCGTTTAACTTTTGAAACTTATCGAGCGGTTGAATGGTTGCATTTTCTGCATAAAATTCCATACAAAAATTGGCTTCATAAATATCGCCTTTATGAATGTATTCCTGCATTTTTTGTACTTGCTCGATGTATTTTTTTTGGTCTATTCTAGCTTGTACCTCAACAGACTCGGAAGTGGTACTTTGTTGAGGAACAATAGTCGTGATATCTTGATAATCTTCTTGCAACTCGTCATCACATAAATGCAAATATCGAGTCTCGAGCTGATTGCCTTTTAGCAAAAAAATCTTTTTGGGCTGAAAGAAGAATAAATCTGGAAAATCCAAGCCATCGAAATTATTGGATTGCAAGCGTTCGCTATCGTTTTTTAAATCATAAGATAAATAGCCAAACAGCCAATCCTTGGTCGTTTGCTGGTACTGTTTTAAATCCTCAAAAGCATTATCATAATCAGTTTGTAGCAGCGTGAAAGCGTCTACAGCCAACAAACAATCATAACTGGAATACGCTTGTGGGTAATTATTGCTATCCAAAAAAGCAACTTCACGAAACTGCTGTGCCCAATGCAACAGTTGTTCCTTAAAAAGTGAAGGATTGTCTATAGTATAAAATTCAGAGACTCTCAATAATAATTATTTTAAGCTCCAAAATTACGACAAAAAAATGCCTTCTGTCTTCTTCCTCAAAAAAATTGGCACACTTTTTAATAGGTAAAAAAAGTACTACTTCACTAAACAAAATTAGGTATTGATTAAAAAACTACACTTACTCCATTTTGGAACTTTTATTTGAATTTTAACCCTTTTTTAATCTATTAAACTATTTTATTTATGAAAACAATTGCAAAAGCAGGCATCCTAGCCGTAATCATCGCAGTAGTACTATTTTCGTGTAAAAAAGCTGATGTTTCGGCAGAAGAAACCGCCGATTATGCCACAGCTGTTGCCGATAGCGCAACCGTGGCCAACACCTCAGAAAAAACCACTGCAACTCCAAAAACTGTAGAAAAAAGGAAGCTCATTCGAACAGCAGATATCAAATTCAAAGTAAAAAGTGTCGTACAATCGACCAACTTGATTGAGAATACCACTAAAAAATGGGGCGGTTTGGTTACTTACTCCAACCTTCAAAGTACCATAAATGACAAAATAAGTACTAAAATTAGTCAAGACAGCACGCTAGAAACCACTAAATACCAAGTTGAAAACACCATCACCCTGCGTGTACCTCAACAAAATATGGATACTGTGGTAAAAGAAATTGCCAAAGAAATTGATTATTTAGACTACCGATTAATCAAAGCAGATGATGTAGCACTACGATTACTATCCAATGAATTGTTGCAAAAAAGAAGTGCTACCAGTGAAAAAAGAGTAGCCAATGCCATTGATACAAAAGGTAAAAAAATCAATGATATTATAAATGCCGAAACGCAACTTGAGAGTCAAAAAGCTGCAAGTGATACTAGTCTTATAGATAATTTATCTCTTCAAGACCAAATCAATTACAGCACCATTACCCTTCAGTTGTACCAAAGAGAAGTTGTAAAACAGGAATTGGTAGCCAATGAAAAACAAGGGTATTACTTTGAGCCAGCTATTGGAATTCAAATCTTGGATGCGTTGCAATCTGGTTGGTTTCATTTGCTGTCGTTGGTAATTTTCCTTTTGAAATTATGGTGGTTAGCGCTAATTGGTTTAGTAATATACTGGATATTCAAGAAAGTACCTTTCATAAAAAACATAAAATAAAGTCTGTATATTCATTAGCTTAAAAATCAAAATCCGAAAAACAAGACTTGCAATTCACTATTTATCAATATTTTACTTAAATTTGATAGACAATTAAACATTTCCTAAAAATATAGTTTTAAAAGTAGTACCCAACCAAGAAATGATTCGTTGTTGATTTCAAAAAAAGTAACCCCTAAAATGTATTGTAAATATGAAATCGCCAGTAACAAAAGGTTTGTTGCAAACAAACACCGATAAGAAAAAGCGATACCATATATGACCGCTAACAAATAAATTTTACATATATGAAAATAGCCACTACTATTATTCGGATTTTGATTGGACTGCTATTATTGTTCGCCTCCATCAGTTATTTTTTTCACTTAATGCCAGAGCCTGAAACTACAGGAAATTTTAAAGCGTTCAATGTAGGATTGGTAGCTGCAACCTATCTTATGCCTCTAGCCAAGGGAATTGAACTCCTTTGCGGATTAGCTTTTGTGAGCAATCGTTTTGTGACGTTAGCCAATATTTTGATTCTTCCTATCACGATAAACATTTTGTTCATCAATATCTTTTTAGCTCCCGAGGGCATCCCGATTGCTGGCGCTTTATTCTTGGGGAATTTATTTTTGATTTATCGCTATTGGGACAATTACAAAAGTGTATTTACTCCTTGATTTAAAAAACAAAACCCGTCTCATTTTCACGAGACGGGTTTCTTATTTTTGAAAATTACATTCTTATACGTGCAACGCTCTATTATCAGTGGCAGCCAAAGCCGCTTCCTTAATCGCTTCCGCAAAAGTAGGATGCGCGTGTGACATTCTAGAAATATCTTCGGCTGAAGCTTTAAATTCCATAGCAGTCACTGCTTCTGCAATCAAATCGGCTGTTCTAGCTCCAATCATATGAACACCAAGAACTTCGTCCGTTTTCGAATCAGCAAGGATTTTTACAAAACCATCTAAATCTGCACTAGCACGTGCACGACCCAAAGCTTTGAAAGGGAAATTACCTACTTTGTAGGCTACTCCTGCTGCTTTTAATTGTTCTTCTGTTTGTCCAACAGCAGCAACTTCTGGCCAAGTGTAGACAACACCAGGAATTAAATTATAATCGATATGTGGTTTTTGACCTGCTAAGATTTCCGCTACCATTGTACCTTCTTCCTCAGCTTTGTGAGCCAACATCGCGCCACGCACCACATCACCAATAGCGTAGATGTTTGGAGTCGATGTTTGCAAATGGTCATTCACTTCGATTTGACCTCTGTCAGAGATTTTTACACCCGCTTTATCTGCATTCAATCCGTCAGTATAAGGACGACGACCAACAGAAACCAAAGAGTAATCTCCTTCTAAAGTGATGATTTCACCTTTAGCATTTTCAGCTTTCACGGTTACTACATCACCAGCTCTTTCTACCGATTGTACTTTGTGAGAAGTATAGAACTTCATTCCTTGTTTTTTAAGGACTTTTGTCAATTCTTTAGACAATGAAGCATCCATTCCTGGAATGATTCTGTCCATAAATTCAACAACAGATACTTGCGCACCAAGACGTAAATACACTTGCCCTAATTCAATTCCAATTACACCTCCACCAATAATTACAAGGTGCTTAGGAACTTCTTTTAATTTTAAAGCTTCGGTTGAAGTAATAATTCTTTCTTTATCGATTGAGATAAAAGGCAAAGAAGAAGGTTTAGAACCTGTTGCGATGATGATATTTTTGGCTTCAATAGTTTCAGAAGTTCCGTCTGCTTTGGCAACAGCAACGTGAGTCGCGTCTACAAATGAACCCAAACCATTAAAAACTGTGATTTTATTTTTATCCATCAAAAACTGAACACCTCCAGAAGTTTGATCCACAACTGCTTGTTTGCGAGCAATCATTTTCTCTAAATTCACTTTAACCTCACCAGAAAGTTCAATTCCGTGATCGGCAAAATGTTTAATTTCATCATAATGATGTGAAGAAGCTAAAAGTGCTTTGGATGGAATACATCCTACATTTAAACAGGTTCCTCCAAGCGTGGAGTATTTCTCGATAATTGCGGTTTTGAAACCTAATTGTGCGCAACGAATTGCTGACACATATCCTCCAGGACCAGAACCTATAATGACTACGTCAAATGAACTCATAGTGTGTTGATTTATTTTTTTGTGCGTCAAAATTAAGGAATAAAGTTTTGTTTAAACGTTAATTTTTAAGGTTTTTTGTGTGAATTTCTTGAGGTATGAAATACAGAATGAACAATAACTTCATTTTGACTTATTTCAAATATAATTACAAATGGAAACTTTTTTAATGGTAATTCTCTATAGTGCGATAGCTTCTTGATGGCACAGCTATGAGGATATACTTTTAATATTTTGATGTAACTTGTCAAATGAATTAAAAATTCCTTTCATAATCCCTTACGTTTACTCTCATAAAAATCAATAGACTCATTAATTTCTTTTTCAGCCAGAGGAAGAAGGAGAACTTTAAAAACCATATTTAAGTTTCAATCTTTTTTCAATATCCTCCCAAGAGTCAGAAGAAATTGAACCTAAAACATACTTTTCACTTTCCTCTGCGATCAAATTATAATGGTCATCTGGTACAATTGAATCCGACTCCTCATTAGACAGGGCTACAAAGAAAAGGTCTAAAACCTCTAATTTAGTGTCATCTTGAATAATTTTACCAAAATCTTCGATGAGTTTGTATCGCAGCTCTTTAGTTTTCATTGCATTAATTTTACCCTCAAATATAATTTTTTTTCAAATACAAAAGCGAATCAAAAACCAATAACCGTGGTGTTTTTTACTTCGCTAATCATAAAGGTGCTTTGTGTACTACCAATGTGTTGAAGCGTGGTGAGTTTGGTTACCAAAAACTCGCGATAAGCTTCCATATCTTTTACTAAAACTTTGAGGATGTAATCATAATCGCCACTCACGTGATGGCATTCTAGGACCTCTTGCAATTGCACCACTTCGTTTTCGAATCGGGTGAGGAATTCCTTGGTGTGCTGTACCAATTTCAAATGACAAAAAACAACAAAGCCTTTTTCTATTTTGGATTTATCTACTAGGGCAACATACTTACTAATGATGCCTTCCCTCTCTAATTTCTTGATGCGCTCATAAACCGCCGTTACCGAAAGATTAAGTTTTAATGACAATTCTTTGGTAGTTTTTTTACTATCGGTTTGGAGTAAAACCAAAAGTTTTTTATCAATTGTGTCTAAGGTCATAGCTTTTTTAAGGGTTGAGGGGTTGTTGTTTAAGAGTTTAAAGGTTTAAGGTTTAAAAGTTTTAGGGTATGGGTTGTGGGTTTAAAAGTTTAAGGTTTTGGAATTTGGAATTTGGAATTTTCGATTTAGATTTTAGGTTTTTTTGGGTTGTTTTTGATGTGAAAAAAAATCTATTAACGCAGGATTTGAAACACAAAAATAGAAATATAATCTTTATATAAACTATTATTTAGATTAAAAAACTATAATTTACACTCACTATTGATTAATAATCTACCTATTCTTTATTTTGGTGTGGTTCTTAACAAAAAACCTAGCCCCGATAGTAGCCTACCGTCTGGACACAAATATTTTTATGTTAAAATGGCACGCAGATTAGGCAGATTATCACTGATTTTTGGTTGTATTTTAAAATATTATTTATAAAACTTATGTTTTTTCTACACATTTTTTTTAAAAGACAACAAATTTATTGGTTTAAATCCGTTCAATCCGTGTCATCTGTGGCCTATCAAAAGATGTGTCCAGACGGTAGAATAGTAGCGGCATCCTTTGCCTTTTTCCTTTAAAAAGGCAAAGATATAGCGCATAGCGGGATGAGCTCCTAATGAAAATAATAACTAATCAAAATATAGACTATGAAAAATAACGATTTTAATCCAGCCGATAATATTCAGGATTTACAGTATTTTGGGGAATTTGGGGGCGTAAATCCTTCGATTTCTGACTCCTCTACTTATACCTTTTTGTCAGCCAAAACCATGTTTGACACCTTTGAAGGAAATATGGAAGGTTGTTATTTGTATTCGCGTCACTCCTCGCCTAGTAACTTGTATTTGGACCAAGCACTAGCTGCAATGGAAGGTACGGAAGCTGCCAATGTTTCGGCTTCGGGAATGGGAGCGATTACGCCTACTCTTCTACAATTATGTGGCGCAGGCGACCATATTGTATCCAGCCGCACGATTTATGGCGGTACGTATGCTTTTCTCAAAAACTTTACGCCGCGTTTAGGCATTGAAACGACCTTTGTGGACATCACAAAATTGGAGGTAGTTGAAGCAGCGATTACGCCAAAAACCAAAGTGTTGTATTGCGAAACGGTAAGTAACCCGTTGCTAGAAGTAGCCGATATTGCTGGATTGTCTGCAATCGCCAAAAAACACAACTTAACATTGGTGGTGGACAATACTTTTTCGCCACTTTCAGTTTCTCCTGCCCGTTTGGGAGCAGATATTGTGATTCATAGTTTGACCAAATACATTAATGGAAGTAGCGATACGGTTGGTGGTGTAACTTGTGCTAGTCGCGAATTTATCAATAGTTTGAAAAATGTAAACACAGGCGCAAGTATGCTTTTGGGACCTACAATGGACAGTCTTCGCTCGGCTAGCGTGATGAAAAACCTGCGTACGCTTCATATCAGAATGAAGCAACACAGCTATAACGCACAATATTTGGCTGAACGATTTGAAAAAGATGGTTTAAAAACGGTTTACCCTGGTTTAGCGAGTCACCCGAGTCATCAACTGTACAAAAATATGATTAATCCTGAATATGGTTTTGGCGGAATGATGACCATTGATCTTGGAAATTTAGCGGCTGCTAATGCTTTGATGGAGTTGATGCAAGAACGTAATCTTGGCTATTTGGCAGTGAGTTTAGGTTTTTATAAAACTTTATTTAGTGCGCCAGGCACCTCAACATCAAGCGAAATTCCATTAGAAGAGCAAGCCGAAATGGGACTAACCGATGGCTTGATTCGTTTTTCTATCGGACTTGACAACAACATCGAGAGAACTTACCAAAGCATGAAGGAATGCATGCAAGAATTGAATGTTTTATAAATCCGCTTGATACCTTTAAACCAATCCGTTACTTGATCCTGACGGATTTTTTCGGTAAAAAACACCCTTTGCACATAAGAAAAATTGTCCACGAAAATCTGAATCTAAAAAAAAGAAATAATATTTTTGCATGACATTTAGATGATCTGTTATGCACCAAAAAAAGTTTATTTTCTGCCTCGAAGGAGTTCCTGATACAGCAATTGAGCAACAAACACCAGTGATTAAAAATCTTGAAAAAATGGCTTTCGAACAAGGTTTAACGAGTATTTACAAAACTTGTGACACGATTGAAGGTCTTGAAGAAAGTCTGAGTACCTTGCTTTATGACGATAATAATTTTCAAGCCTATGAAATTATTTATTTGGTAATGCCTGGAGAAGCCAATACCATTTGCTTAAACGATTATTTTTATAGTTTGGAAGAAATTGCGGAAGTATTTGAAGGCAAAATGAAAGGTAAAATCATTCACTTTGCCAATGCAAAAGTACTAGACTTAGAGGAAGAAGAAGCCCAATACTTTTTGGATATTACAGGAGCCAGAGCGGTTTCGGGCTACGGTTTAGCCTCGACGCAAATAAGTAGTCATTTGCTCGACAAAACTTTTTTTGAATTGTGCCAAAAAGAAGACGACATCACCGATGTCGTCGAAAGATTATTTAAAAAACAATACGCTTTGTGTCAGCTTTTGGATTTTAAGCTTTACTATTAAGCGGCTGCGGATTTCTTTTTTTGTAGTTTTTGCTTGTAATGCGCTTTGCTGGTGATAAAAATAGTTTTCTCTAATTCTGTCAATACCTCTTGATTGGCATTGGTAATCATCAGTTGTTTGACGTAGTTTACCTCATTTTCTTCGGCAACTCTTTGTTGAATTTCGGCGATTTCATCGCTAGTAAAATGAAAATCAGCATAAGCCACACTAAAAGCTGGTTTTCGAAATCGGATTACAGAGGCTTTGTCCCAAACCACATAGTCTTTTCCTAAAATTTGCATGAGTTGAATCATATAAATTGGATCGGTTGCAGCGAACAAGCTTCCGCCAAAAATGGAACCTACATAATTCTTGTTTTTATAACTCAAAGGAATCTTGATGCGAACCGTATGCAAATCTTTTGAAACATAAGTGATTTTTCCACAACTTCTTCTGTACATCGGAGACCAATTGAACAATACCTTAAACAAGGTCGATTTCTCAACAAATCGGTTTAACACCAAATAAATCTTTTCGTACATACTAACCAACCAACTTTTGAACAATCTGTTGCACTGGTAAAATAGCGGTAGTATCTTCTATACTAGGCCCAGCAACCCAAACGGTTTTGTAAGTTACTTGAGTCGCTGCTTTTTCAGTAGCTTTCATTCCAATATAAAAACGAATCATTTTGACCCATTTTTTCAAACTCTTATTTTTATTCAAAAGTGTTTCCAGCCAAGTTTGTTTTGTACCTACTTTTTGTACATAAGGTGTATTGATTACTGTGCACGGAGTACCTGAAATGCGTTCTGTCATAATGATATCTTTGGCACCATAGTCCACGCAAGCTTGTTTGTATTCCTTAGAAACCCCTGCTTCATCCGAAGCGATAAAAGGACTTCCGACCGAAACACCAACTGCACCATAGCCAAGCATTTTATCCAAATCGGTTTTGCTTCCTACTCCACCAGCAGAAATTACAGGTAAGCTTGTTTGTTCATTCAATAATTTTATTAAGGTTTCTGGGTCTATATTTCCACGGTGTCCGCCCGCTTGATTGTTTACAGCAATAATGGCATCGGCACCCAAACTTTCAACTTTTTTTGCAAAAGCCAAATCCGTAACATCACAAAAAACCTTGATGCCAACTTTGTGAGCTTCAGCAATTGTTTCCTCAGGTGAACCCAAGGAAGTTATGATAAAATCTACACCTTCTTCACACAAAACACGCAGTTGTTCTTTGTACTTTACATTCGATTTATTGACAATCAAATTGTATCCAAAACTTCCACCTGAAACTTTAGCTTGCTTCAATTCAACAATAGAAGTTCGCAACTCCTCGAGCGTACGATAATTCAATGCTGGAATGCAAGCTGCAATTCCACTCTTCATTCCTTCTATTACCATTTTAGTATTAGAAACTAAAAACATAGGAGCCATAATCACTGGATGAGTGATTTGCAAAAGTGATTGTAAAGACTGTTTTTCCATACTATAGATTTTATTGGAATCAAAAATAGCAAAAGAAAACGACATATTATGCATGCATACAAAATAAATGAAATCGATTTCGTTAAAGAAAAAAAATAACAAAAGAATCTAAAAAACCAATTCAATATTTGACACTAAAAAAACATAAAAACCTCACAAAAAACAATGATTTTTAGAAATTAAAAGCAATACCGCAACAAAAAAAAGAAATCACAAACATATCTTCTTGTGATGAAAAATGGCTTTGTATTTTAATAAAAGATATAACCTTAAATTAATCATAATTTGTTCAAAAAAAATTAGTTTATTTGCCCATTTATTCCCGTAAGATATTACAACTTAACCCCAAGAAACACTTTTTATATGAAGAAAACTTTACTCCTTGTATCATTTTTTATCATTACTTCTTTTTCTCAAGCTCAAACTTTGAATGATTTCTTTGAACAAACCAACGAATTTTTAAAGAAGATTGTTTCATCAGAAGGAAAAGTAAACTACGCTCAATTAAAGAAAAGTCCCGGAGAATTAATTTATATTTTAGACAATATTTCAAAGTTAAAAACAGAATTTAAAACCAAAGAAGAAGCTAAAGCTTTTTGGATTAATGCTTACAACTTATTAGTAATTAAAGCAGTGGTTGAAAAACTTCCTATTGTATCTGTAAATACCATCCCTGGTTTTTTTAACGAAAGAACGTTTATTGTAGCCAAACAAGAATTGACTCTTGACGACATTGAGAACACTATTCTAAGAGAAATCATTGCAGATGCTGGTATTCATTTTGTGCTATGCAAAGGAACGAACGGAGATGCTCCCCTTTTGAATGCTGCCTATACTCCAGAACAAGTGAACGACCAAATAAAACAACGTGCTAAGTTGTACATTAACGACAAAGATTTTTACAGAATTTTCAAGAACACCAATTCTATTGAATTACCTAAAATGTTCGAAACCTACAAAGGTGATTTTGTAACCGGTTATTTTAACGAAATTGACTTCATCAATATCTTTTTAGAGAAAAGAATAGAAACTACCTACAAAGTAATGACCCGTGCTTATGACTGGTCATTGAATGGAAAATAATTTCTGATTCAGTTGTAAAAAAGAGGCTGTCCAAAAAGTAAGGACAGCCTCTTTTTTTGCTATTTTTAATCTAAAGCAGAAGAAAAAAATGAAGACCAACCTGTTTCTTACCCAAAATTTGTTCTACAATATACAGCAAGATTTTTATGTGTGTCCAATAGTACAAAGAATGGAAAACATTGGCCGTGGAAAACGGACACCGGCCAATGAATACGTATCGCAAGTATCTTACAACTAAGCAACAAGAAACAATAGATATCCACTTAGAAGTTTGTGTCATCAAGCCAAAAGAAACAAAACAATAGAAGTAAACCACCGTCTGAACCAATTAAGAGCCAAAGCAAAAGAGCTCCTTAGTAGTAAAAAAGGACTCGATCATCGAGGTAAACACCCAATAGAAGTCGAAATTTACCTTTTTAAAACCGCAACATAATACTTTTTCATAAATCAACCAACGCAAAATCAATTTCTGAAATTTATTGCATAAAAAAGGCTATCCTTTTCGGACAGCCTCTCTTTTTTATCTATTTACTATAACAAGACATTGTTTTAATTCTGGCTTTTCATAAGTAAAATCAAATAACCATTCTTTAAGTTGTTCCAATTCATAAGGTAATAAGGTTCGTATGGCTTTTTCTAATTCTTTACAAAAAAGAACGGGATCAAAACTTACTCTTTCTAACACTGATTTAGTATAATCAAACATTATTTTTGACATAATTCAATAAGATTTTTGGGATTATCTTGAAGTAAATTTAATCTATTTTTTTTACCTTTTACATAATTAACTTAGATTTATTCTTTTTTTGTTCAGATTTTTCTAACGAAAAAACGTTTTCGTAGTGTTTTCAAGGGATGAGCTTAGTTGCACGAAACATTTCCCTTTTCCCTGGTGGTCCTGCTAATTTTTCAACTTTAAAACCAACTTCAATCATGCTTCTTTTGACTACACCTCGTGCGGCATAAGTCACTAAAACACCCTTGTTTTTGAGTGCGGTAAACATTTTTTGAAAAATTGCGGTACTCCATAAATCAGGTTGAACTCTATAACCAAAAGCATCAAAATAAATCAAATCATACTGTTCAACATCATCAATAGCTTCAAAAAATTGTTGTCGCTTTGTTAAACAAAAATCTTCATCGATTATATTAGATTGTTCCCATTCACCTCGATGCATTTTTTCAAAAACAGCTTCATATTCCAAAGCATCCAATTCCTTTACATAATTCATTCCTTGAAGTTCAGCTACAGAGATTGGATACGCCTCTGCTCCAACATAATTTATACTTTGATTTTGCTTTTTAGCCTCCAAAAAAGTAATAAAAGCATTAAGCCCTGTACCAAAACCAATTTCTAGAATCGAAACCTTCTGATTGGGAAACAAAGCCAATCCGTTTTTAATAAAAACATGTTTTGCTTCCTGAATAGCTCCGTGTTTTGAATGATAACATTCATCCCAATCTTCAATTTGAATTGTAGTAGAGCCATCTGAAGTTTGAATAATTCTTCTTTTCATTTTAATAAAAATTGTTTTTGAACTATATTTTCGTCTGTTGCGATGCGTGTTCAACGGTGTAAAGATAGTACGATTGCTGATTTGAAAACAAATTCAGGTGTATTTGTGAATTTGTAATTTTATTTTACACAAAATTTATCAATAGTTAGGTTCTTTAACGGACAAAAACGCAAGTATTTATTATATATTTCATATAAAATCACAGTAAATAATTCTGATTTTTAGAAAATACACAAATCTCAGTCAAACGAAATATATCCTACAATTTTCGCATCGTTTTTAGGCTTTTTTATTTAATTTTGTAAAAAAATAAAATCAAATCAGAAAAATCAATTTTTTATTGATTTTGATTATTGAATCTAAACTATTAATAAATAATCATGAGTATTTCTCAAACCACCACAATTGACATCACAAAGGCCGCTACTTCTAAGATAAACGAAGTAGATTTTGATAATTTAAGTTTTGGAGCCGTTTTTACGGATCATTTATTTGAGTGCGATTTTAAAAATGGCGCTTGGCAACAACCGGTCATTAAACCTTACCAACCTTTTTTATTGGATCCATCGGCCAAAGTTTTTCATTACGGACAAGCAATTTTTGAAGGAATGAAAGCATATAAAGACGACAATAATGATCTATGGCTTTTTAGACCAGATGAAAATTACAAAAGATTTAATGCATCGGCCGTAAGAATGGCAATGCCCGAAGTTCCGGAAGAAGTTTTTATGAATGGACTTAACGAACTTTTGAAAATCGATGAAGCATGGGTAAAAAAAGGTTTAGGAAATACGATGTACATCCGTCCTTTTATGATTGCCACAGGAGAAGGTGTAGTAGCCAATCCATCAAGCGAATATAAATTTATGATTATACTTTCTCCTGCAAAAGCCTACTATTCTGGTGAAGTAAAGGTATTAATTGCCGAACATTATAGTAGAGCCGCTAATGGAGGAATTGGAGCTGCAAAAGCTGCTGGTAACTACGCTGCGCAATTTTATCCAACAAATTTGGCCAACAAAGAAGGCTTCCAGCAAGTAATTTGGACCGATGACGCTACCCATACCAAATTAGAAGAAGCTGGAACTATGAACGTATTCTTCAGAATCAACGATACTTTGTTAACTGCTCCAGTGAGCGAGCGAATTTTGGATGGAATTACTAGAAAAAGCTTAATTGAATTAGCCCAAAAACAAGGCATCAATGTAGAAGTGCGCCCCGTTTTGGTAAGCGAATTAGTAGAAGCTTCTAAAAACGGAACTTTAAAAGAAATTTTTGGTGCAGGAACTGCTGCAGTGGTAAATCCAATTGTTGGCTATTCATACAAAGAAGATTATTATGAATTGCCTAAAATAGAGAATTCTTACGCAGAACAACTAAAAAGCAAATTAACAAACATGCAACACAAATTAGAAGCGGATCCATTTGGTTGGACTGTAAAAATCTAATTAGTGTTTATATAAATTTCAAAAGGCGATTTTCACAATGAAAATCGCCTTTTATGTTATTTTGAATCCCCTACCACCTTTAGGATTTTAGAAAAATCAGGTTTAAAATAATTGGGGCCTTTCATGACTTTTCCATCTTCACGATAAATTGGCTTTCCATCTTCGCCCAATTTACTCATATTGCTTCTTTGTATTTCATCAAAAACAGCTTCGATATGATCTTGCAATCCATGTTCGATAATGGTTCCGCATAAAATATACATCATATCGCCCAAAGCATCTGCGATTTCAACAATATCATTGTTATTGGCAGCTTCTAGATATTCTTCATTTTCTTCTTTCATCAAATTAAAACGAAGTAAATGTTTTGCTTCCCCAAGATTAGCGTGGGGTTCTTCTTTATGACCAATAGCAAAAGCAGTATGAAACTCCTTTACTGATTTGATTTGTTTTTGCATAATTTCGATAAATTAATTGAAAGAGCAAATTAGCAATAATTCCTAATCAATTACTTAAATTTGTAAAAAAAATTACCACTATGTTTAGTCAAGGACAACTAATTTTTGGCGCATGTTTTGCCATCGCCTTTATATTTGCAATGATAATTGCTTACCGAAAAGATGCCAATTTGCATCGTGTTTTTTATAAGGGAAATTATAAGATTCTATTAGGATTCCTTCTTTTTATTGGGCTTTTATTCTTAATTAAGATTTATCTTAAGCATTAAAACTCCTATTCTTTCAAGATCGCTAAACTTATTATCATAAAGTAGGCTTCAATTCTAAGAAGTAGTCTTACTTTTTGAATAAAATTTCTAACTTTACGAAAGTTTATACACGAATTCTCATGCAAATCCTAAAATACCTTTTTCTTTTATTCCTGTTAAGTATAGTGGCTACTACTATTTTTGTAGCTACTCAAAAGGGTGAATTTCAATTAGAACGAAGTAAAGTCATTAATTCCCCAAAAGCAGCCGTTTTCAATTACGTAAATGATTATCAAAACTGGCCTGATTTTAATAGTTGGATGCTTGAGAATGACAACTTAATAATGAGTTATCCAACAATTACCTCTGGCAATGGCTCTTCGTGTTCTTGGACAGGAGCCGAAGGTACTGGAGACATCCAAACTTTACATACAAAAATCAACGAAAGTATTACTCAAAAACTAAACAATAACGGAACAGAATCTGAGGTTTTTTGGCATTTCAAAGATACTGTTGGCGGTACCAAAGTAACTTGGAAAACCAAAGGAAACTTAAGCTTTGAATTAAAAATGTGGGCTGCTTTACAAGGAGGTGTAGAACGAAATTTAGGTTCGATCTATGAAAAAAGTCTAAAAAATCTAGACAAAATTTTGGATTATGAAATAAATACTTACTCGGTAAAAGTGGTTGGTGAAGTCAATAAAACAGCCACTCCATACTTGAGTCAAACCTTTAGCAGTAAAGTAACCAACATCAATAAAAACAGTAAAATTGTGTTTTCCAATATAACAGATTATTGTACTGAAAATGGTATTGAAATCTACGGTAAGCCCTTTATTATTTATCATTTTTATGATGCCAAAAAAGAAACAGCTAAACTTTCTTTCTGCATTCCTACAAAAAATGAAATTGTGCCAACCTCTGAAAGCGGATTTCAAGCAGGTAAACTCGCTTCATTTCCCGCTGTCAAAACAATACTTAAAGGAGATTACACCCACCTGCAAAAAGCATTAGATCAAACGAATACTTATTTTAACACTAAAATAATTCCTAGAGGAACTAAATTTTCTCACCTTGAAGTATATACCATAGGTAGAAATGAATCAAGACAACCTTCTAAATGGATAACTTACATCTACAGCCCTGTGCAACCTAAAGTAATTCCTGTTCCTACTATTCGTCCTATAACTCCTAAGAAAGAACCAATTACAAAACCAATTGAAGAGGAAATTCCAGCAGAATTCTAATAAAAAGCATTCAGATTAAACCTTTTCGCAAAATGCTATTCTAACCCTAAAAAAGTGTAAAACTTGCAAGAAGAACAAGCATTTATCCAGCAATTACTAGATCCGAAAACGCAAAATAAAGCGTTCGAACTATTATTGAAGGAATACCAAAGGCCATTGTATCATCATATTCGAAACATTGTTTTGAATCATGACGATGCTGACGATGTTTTGCAAAACACATTTATTAAAGTTTTTCGTTATTTAAAAGATTTTAAAGGCGATAGCAAACTTTTTTCATGGATGTATCGCATAGCTACTAATGAAGCCTTAACTTTTTTGGGCCAAAAAGCAAAAAAAAACAATCTGTCTTCACAAGAATTACAAGAAAAGACAATTGAAAACCTTCAAGCAGACACTTATTTTGAAGGGGATGAAATCCAGTTGAAATTGCATAAAGCCATAGCACTTTTACCAGAAAAACAGCAACTTATTTTTAAAATGAAATATTTTGAAGACTTAAAATATGAAGAAATATCAGAAATTTTAGGAACTTCAGTCGGGGGATTAAAAGCCTCATACCATCATGCTACAAAAAAAATTGAAGCCTTTGTAACCGAAAATTAAACCTTTTGACACAGTAATAGTCTAAACACATTATGAAAGAATTTAAGTTAGATAACGAACCTAAAATACGTACTGGTTTTAGTGTACCTGAAAACTATTTTGACCATTTTTCAGCAAAGCTACTTCAGGAACTCCCCAAAGAGGAATCGAGAGTAGTTTCATTCTATCAAAAGAGAAAAAAAATACTTTTTGCTGCTGCCGCTGTTCTAGTTCTAGCGTTGAGTTTACCTATATACAATAGTTTTTTTACAACCACTCAGGAACCAGACAGTACTAGCATGGAAAACTACTTAGCCTATCAACCCAATATTACACAATATGATTTGATAAGTGAACTCGAAGCCGATGATTTAGCTTCTCTAAATGAAGATTCATCAGCCGACAAAACGGTAATTGAAGAACATTTACTCAAAGGAGGTAATGTAGAACAACTTATTTTAGAATAATACCATCGTCACAACAAAACAAGACACTCATGACAATTAAAAGACTTTTTCCGTATTTATTTTTACTACTATCAGTAACCATCTATGGTCAAAATGAACGATTAAAAGAAAAGAAAGACCAAATAAAAGCTATGAAAGTAGCCTTTTTAACTAGCGAACTCAACTTAACTTCTGATGAAGCAGAAAAATTTTGGCCCGTTTACAATACTTATGATGACAAACAATTTGAATTGAGACATCAAAAAATGAAAACGTATGCCAAGAAACTAAACGAAGGTTCTTTAGATAATATGAGTGATAAAGAAGCTTTGGCTTTTTTAAATCAAATGGAAAGTACGGATGAAGAGCTATACTCCATTAGAAAAAAGTTTAATTCCGCATTAAGAAATATATTACCTCCAACAAAAATTCTAAAACTAAGAAAATCAGAGGTAGATTTCGACAGAAAATTACTTCAAAAATATCGCAATAGAAACTAAAAATAATTTGATTTTAGTTGTAAGCCTTATACATTTCTATAGAATTTATAAGGCTTATTTTTTTAAAGAGAGGCGAATCATTTTATTTTTGCCCGCGGCAATGGCGGTGGCATCATCTATAAAACGCAAAGTATACAAAGACGCATCTGAACTGATTAACTTCCAAGAAGCACCTCCATCCGATGAATAATGAATCCCTGTAGCACCAACGGTTACCAAGCCATTTCCTTTGCTATTGGGAACAAATTGTACACAAGAAATGTAACCGGGACCACTATTTTCGGCTATTAATTGCCAGGTTTTCCCGCCGTCTTTGGTAATAGCTTTATTGCCAAAATTTTGATTAGGCAATTCGTAATTTCCTCCAGCAATACAACCAATCGATTGGTCATAAAAAGCTGCACTAAAAATTCCAGTCATTTGTTGCCCTTGAATAATTGGTGTTTCAGCAACTGTCCATGATTTTCCTTTGTCCGCAGAATGAAAAATTCTGGCACTTTTACCACCAGAAACAACCCAAGTATGATTTCCTTGAATCACAATATTGGTATTACTTGCAGCAAAAGCACCTTCTCCTTCAATGTTTTTATAAAAAACACTATTGGCTAGGGGTTGCCAGGTTTTACCGCCATCTCTAGTGATAATAATACTAAAATAATTATCAATCGGGTCGCCTAAGGCAATTCCTTCTTTGGAGTTCCAAAACTGTAAACTATCAAAAAAAACGTTCTCGTTTGCATTCTGATAGACCAACTCCGTATTCAGATTTTTTTTATCAACCCTAAACAACAAAGCTGGACTAGCAATGGTCAAAGCAAAAAAATGGTTGGGTGTAATCGCACTGCTTCTACATTCAAACTTCAAGCTGTCCTTTGACAATTTATGAATAACCTTTTCTCTTTTTTTTACATCATAAAAACCATATCGATTTTGGTCGGCTGCAAACCAAATTTTGTCTTTATCAATAGTCAAGGAACGTATACTAATTTTATCTTCAAACAAAGTATCAATTTCAATTTTTTGAAAAAAAGAATCTATTTTTGCACTTTTCTGAGCATTACCGAGGTAGCCACATAACACACTAAAGAACAAGATAATTGTAATTTTATTAACCATTTTGATGTATTTTATACAAGCTAAAATACAATTATATTTAAACATCATTAGATTATTAGAACATTTCTTGGCACAGTAATTGAATTATTGGTTTCAGAACTTAAAAACTAACTGCCATGAAAACTAAATTACTTTTATTTGCATTTTTTACTACGCTAGCAACTAGCTATTCAAATGCTCAAAATAGAACCACCATTTATGCAAAGAATGGAGAAATTAGCGATAATTTAGACTTGAAAGCAGTGGCTTCTGTTTTTGGAGAAGCTTCGAACTTACAAGATTTTGAAAGAAGATTAAATGATCCTAGACGCCAACTTTCTAACTTAGATTTAAATGATGACAACCAAGTCGACTATTTACGTGTGATTGAATCTGTAGAAAACAGAACGCATGTTATTGTGATTCAAGCTGTACTCGGGAGAGATTTATTTCAAGACGTAGCAACAATTGACGTAGAAAGAGATCGCTACAATAATATAAGCGTTCAAGTAGTAGGCGACGTATTTATGTACGGTCCAAATTACATCTACGAACCTGTTTATTACCGTACCCCTGCTATTTATGCTTCTTTTTGGATAGGGAATTATCGACCATATTACTCCCGTTGGAATTGGAACTACTATCCTTCCTATTACTATGCATGGAATCCATTTCCAGTGTATCGCTACAGATACAACATCAATAACTGTATCAATATACACAATTCCTATCACTATGTTTCGTACAGAAATAGCAACAGAGCTTCTGAAATTTATGCCTCAAGACGTCACAATGCTTATGAAAAAAATTATCCAAATTATTCGTTTTCAAGAAGAAATAGTGAAGTGGTCAATCGTTATGAATTAGATCGAAGAAATGATAATAGAGACGCTGAAAGTGGCAACAGAAACATAAATCGTTACGAACCAAGCAGTAACAGGAACAATACCGCAACAAGTGTTGAAGCTTCCAGAAGATATGCCGATAATCGTTTAACTAATTCTTCAACAAACCGTAATGTCTACAGAGAAAATTACTCTAGAACAAACACTCCAATAAGTGTAGAAGCAACCAGAAACTATTACGAGAACAATAGAGCAAATAGAAACAGTAGTACTAATTCCGGTGCAGCGTCAAATAGAAATTCAAATTATTCAAACGATTCTAATTCGAAAACATACACCCCTGAAAGAACAGAGGAAAGAGCACCACAGGCCACAGAAAACAGAAGGACTGATTCTAATAATAGGAGTACAAGAGGAGAAAACCCTTCAAATAATAGAAGTGAAAATAGAGGGGGAAATAGAAGAATATAAATTAAAAAAAAACAAAAACATGTTACAAATTTTTCACAACAATCGCTGCGGCAAATCTAGAAGCTGTCTTGCACTACTTGAATCTACAGGAAAAGAATTCGAGATCGTTTCTTATTTAACCACTCCACCAACAGCAGAAGTATTAAAAATCATACTCCAAAAATTAAATTTGTCGCCCATCGAACTGATTCGTCAGAAGGAAAAAATTTGGATTGAAAATTATAAGGGACAAAATTTTACTAACGAAGAGCTTATTACTATCATGATTAATCATCCCATACTAATCGAGAGACCTATTTTAATCACTGACGAAAAAGCAATTATTGCTCGTGAGGAAGACAAAGTGATTGACTTTCTTAAATAAGAGTATGTCTTTTTTTAACATTTTTTTATCATTTCGCAATGAAACCTATTCTTACTTTTTAAGTCTAAAGGGGGTAAATAAAAATTAAACAATGAAAAACCTTACCATTACCCTATTCTTACTTTGCTTTGGTTTATTAGGCTACGCACAGCCAGGCAAAGCCAAACTAAAAGTTACCGGAAAAGTAATCGAGAAAAACTCCAAGCAACCTCTTGAATACGCAACAATTACGCTAAAAAATACCGCCAATCCAAAAATGATTGCAGGTGGTGTAACCAATAACAAAGGTGAGTTTACCATAGAAGTAAGCTCAGGAACATACGATATCATTATTGAATTTATCTCTTTCAAATCAACTACCATTAAAGAAAAGAATATAACAGAGAATCTTTCATTAGGTGTTATAGGACTTACTGATGATGCCGCACAATTGAATGAAGTGGTGGTTCGAGCAGAAAAAACAACCGTAGAAATTAAATTAGATAAAAAAGTATACAACGTAGGTTCTGATTTAATGGTAAAAGGAGGAACCGTAAGCGATGTTTTAGACAACATTCCTTCTGTAGCAGTAGATGCTGAAGGAAACGTAAGTTTAAGAGGAAATGAAAACGTAAGAATCCTTATTGATGGTAGACCTTCCAATGCAATTAATATTACGGAAGCATTACGACTAATTCCTGCTGATGCCATCGAAAAAGTAGAAGTTGTAACCAATCCTTCTGCTAGATACGATGCTGAAGGTGGTGGTGGTTTATTGAACATCATTTTAAAGAAAGGAAAAAACCAAGGTTTTAACGGAACTTTTATAGCCAATACTGGTTACCCAGATAACCATGGTATAAGCGGAACTTTGAATTACAAAACAGAAAAATTTAACTTGTTTACTACGCAAGGTTACAGCAACCGAAATAATCCTGGAAATGCCTTGAATAATTCAAAATACCTGAATAAGGATGGTTCAGCCAAAAATTATGTCTATGAAAATCGTGAAAACGATCGATTTAGCAATGCATATAATGGAACGGCAGGAATAGAATGGTTTATCGATAAATCTACTTCTTGGAGCAATAGCATCAACTACAGAAATAGCAATGGAGACAACACTGATAATGTGTTTCAAAATTATTACGACGCTAACTTTGTTTATGATTACACCCGCAATCGAATAAACAAAGAAAAAAGTGATAGTGAAAATTTAGAATTTGCTTCAAATTTCATCAAAAATTTCAAAAAAGAAGGACATAAATTGAGTTTTGATGTATCGATCTCTAGTAATGATGACAAAAACACGGCTTTTATTACCGATACCAATTCTGGTAATTCTAATATAGGATTAGACAACACCATCAACAATCAAGATCAAAAAAGAAATTTATTCGTAGTCGATTATGTTTTACCTCTTGGTAAAGGACAACAATTTGAAGCAGGTTACCGAGGAGATTTTACCAATTTAACTACAGATTATCGAGTTGAAACCGGTGGCGTTGTAAACCCTAATTTCACTAATACTCTAGAATACAAAGAAAAAATTAATGCTTTTTACACTCAATATGGTATCAAAGCAAAGAAGCTTTCTATGCTTTTTGGTTTACGATTTGAAGATTCAAATATTGACATCAATCAGTTAGCAACTAGTGATTTCAATACCAAAAAATACAACAATTTTTTTCCAAGTGCCTTTTTTACTTATGAATTATCAGACAAGAGCAGTACTTCTCTTAGCTATAGCAGAAGAATTCAAAGGCCTAGAGGAAGAATGTTGAATCCTTTTAGTAACCTTTCAAGTAATATCAATATTTTTGTTGGAAATCCGGATTTAGATCCCTCTTTTACAGATG
Organism: Flavobacterium sp.; assembly: GCF_027531905.1. Classification (GTDB taxonomy): domain Bacteria; phylum Bacteroidota; class Bacteroidia; order Flavobacteriales; family Flavobacteriaceae; genus Flavobacterium. The sequence continues at coordinate 75,165 of NZ_JAPZSU010000016.1, read as the reverse complement.
CCATTGATTGGGGTTACATCAAAAGATGGGACAAAATTACCCTCAACACCTCTCTTTATGTGAATAAAACTTCTGATGTTTTTCAATTTGCCAGAAGAGAATCTGGAAAGTTTGTAAATGGCGTTCCATTAATTATTAGCTCTCCAATAAACATAGGAGAAGAATACCGAACAGGATTTGAGTTTACGTTAAATTATTCTCCATACAAATGGTGGAAATTAAATAGCAATTTTAATTTCTTCGCGGTACAAACACGAGGCGATTTTTCTTATACCGACTTCAACGGAAACAACGTAGTTCAGAATTTTGATAATGATGCCACTTCTTGGTCTACACGATTGACATCGAAAATTACCTTGCCTGCCAAAATTGATTGGCAAACCAATATGTCTTATAACGGACCACAAGCCAATGCCCAAGGAAAAAGATTAGGAGTATTTGGAATGAATTTAGCGTTCAGTAAAGACGTTTTAAAAGACAAAGGAACTGTTGCATTCAACATAAGTGATCTTTTCAATTCAAGAAAAATGATTTCAGAAACGTATTTACCCGGAATTGTAAGTTCTTACTCAGAAATGCAATGGAGAGAAAGACAATTTACACTTTCTTTTACCTATCGTTTCAACAAAGCTAAAAACGAAAGAGAAAAGCCAAAGAAAAACATGAACGAAGGCGAAATGGAATTTCAAGGTTAAAAAAGATAAGACTCGTGCAAACGGGTCTTTTTTTTTATCCAATAAAAAAAACACAAGCATAAAAAAAAGGACTCTTGTGGAGTCCCTTTTTTATTGAAATAATTAGATTATCCTAATTCTTCTTGCTTCTGTTTTGCTTTTTTCTCTTTGTATGCTTCCCAAGAAGCTCCACCTACCCAATAGGATATGAAACCAACTAAGAAAAACATTAACCAAAATCCCATTGTAAGGATGGTTAAGAAAAGTAAGAAGCCTAAGTACTGTGAAAATTCAAACATGTTTTCCGGAATTTTGAATGTTGCGACAAATATAGTGGGAATATTTTTTTAAACCAATTAAATCCATAAAAAGTCTCTTATATTTTTACTCTCAAAACAACTACAGTTACCCTCTTTCTATTTTCCATCAATGTACTCTTGCAAATACTGGAATCTTTCGGTTAATTTGCCCTTTTGAGTCATTTGGGCACGAGCTAAAATACCGTCAGCATCATTATTAAAAAAAGCTGGAATTACATGTTTAGTAAACATTTCTCCAAAACCTTCGCTCGCATCTTTAGGCAATTCGCAAGGCAAATTATCAACAGCCATAACTACAATGGCCGCTGGATGAAAAACATCAACCTCCTTGTTTTCGATAGGTAAATAGCCATATAACGGCTCTGCAATAGTCGATGCTCTCAAAGTACAAGCTATGGGGCCATTGACATCACAAGAAACATCAGCCACAATTTTTATTTTACAATCACTTGCTTGAAGCATCTTTTGTGATAAAATTTCGGGAGCTGCATTCGCATGAAAATGCCCTGAAATATAAATATCAGCTACTTTGCTGAAACGTTCAAAATCCGATTCGTAGTCTTGAGGATTTTTATAAAAATCTAGTGTATCCAACTTTTTACCATCGATTCTTTTGTTATAATCTAAAACATCAATTTGAGTAAAAACTGGCTGCGTAAATGTTTTGGTTAAAAAATGATCTATCGGAACTTCTTTAATTTTCATAGCGATCAAAATTTCTTTCACCCCGCTACCCACTTTTCCTGTTCCTGTAACCACAATTTTTATAGGTGGAATAATTTGTCTTTTTAGTTGTTGTACCAAAGCATCTTTACCGTTTAAAGCCTCTGCTTTGGGCATTTTGAATAATTCAAACTTAATTCCAAAAGCTCTTATTGCGTTGTAGGCCCCCACTATTCCTGCATAACGTCCAAAACCAATTAATCGCTTATTTGCAGCGTCAACAATAGTTTCGTGATCATATAAATCGATATGCTTTTCTAAAACGGCTTGCAACAATTTTCTATTGTACGACTGTTTTTTGATAGTATGCGAAAAAAAGAAGTATTTTTTATTTGGAATCAAAGCTTCAACAGGAACCTCTTTAACCCCAAACAAAACTTCACAATCGGATAAATCTTCCGTAACTTCAATACCGAGTTCTCGATATTGTTCATCAGTGAAAACTCGAATATCAGATGGCTCCACCTTAAACGTGACTGCTGGAAATTGTTCTTGAATGGTTTTGATTTCATTGGGAGAAAAAACAACTCTTCTGTCTGGTGGGTTTTTCCTTTCTTTGATAATTCCAAACTTCATTTTTACAGTATTTAAATTACATTATTATTTAACTTTATTCAATTAAATTGTTACAAATATAACAATTTAAATCAAAAACACCTGATTTTTGTACAGTATTATCAAAACATAAAAACATTAATTATTGAACTCCAATACACTATACTTAGCACGTGTCTTCAATAACTCAAAAGAAGCAATATTTTGAAAAAAACTAGATACAAAAAGTATTTGATTCTATATATTTGTTGTCACAATTTACACCCCATGACTCTTATAAAAAAAGCAAATATAGCACAATTACTTGTCCTTTCTTTGGCAATTAGTTCTTGTGCAAAAGAAATTAAAAAGGTAGAATTAACAGACGCTCAATTACCTAAAAATGTACTTCCAATCGTAAAACCTGCTAGCAAAGATAGTACTCAATTAACTGCTGATTATATAGCCGCAAAAAAAGTAAAAATTGATGCTTTTTATCAAAAAAACTGGCCTAACAATTCAATGAATGGAAGTTTTTTGGTGGCTCAAAATGGTCAAATTATTTATGAAAAATACCATGGCTTAGCCAATTTTAGAGATAAAGACACCATTACAAGCGAAACCCCATTGCACATAGCTTCAGTAAGTAAGGTCTTAACTGCAACGGTCATTTTAAAATTAGTCAACGCCAAACGCATCGATTTAGATCAAAAAGTTACTACAATTTTGGATCGTTTCCCTTATCCAGAAGTTACTGTTAGAACGTTGTTAAATCACCGAAGTGGAATGCGTAACTATTCTTATTTTACAGACAGAAAAAGCAATATTTGGGACCGTCACAAAACATTAACCAATCAAGACCTTTTGGATTTGATGGCGACAAAAAACATTGGTCTGGAATTCAAAACCGATAGTCGTTTTGCTTATTGCAATACTAATTATGCCATGCTTGCACTAATCATTGAGAAAGTAACCAAGCTTTCGTATATAGAAGCCATGGACAAAATGTTGTTTCAACCTTTAGGCATGACGCATTCCTTTGTTTGTGACATTAAAAAAGACAAAAAAAGAATCGTTCCTTCCTATAAAGCAAATAAGGTAGAAATTGGTGTCGATTTTTTGGATGGCGTGTACGGCGATAAGAATATTTATTCCACACCTAGAGATTTGTTAAAATTTGATTTGGCCAGAAATGCTAAAAACTTCTTGGAACCAGGATTATGGGAACAAGTTTTTAAACCGTATAGCAATGAACGAAAAGGAACTAAAAACTACGGTCTTGGAATAAGAATGATCAATTGGGAAACCGGTCAAAACTTTTATTTTCATAATGGTTGGTGGCACGGGAATACCTCATCTTATATTACCTTACCTAAGGAAAAAGTGGTGATTATCGCTTTATCAAATAAAATGACAAAAAACACCTATGCCGTTAGAAAACTGGCTAAGCTATTCGGAGATTATCCTTTTAAATTGGAAGATGAGGAATAAAAACTTCATTTTTCAAAGACTCCTTCAGAATTCAAAAAACGTATTTTTGACTCACTTAAAATTGTGCGATACCTTGGATAAAATAATAAAAAAACCGTTTCCTTTTGAAGTTGGAAACGGTTTTAAATTATTCTAAAGATAAGGTGACTTGTCCATCATCTTCTAACTGAATAGAAGAATCATCAATAGTATCTTCTATACTTTCATTCGGTTCGGGTTGTTCTTCTTCTGGCTCTTCATAAGGCAAAGGATCGAGCAAATTCACTTGTTTTAACTTATCGGTTGTCAATTGGTTTCCTAAAGCCTTAAAGCCTTTTACCGCAATAAAACTTTCGATGTCTACCACTTGATTTTCTTTTTGAACACCTTTCACTTTAGCAAAAATCAATTCGGCTACTGGGCGATAATCGGTGGCAACAATTTCTAATTTTGAATTCGGATGATCGGTAATAAACGATTCTTCTTTATGCTCAACCTCCACTAAGAAACGCTTGATAAAATATCGTTCTTTTTCGCCATCAAAATAAATCGCAGAAATCGGTTTTTTAGGATTCCATTTCTCTAAAACAATCATATCTTCATCAAAATGAGTAGACAATTCAGGTATAATAACCTTGAGTTTTCCAGCTTGAGAAATGACTAATAATTTGTCGCTTGGTCTAAATTCGCCCAACAACTCGCCTCTTCCATCCACATTTAAGCGCTGTACCGTATCGTCAAACCAAACTTTTCTTGGTAATAAAGTAGATATCCCTTTCTCTTTTAATTCAATTTTCTTGATTGGATATTTGGTGACCAAATTTCCTTTGGAAGCTCTTCCTTTGATAGCTAATTTGGCGAAATCAATATCAAATTTGAGTTTTTTGATACTACCAACTTGACGTAGGATGATATTAATTACCTCCGCTTCACCATTTGGATTGCAAGAAAAATAAAGAATTTGAGAACCTGCAGCTCCATTGGTTAAATCGTAGGCTTTATCTCTAGTAACGCCTGAAACATTGAATCGTTTAATGTAAGACGGACCCGATTTTCCATCACGATAAATCAAATTATAAATCGTGCGTTTATCGCCTTTATCAAAAATAGCAACGTGAATAATGTCTTTACCCACAAATGTCTTAGCATCGACTTTGGTAATCATCATCGTTCCATTACGTAGAAAAACAATTACATCATCGATATCAGAACAATCCACCACATATTCATCTTTTTTCAAGCTAGTTCCCACAAATCCTTCTTCGCGATTGACGTATAATTTGGTATTACGCAAAACCACTTTGGTAGCTTCGATGTCATCAAAAATGCGGAGTTCGGTTTGGCGTTCTCTTCCTTTACCGTATTTTTCTTTAAGCTTGGCAAAATAAGCTATCGCAAAATCGATGATATGATCCAAATGATGTTGTACTTCCTTCATTTCGTCCTCTAATTTCGCAATGAAATCATCGGCTTTATCAGAGTCAAAACGCGTGATTCGAATCATTGGGATTTGCGTTAGTTTTTGCAAATCATCATCGTTAATTTCTCTCACAAAGGACGCTTTGAAAGGATCAAAACGATCGTACATGTATTTGTACAACGCTTCTCTGTCCGAATACAATTTGAAATCAATGTACATTTCTTCACGAATGAAAATCTTTTCAAGTGTAGCAAAATGCCATTTGTTTTTTAATTCTTCTAATTGAATTTCGAGTTCTTGACGCAATAAATCTACCGTGCGCTCTGTCGAAATTTTCAACATATCCGAAACCCCGATAAAAAGCGGTTTGTTGTCTTCAATCACACAACCTAATGGCGCCACAGACGTTTCGCAAGCAGTAAAAGCGAACAAGGCATCGATGGTTTTATCAGGAGAAACACCCGGGAAAAGATGGATTAAAATCTCAACCTCGGCAGCAGTGTTATCTTCGATTTTTTTGATCTTGATTTTCCCTTTTTCGTTAGCTTTCAAAATACTATCAATCAAACTAGACGTATTGGTCGAAAACGGAATTTGGGTAATCACCAAGGTGTTTTTGTCCAACTGACTAATCTTGGCACGCACACGCACACGTCCGCCACGCATACCATCGTTGTAATTCGATACATCCGCAATCCCAGCGGTTTGAAAATCTGGATATAAAGTAAAAGGTTTTCCTTTCAGAATTTTTATAGAAGCATCAATTAACTCATTGAAGTTATGAGGCAACACTTTGGTAGAAAGACCCACCGCGATTCCCTCTGCTCCTTGTGCCAAAAGCAACGGAAACTTCACGGGAAGATTATTCGGTTCTGCACGACGACCGTCATACGATACACCCCAATCTGTAATTTTAGGCGAATACAATACCTCTAACGCAAATTTGGACAAACGCGCCTCAATATAACGAGAAGCAGCTGCGCCATCGCCTGTTAAAATATTACCCCAGTTTCCTTGGCAGTCAATCAATAAATCTTTTTGACCAATTTGCACCATAGCATCAGCAATACTCTGATCCCCGTGAGGATGGTATTGCATAGTGTGTCCCACCACATTCGCTACTTTGTTATAACGACCGTCGTCTAATTCTTTTAACGAATGCATAATACGGCGTTGTACCGGCTTGAATCCGTCTTCGATAGCGGGTACGGCACGTTCTAAGATTACATACGAAGCATAATCCAAAAACCAATCTTTGTACATTCCTGTAACTTTGGTAATGGTATCGTGCTCGTCTGCATTATTTTCGTAAAAATGGTGCATCCCACTTGAAGTCGAAATGTCATCGAACCCTTCTTGATCATTGGCATCAAAACTGGCGTCGTTGTTTTCGTCTTCGTTGGAAAGGATGTTATCTTCTTCTTCGTCTTTCATTTATGGTATATTTAATCGCTATTTTGAAAAGATTCCACATCGCTCTTAATTAATTCTTTAAGTTCTTCCTCTGTTGGAAGTTGTAATTTATATTTGCTTACAAAAACTTCTTGTGATAATCCACCCGTAGCATAATGTACCAAAGCAGCATCTCTTTGACTGCATAAAATAATACCTATAGGAGGATTATCGTTTTCTGTCCTTTCATTTTCTTTGAAATAATTCAAATAAAGATTCATTTGTCCAGCATCTGAATGGTCAAACTCTCCGATTTTCAAATCAATTAATATATGGCATTTTAGAATTCGATGATAGAAAACCAAATCTATTCTGTAATGCTTGTTATTAATGAAATTCTTTTTTGCCTCGCTTCAAAACAAAATCCGCGTCCCAATTCTATCAAAAATTGTTGCAAATGATTGATAATACTTTGTTCTAAATCATTTTCTGAATAAGAGGATATCTCAGGAATATTCAAGAATTCTAGAATATAAGGATTTTTTACTATGTCAGAAAAAGTACTAAAATGATCATTTTTAAGTTTATCTAAAAGTACTCCTTTATTGGTACTCAATCCAATTCGCTCGTAGAGCAGTGAATTTACTTCTCGTTGAAGTTGTCTAACCGTCCAATTGTTTTTTACAGTCTGAATTTCATAAAAACTTCTTTGTAAAGCATTTTCTATTTTAATAAACTCTAATATATGTGTAAAACTTATTTTACTAATGAATAGACCCGGATTTTCGACTGCAATAGATTTTACCTCTTCTTTACTTCTAGTTTGTTCAATTACTGAATGTCGAATGGCTTTTTTTTCTAAATTGAATTCTCCAATCATTGATTGGATAATTACAAGCTTTTCATTTTCAAAATTTTGAAACTGCTCGGTGACTAATTGAATAATTGAGGGATAGGTCAAAAAGAAGTTTTTAAAACTATGCAACATCATAAAGGACATACCCTTTATGTTTTTCTCTTTTAATTTTTTTGCTAAATTCTTATATATTTTTTCACCATATTCAGCCCTTTCTTTTCCCTTTTGTTCAATTTGAAACAAATACATACCAATCAACCAATTACGCAATGTATACGCATAATTGACCTGACGATTTGCGTAATCGCTGAAATAAGAATGAATATTCTCTATTTGAATTGATATATTTTCAATGTCTTCCATTAAACAGAAACAAAATTTTACTATTGGAACTTTATCTAGTTGGAGTCATTTGTCACAACTAAAAAAGTTAAATTGAAGTTCACTAAATAGAATACTTTTCTTTGCAAATATGTTCTTCTATGGTTACCCAAATTCCGTTTTTATCTTTGACTCTTTTGGTAGTAGTCTCACACTCTACGTGATCATTGCTTTTGATAACAAAAAATGTCCCACCAAAACCTATGGCAAAAGCTAAAATAATGAGTATTAACGTTTTTTTATTCATTTCTAAAATATTACTCTTTCTCAATTACATCCAAATCTACCTTCAAGTTTTTGATGATAAACTCTTGACGGTCTGGGGTATTTTTACCCATATAAAAAGACAATAATTGCTCAATTGATGTGTTTTTATCCATCATAATAGGATCCAATCGGATGGTTTCTCCAATGAAATTTTTGAACTCATCTGGCGAAATTTCCCCGAGTCCTTTAAATCGCGTAATTTCTGGTTTGGGTTTTAATTTTTCAATGGCATCCCTGCGCTCTTCATCAGAGTAGCAATAAATCGTTTCTTTTTTATTTCGAACTCTAAAAAGTGGCGTTTGCAAAATATACAAATGCCCTTCTTTAATTAATTCAGGGAAAAATTGCAAGAAAAAGGTAATCAACAACAAGCGAATGTGCATTCCATCGACATCGGCATCGGTTGCAATTACAATATTGTTGTAGCGCAAGTCACCCATATCTTCTTCGATATTCAAAGCCGCTTGCAACAAATTGAATTCTTCATTTTCATACACAATCTTCTTACTCATTCCGTAAGAATTCAAAGGCTTTCCTCGCAAACTAAAAACCGCTTGTGTATTCACATCACGCGATTTGGTAATCGACCCCGAAGCCGAATCTCCCTCGGTGATAAACAACGTACTTTCTAAATATCTTGGATTTTTGATGTCTGGTAAATGCACACGACAGTCTCTCAACTTCTTATTGTGCAAACTGGCTTTTTTAGCTCGGTCTTTCGCTAATTTTCGAATGCCTGATAATTCTTTACGCTCGCGCTCGGCTTGTAGAATTTTTCGAAGCAACAAATCGGCTGTTTCTGGATTTTTGTGTAAAAAATTGTCTAATTTATTTTTCACAAAGTCATTCACAAACGTTCTCACCGATGCCATTCCTGGTTCAGAACCCATATCCGTAGAACCTAATTTCGTTTTGGTTTGGGATTCAAAAACAGGTTCCATTACCTTGATACTAACCGCACTCACAATGGATTTACGAATATCCGAAGGGTCGAAGGTTTTATTGTAAAATTCACGTATGGTTTTGACTACGGCTTCTCTAAAAGCTACAAGATGCGTTCCACCTTGCGTCGTATTTTGACCGTTTACAAAAGAATGGTATTCCTCGCTGTATTGCGATTTACTATGGGTCATTGCAATCTCAATATCATCCCCTTTAAGATGAATAATTGGATACACCATATCTTCCTCTGCAATATTTTCATCTAATAAATCTTTCAATCCATTTTCAGAAAAATATTTTTCACCGTTATAGATAATTGTTAACCCCGTATTTAGGTAACAATAGTTTTTAAGCATTTTTACTATATACTCATTTCTGAATTTATAGTTTTTGAAGATGGCTTCATCAGGAATAAAAGTAACCTTGGTTCCTTTACGCTTGGTGGTTTCGATGATATCTTCTTCTAAAACCAAATTCCCTCCCGAAAACTCAGCTGCTTTTTGCTTCTCATCACGAACCGATTCAACTCTAAAATAAGTCGATAAAGCATTCACCGCCTTGGTTCCTACTCCATTCAATCCAACAGATTTCTTAAACGCCAAAGAATCGTACTTTCCACCAGTATTCATTTTGGAAACTACGTCGATTACCTTCCCTAAAGGAATCCCTCGACCATAATCGCGAACCGCAACCGTTTTGTCTTTAATGGTCACTTCGATAGATTTTCCAGCGCCCATTACGAACTCATCAATACAGTTGTCTAATACTTCTTTTAAAAGAATATAAATACCGTCATCCGGCGAAGAACCGTCACCAAGCTTTCCGATATACATTCCGGGACGCATCCGGATGTGTTCTTTCCAATCGAGAGAACGTATATTGTCTTCATTATAAATATTTTGCTCAACCATAAACCAATTTTGGATTTTCATGCAATATAGCATATATCTCCAAAAAATGAAAGGCGAGACTCTTTAATTTTTATTTTAAAAAAAGGATCTAAAAACAGCTTCAAAACGAGTGACTTTAGTGCTAAAAAAAGCCTACTAATTCATTTTGCTAGCAAACAAAAGAACCTACAAGGTATTTCATCTTGGGGAAAATCTTGAATACGGAAACCAAATCTTAAAAAAAATTCATACTTTTGAAGCTCAAAAAAAACAACGATATGGCGACAGTAACATTAGGTGGAAACCCAATTCACACTTCAGGCGAACTTCCTCAAGTAGGAAGCAAATTAGTAGATTTCAAACTAATCAAAAATGATTTATCAGTAGCTACATTGGCTGATTTTGCTGGTAAAAAATTGGTTTTAAATATTTTTCCAAGTATCGATACTGGAACTTGTGCTACATCTGTTAGAAAATTCAACGAAAGTGCTAGCACATTAGAAAATACAATAGTTTTATGTATCTCTAGAGATTTGCCATTTGCTCAAAAACGTTTTTGTGGTGCCGAAGGTTTAGAAAACGTAGTGAATTTATCCGATTTTCAAGAAGGTAGTTTTGGTAAAACCAATGGTTTAGAAATCACTGACGGTCCTTTAGCTGGATTGCACTCTAGAGTAATTATTGTTTTAGACGAAAACGGTGTGATTACGCATACTGAACAAGTAGCTGAAATCGCTAACGAACCTAATTATGAAGCAGCTTTAGCAGCGCTATAATACATTTATGGAATTTCAAAAAGACAATTCTTTTGTAACCGGAAGATTAAAAAGTGTTACCTATGCTCTTAAAGGAGCAATAAAATTAATCAGTACTGAACACAGCATAATGGTTCAGTTTTCTATCGGAATACTCATTAGCATTTTAGGATTTATAATGAATATTTCTGCTACAGAATGGTTGTTTCAAACCTTTGCGATTGGCTTAGTTATGAGCGTAGAAGGACTGAACACCGCTGTAGAAAAAATAGCCGACTTCATTCATCCAAATTACAGTCAAAGAATAGGATTTATCAAAGATATTGCTGCAGGGTCTGTTTTCTTTGCAGCAATTACAGCTATAATTATAGGTTTAATCATTTACGTTCCAAAATTTACATAGGCTTACTTCAAAAAAAGAATGGCAAAAACAAGTAAAAAAAATACTCCAGAAACCCCTTCTAATTCGGCAACTCCCAAGGTAAAATTTTGGGAGCTATCCAAGCAAAACAAACTCATCATAGGTAGTTTGCTAGTGCTATTTTCTGTTGGATTACTAATTGCATTTGTTTCCTTTTTCCTGTATGGACAAGAGGATCAAAGTGCTATCAATAGTATAGCCGACAGGAACGAAGTGGTGCAAAATTGGTTAGGAAAAATTGGAGCTTTTCTTGCTGATGCCCTAATCTATAAAGGATTTGGAATCGCTTCCTTTTTATTGGTTCGCTTGTTTTTCTTGACAGGTCTATTTTTATTTTTAGATTTAAAATTAAAAAAACTCAAAAACATTTGGTTTTGGGACTTGTTTTTGATTGTAATTCTATCCGTTTTATTTGGCTTCTTTGCGACTTCTGTACCAGAATTAGCAGGAACAGTAGGCTATGAACTTAATTTATTTTTTCAAGATTATATCGGAAAAACAGGTACCTTATTGGTGTTGATTTTCGGTATTTTGATTTACTTAATTTTCAAAATAAAAATATCGCCAGAAAAAATTCAAAACATATTTCATTCCACCAAAGAAGAAATTAAAGATGAAATAGCCAATAATCCTTTTCCGAAAGAAACTTCGAATGCTTACAATTTAGAAGAATTTGCCATTGAAGAGGAAGAAGATTTAGAAGACACCATTCATCTTAAAACATCAGGTTCACAATTCGAAATTAACAAAGAAGCTTTAAAACCTACTATTAGTAGTGCTTCGGAGATTAATTTGGAACCTCAATTGAAACCGCAACCCGTAGTTAGTCCAATTCCAAATGAAGTAATTACGACGAACGACGACGCTTTTGTAATTGAAAAAGCAGCCGAAGAAGACATTATCGAAGAAAATCTTGCCTCACGCTTGGTTTCTGATTTTGGTTTATTCGACCCAACGTTGGATTTATCACATTATAAATACCCAACGATTGATTTGTTAAAAGAATATTCTACTGGAGGAATCACTATCAATCAGGAAGAATTAGAAGAAAACAAAAATAGAATTGTTGATACTTTACGCAATTACAAAATTGAAATTGCTCAAATTAAAGCAACGGTTGGACCATCGGTTACCTTATATGAGATTGTTCCAGAAGCAGGGATCAGAATTTCAAAAATCAAAAGTTTAGAGGACGATATTGCCTTGTCTTTATCCGCACTTGGAATTCGTATCATTGCGCCAATTCCTGGAAAAGGAACTATTGGTATCGAGGTTCCGAACAAGAATCCAACTATGGTTTCTATGAAAAGTGTTATTGGGTCGGCTAAATTTCAAGAAGCCGAAATGGAATTACCAATTGCTTTAGGAAAAACCATTTCTAATGAAACTTTTGTAGTCGATTTGGCAAAAATGCCTCACTTATTGATGGCGGGTGCTACTGGACAAGGAAAATCGGTAGGATTAAATGCTGTATTGACCTCTCTTTTGTACAAAAAACATCCAGCCGAAGTGAAATTCGTTTTGGTAGACCCTAAAAAAGTAGAGCTTACCCTTTTTAATAAAATAGAAAGACATTATTTAGCCAAATTACCCGATACCGAAGACGCCATTATTACTGATAATGCGAAAGTTGTTGCTACCTTAAACTCACTTTGCGTTGAAATGGACAATCGTTATTCGTTGTTAAAAGACGCTATGGTGCGCAACATCAAAGAATACAACGAAAAGTTCAAGTCTAGAAAGTTAAATCCAGAATTGGGACACCGTTTTTTACCTTACATCGTATTGGTAGTCGACGAGTTTGCCGACTTAATTATGACGGCTGGTAAAGAAGTAGAAGTTCCTATTGCGCGTTTGGCTCAATTGGCTCGTGCTATCGGAATCCATTTGATTATCGCTACGCAAAGACCTTCGGTGAATGTAATTACGGGTTTGATCAAAGCCAACTTCCCAGCTCGTATCGCTTTTAGAGTAACTTCAAAAATTGACTCTAGAACCATTTTAGATACACAAGGCGCTGACCAATTGATTGGTAGAGGGGATTTATTATACACCAATGGTAACGATGTGGTTCGTGTACAATGCGCCTTTATCGACACTCCAGAAGTAGAAAAAATAACCGAATTTATAGGTGCTCAAAAAGCCTATGCCACTGCTTATTTACTTCCAGAGTTCATTGGGGAAGAAAGTGGCATTAATCTTGATATAGATGTTTCCGAAAGAGACCCCTTATTTAGAGAAGCCGCCGAAATTATTGTGAATGCACAACAAGGTTCCGCTTCTTTACTACAACGCAAACTCAAACTCGGATACAATAGAGCCGGACGACTAATCGATCAATTAGAAGCTGCTGGAATTGTAGGCGCGTTTGAAGGAAGCAAAGCCCGTAGCGTTAATATACAAGATATGAGTTCTCTTGATCAATTTTTCAATAACGAACTAAACAATTAAATCATGTTCCCTAGTATTCAAAACTCCCTTGTTCATTCAAATAACAAGTTTCAATCTATTTTGTCGTTCTTTACTACAATCGCCTTATTTTTTGTTATTTTTTCATCATCAGCCCAAGACAAAAAAGCAAAAGCCCTATTAGAACAAGTTACTAGCAAAGTAAAAAGCTACAACAACATTACCATTGACTTTAAGTATAGTTTGCAAAATGCCAAAGAAAACATCAATCAAGATAGCAAAGGAAATGTTACCTTAAAAGGAAACATGTACGTGCTCAATTTCATGGGCGTTACCAAACTTTTTGATGGCAAAAAGACCTATACTATCGTTCCTGAAGATGAAGAAATTACGATTTCTAAATTGAATGAAAATGACGATAACGCTATTACCCCTTCAAAAATGTTGACTTTTTTCAACTCGGGTTACAAATACACCATGGACATTGTTCAAGATGTTAGAGGTCGAAAAATACAATATGTAAAACTGGTTCCAACAAATGCAAAAGATCAAAGAAAGGAAATCCTACTAGGAATTGACATTCGAACTAAGCATATTTACAACTTAATCGAATTTGGAAAAAAAGGAACGAAAACCACACTTACCGTTAATTCTTTTAAAACTAATCAGCCATTATCAAAAAATCAATTTACCTTTGTGCCGAGTAAATACCCCAATTACTACATCAATAAATTAGATTAAACATAGGTGAAGATACTTGACAAATATTTATTAAAATCCTTTTTGATTACATTTACTACGGTTTTTGTTATCCTTTTTTTCATCTTTATTCTCCAAACGGTTTGGCTTTTTATAACAGAATTAGCTGGAAAAGATTTGGATTTTATAATGATAATCAAATTCTTACTGTTTGCCATGCCAAGGATTATTCCTTTGGTTTTACCACTTTCCGTTTTATTAGCCTCCATCATGACTTTTGGAAGTTTTTCCGAAAATTATGAATTGGCAGCCATGAAATCATCTGGAATATCATTACAACGTTGCCTTCGTTCTTTAGTAATTTTTATCTGTTTCTTGAGCGTTGTGGCGTTTATGTTTGCCAATAACGTAATTCCCTATGCCGAATATAAATTTATGAGTTTCAGAAGAAACATTGCTCAAGTAAAGCCAGCTTTGGCTATAGCTGAAGGACAATTCAACACGGTTGGAATTTACAACATCAAAGTGAACAAGAAAACCGGAGAGAAAGGTAATTTTTTGAGCGGGGTTACCATTCATAAAAAATCATTAATGGGCGACGGTAACAAAACCGTAATCAAAGCCAAAACTGGCGAATTGATTAGCAACGAAGAATCAAATTTATTGCAATTGGTATTAAAAGATGGCTATTATTATGAAGACGTAACACCCAACAAATATGAAGATCGAGAAAAAATGCCTTTTGTAAAAAGTTCATTTAAGAAAGATATCATCAACATTGATTTGTCAAAGTTAAACACAACAACCGTTGAAGAAGACGATGATGACAACAAAGGAATGCTTGACGTATCGGAACTAAGCTATACCATCGATTCCTTGTCAAAAAGTAAAGCTACAGAGGTCAAATCTTTTTCTGAAAACATCAATCAGAGAGTCACTAACCCATTAAACTCTAGCACAACCCCAACGAATGACACGGTAAAAAAAGCAAAAAAGATCAATCCCAATGATCCACTAGCCATATTTACAGATGACGAAAAAGCAACCGTTTACAAAAATGCTTTAGCCAATACACAAAGTACTATTCTAAGTATTGACGGTACTCTTTCTGATTTGAATTTAAAGCAAAAAAACATCAACAGCCATAAATTTGTCATTCATGAGAAATTTGTAATTGCCTATGCGTGCTTCTTGATGTTCTTCATTGGCGCTCCATTAGGAGCTATTATACGAAAAGGTGGTATTGGACTTCCTATAGTATTTGCGGTTTTGATATTTATCACCTTCCATTTTATAAACACCTTCGGAAAAAGAGTTTCGCAAGAAGACGGCCTCACCCCTTTCATGGGAGCTTGGATAGCTTCTATAATACTAACTCCTTTGGCTATTTTGTTAACCTATAGAGCCATCAACGACATTGGTATCATCAATATGGATCGTTTAACAGAACCCTTTCAAAAATTGGTTAAAAAATTATTCCCTTCTAAAAATTAATACTACACATGGTAGCAGATAAAATACAACTCAATACAATTGAGGAAGCAATTGAAGACATTCGTCAAGGCAAAGTCATTATTGTAGTTGACGATGAAGACAGAGAAAATGAAGGTGATTTTTTGGCTGCTGCCGAAAAAGTAACACCCGAAATGATCAACTTCATGGCAACTCACGGAAGAGGACTAATATGCGCACCACTTACCGAAAGTCGTTGCAAAGAACTTGGATTGCATGTAATGGTAAGTAACAATACTGATCCAATGGAAACCGCTTTTACTGTTTCGGTAGATTTGAGAGGTAATGGAATTACTACAGGAATTTCTGCTGCTGATAGAGCAAAAACCATTCTCTCTTTGGTGGATGCTAATACAAAACCACACGACCTAGCTCGTCCAGGACATATCTTCCCGCTTATCGCTAAACAAGGCGGTGTTTTGAGAAGAACAGGACATACAGAAGCTGCGATTGATTTTGCGCGTTTAGCAGGCTTTAAATCTGCTGGAGTCATTGTAGAAATCATGAACGAAGACGGAACCATGGCTCGTTTGCCTCAATTAGTCAAAGTGGCTAAAAAATTCGATTTGAAATTGGTTTCGATAGAAGCATTAGTTGCTTATAGAATGCAACACGACAGTCTAATTGTTAAGAAAGAAGATTTCGACATTCAAACCCGTTTTGGCACCTTTAGATTACGTGCGTATCAACAAACCACCAACAAACAAGTCCATATTGCCTTGACCAAAGGCACATGGAATTTAGGAGAGTCTATTTTAACAAGAATCAACTCTTCACAAGTAAATAATGATCTACTAGGCACCTTGACCAACAACGCCGACAAACAGTTGGACGACATGTTTACCACCATCAACAAAGAAGGTAAAGGAGCGGTAATTTTCATCAATCAAGACATGCAAGCGATAAACTTGTTGAGCCGAATTGCTGAATTGAGAGAATTACAAGCCAACGGTGAACTCAAAGCGCCTAAAATAAAAATTGATAGCAAAGATTTTGGTATTGGAGCACAAATTCTTCACGACCTTGATATTTCAAAAATACGTCTAGTAACCAATTCTGCTCACGAAAAACGCGTTGGAATGATAGGCTACGGCCTTGAAATTACAGAATACGTAAACTATTAAGCTTTTATATATTTTTTTTTATTTTTTTTCTTCTCCTAAAACATAGAAAATGAAATGATTAAAAAAAAGCTCAAAAAAAAGGTGCAATTTTTATAAAAATTCATTTGCACAACCAAAAAAGAGTCTTATATTTGCACTCGCAATCACGAAATGATAGCGACTTACTGGAGAAATGGCAGAGCGGTCGAATGCGGCAGTCTTGAAAACTGTTGACTGTAACAGGTCCGGGGGTTCGAATCCCTCTTTCTCCGCGAAAAGCACCTCAACGAGGTGCTTTTTTCATTTTAGCATTCTTCTCTGTTTTTCAAAAATTCAAAAGTTAGTAGTAGAAATCCAATCAATACTACTTTATTATGCCTACCTTTTTATATCATTTTATTGGATCAAGTTCAAAAGTTGGGGATTAAGCAAAAATATTGGATAATCTGAATAAGAAGAAATCTATTTTTCTTACCCCTCTAAACTGACTTCTAAAGGCTTTTATTTTTGCATTAAAAGATTCCGCAGCTGCATTTGTACTTCTATTGTCAAAGTAGTTTAGTATTGATTGTTATTGTATTTAGAACAATGCTGAAGTTTTAATCTGAACATCAGTAATCATTCCAACTTGTTTGTCTCGGATTTTACTTGCCATTAAAAAAATACAATTCAATACGATTTTTCAACAACTCAACAGTAACTACCTATTAATAAAGTTATTAACTTTATACATTTGAAAAAACTTAATATGAATAAGCTATGAAAAAATTTAAAACAAGTATTTTGGTTTGTCTCGGAATTGCCATTTTCCAAACTAGTTGTAGTTCTGACAGTTCTTCCGATGATTCTTCTAACACTTTTGAAGTACCGGCTGTTTATAAAAAAATATACGGAGCAACCAGTATCACCAGTGATGGAACCTATATTTATATTAAAACTAAAAACCTTCCGGATCACAAAAGCCCTTATTATGCAACAACAAACGCATTATACGAAGCCTACAGTGGAACTACCTTTGGAGGAACTACTTTTGCTAAAAATCCAAATTCAATTGTTGAACAAACGGCTACATTGAAAATTCCTTTGAATCCTACGGTTGCTGCTACTCATGCTGCAACGCCTTTGGGAGCAATGGGAATTGCTTTAAACGGAGTTGCCTTGTTCAATCAATATGCAGGGCCAAACAATCAAGCTTTGACAAGCGAAATTGCTTCTTTCGACAAATATTACGGACATCCACAACAGCAAGGGGTGTATCATTATCATGTGGAACCATTGTATTTAACAACTGTAAAATCTACGAAATCAGGATTGATGGGATTTTTATTGGATGGATTTCCTGTTTATGGACCAAAAGAGGAAAGTGGAGCTACAGTCACTAATGCCATTTTAGATGTTTATCACGGTCATACTCATGCAACGGTTGATTATCCAAACGGAATTTATCATTACCATTTTACAGACGAAGCACCCTATTTAAATGGAAACGGCTTTTATGGAACACCCGGAACGATTTCTCAGTAAATGAAATTTATTCTTCAGGTTTTTTTATTGCTTTTTGTTTGTTCCTGCTCAAATAATGAGTCAAAGGTTCCTAAAAAATATGTTTTAAAATCATCAACTGAAATTAGAATAGTAAATGATGTAGTTTACTTTAATAAGGATAGATTTTCGGGCTATTTATTTGATATTTATCCGAATAAAGACACTATTGCTGTTGAAGGTTTTGTTGATGGAAAACTAGAAGGTAATTGCAAAAAATGGTATCCCAATAAGCAACTTTTGGAAGAACGTTATTATTCTAAAGGAAAAAAAAATGGGAAACAAATTGCTTATTGGGTAAACGGAAAGAAACGATTTGAGTTCATGGCAGTCAATGATGCTTATGAAGGCGAATTAAGAGAATGGACCTTTGATGGAAAATTAAGTCATCTGGGACATTTCAAAAACGGGCAAGAAGAAGGTGCACAAAAATTATGGTATGATACAGGCAAAATTAGAGCCAATTATGTCATTATAAATGGAAAAAGATATGGATTATTGGGAACAAAAAATTGCAAAAATGTATCGGATAGTATTTTTAGTGTTAAGTAGCGTTATGCTATTAAGTTGTTCAAAGAAAAATGACGTAGCTATTCATTTACCTTATTACAACGAACCGACTTTTTCGCCTCTTTTTATTACAGATACTTCTGAAATAACGCATACAATTGCTGATTTTAGATTTTTAAATCAAGATAGCGTTTTCATTTCTCAAAAAGATATTAAAGGCAAAATTCACGTTGCTAATTTTATTTTTACCACGTGCGGAAGTATTTGTCCCATAATGACCACTAACCTTAAAATCGTAAATGATAGCTTAAAAAATCATTCCGATATCGTTTTACTTTCTTATTCTGTAACGCCTTGGATTGATTCGCCAACGGTTTTAAAAAACTATAAAAAACAAAATAAAATAGCAAACCCCAATTGGCATTTTTTGACAGGTGCTAAAAATGATATTTATCGTTTAGCGCGTAAATCATATTTTGCCGAAGAAGATATTGGCTTCAGCAAAGACAGTTCCGAATTTTTGCATACCGAACACTTTATTTTGGTCGACAAAACCAAAAGAATAAGAGGAATATACAATGGCACTTTGACATTAGAAATGCAACAAATGCTAGAAGATATTAAGTCTTTAGAAAAAGAATGAACCAAAAAGATATGACATTAGCATCACTTATTTGGTTTACAAAAAATTAGTAATGCCTACTATCGTAGTTGCTTGGGTAAAGAGGGTATTGTAGCTATTGCCATGGAAGAAGCGTTTTTAAAATTAGATGTTTTACAAATGCGGGCGGGAGCGCATACAATGTCATTAAGTTAAGAGATTTTAGATTGAAGATTAACGATTCTTGACCCGAGCGGCAGCGAACTCAATGTCATTAAGTTAAGGGATTTTAGATTGAAGATTAACGATTTTTGATTTTAGATTTTGGAGGAAGTGAATAAAAAATTACATGATTTTCAGCATCTTATACATCAGCAATCAAAAATCGTTAATCAAAAATCAGCAATCATTTTATCATTTATTCCTTAACTTAATGACATTGGCAGCGAACTGGCGAAGCATTTTAGATTTTGTAGCAAGTGAGTAAAAAATTACATGCTTTTCAGCATCTTATACATCAGAAATCAAAAATCGTTAATCAAAAATCAGCAATCATTTTATCATTTATTCCTTAACTTAATGACATTGGTAGCGCATATACACGGATTGATTTAGCCAGTTCGCAAGCTTCTGGTAAGGTAGTCTTATCATCGGATGCCTATTCTGATTTTTATAAAAATTATTATCGTTTAGATAGTAAAGGAGGTTTTGTACTTATAGAGTAAAAATAAAAAGTTACCCAAACCACATCTCTTGACGTTCAAAACGCTATTAATCAAAACCATGTGTTTTCACAAACTTATGGTAGACAAAAAAAAAAAACGGTACGATACACGTATCAACTAGGTCGCTTTCCTAATTTGTTGTAGAAAATTCAGTTTTAAATCAAAGGAAAACAGAAAAATTAGAAGTAATTAAATTTTAAACAATTATGAAATTAGTTAATGTAGTAACCGTCTGTCTTAGTCTTTTATTTACCAGTATTTGCTTGGCTCAACCTCACGATAGCAAAGGACTCAGACCTCCTACCCTAGAACAACGGTTAAAAATGGTTTCGGAAAAAATATGCCTACCGCTCAAACTAGACAAAAACCAAACAAAAAAAGTAGGTGATGTATTCAAAGATTTTTTTACAGAAATGGATAAGTCAATTGATTCAAAAACGAATCCACCTCGTATGCCCGAAAAATCAAAAGTAGAAGCACTAGCAAAAATAAGGGACAATAAAATTAAAAAAATAATTCCAGAAAATTTATTCGACAAATACCTCGAACTCGAAAAAACGACTCGTCCACCTCGAGAAGGAAATCCTCATATGAACTAAAAAAAAAAAAAATAAACAACTATTCGTACAAGGTGGCTATCATGAAATAAGTATTGAAACTTAAATCCTTGTTCTTTAAATAGTATTGAATAAAGTTTTTACAAAGAGATTATGATCGCTTCACTAACCATTAAAAAAAATTAAAATGAATGTAAAAAAATTTCAAATAAACCATTTTACAGTGTGTTTATTCCTAATGACAACTATTCTAAGTTGTAGTAAAAGCAATGATGAGGATCAAATCACTGATACCAATTCTATAGTGGTAAATGTAGATCCTACAAATTTTCTAGCTGGGGGATTATCGGAACCTATTAGTGTAGTTTCTAAAACGTTATCCAACGGATCAACTGTTGATTGCTATAAAATTGTAACCAAAAGTACCCCAACTGACCATGCGCAAGGCCCTTGGTGCCCGTCAAATATTAGCGATGATAAAAGCAAAGGAGGAATTTGGTTAGAAGGTGGTAACGTATACGATGTGGATGGCGCATTTATCCAAAACTTAGCCACTTTTTACAAAAATACTACTTGGCAAATGTACAATACTACTACTGGAGCTATAACCAAAACGCTAACGCAAGCAGATTGTCAAGCGGCTGCAAACCCAAATGTGGGTGCTGCCTATAAAAACTATTGCGTAGAATGTTTACCGTCTTACGTTTCTACGTTAACAAAAACAATTTATATTCCTGTCAAACCAATAAAATTAACCTCTCCTATCAGTTTTGGTGCAGGACCAGGATCAACAGGTCCTTCTACTAGAGGAATTGCATTCAATGGGGTAATTTTTGATGCTCCAGCACCTGTAAATGCAATTTTAGGTGCTTATACGTTAGCACCGTTTGATGATGCAGGAGGACATATCAATTTGGGTGCAGGGTATCACTATCATGCTGCAACAGGAATGACAACAAAAAAATTACAAACCGATGGTCATGCTGCTATGATAGGTTACGCATTAGACGGTTTTGGAATGTACGAAAGATTAAGTGCTTCAGGAGCAGAATATACTGATTTAGACGCAAGTCGCGGGCATACAGATGCTACGCGAGGGTATCATTACCATGTAGATAAAGCAGGGGCAAATAATTTTATTAATAGTTTAGCTGGCGCTTACGTAAATTAAAATACTTTTAAAATGATGAAATTCACTCATTTATTGATCGTGTTTTTTTTTATAAATGTTGCTTATGCACATCAACCAGATTTCTCTAATTTGATGATTTATGAGAAAGATGGTAAAAAAATAGTAGTCTTAAAAAGTTCCCTCACCGCATTTGAAGGTGAGGTGGACTTCTATTTTAAAAAAGGAGCCTACAAAACTCCCGAAGAATTCATCCAACTAGTTATCAAACATTTCAAAAATAATTGCCAAATAACTATTAATAATGAAACCGTAGATCTTACAAATCTGAGCGTTATTCTTGGACATGAAACCACCTTGTTTGCAGAATTAAAGTATAAACAAACAGATATTAAATCTTTCTACATTAAAAACACATTTTTTAAAAACACACCCAACAATCAATGCGAATTTATTTTATTATGGAAAGATTTCCCGCAATATCAGTGTGTTCTAAACAATTTTAACAACCAAGAAGTTAAGCTAACTTTAACTAATAATAAATGGTTAATGGATACAACAATTGACCATTCATTTGCTGCTACAATTAGCACATTTTATCAATTTACAGTAGAGGGATTCAAGCATGTGTTACCTTTGGGATTGGATCATATTCTATTTATTTTGGCTTTATTTTTTTTGAATTCAAATTTAAAATCAAGTATCATACAGGCCAGTATGTTCACACTAGCACATTCAATAACCTTGATTTTAACAGGCATTGGATGGATTAATCCAAACCTAAACATTGTCGAGCCACTTATTACCTTTTCCATTGTTGTAATGGCGTTACAAAACATTTTTTACCCCAAAATAAATCATACACGATTGCTATTGATTTTTTTATTCGGATTGCTGCATGGTCTTGGATTTGCAAGTGCCTTTTTGAATTTACATCTACCCGAAAAGTCAACAATAAATGCTTTGCTGGCCTTTACTTTTGGAATAGAGCTGGCACAAGTCTTTATAATACTTGCCGTATTTTTTTTATTTACAAAATGGTTCATTACTAAAATTTGGTATCAAAAATATTTTACAAAAATAGTTTCCATTGTAATAGGACTAATCGCGCTTATTTATACGTTTCAAAGAACTATTTTAATGTTAGATACATAGCAAACTAATTGATTTCTTTACAAATTTTATTTATAAATTACATATTTAATGAAAAATTCAAGAATTGAAATCGTCAACAAATTAGGGATTACAATTGCAATCACCCTTTTTTTCAAAATCGTTTTTTTTCGATTAGATGAATTTCTTGATTGGGACTTACTATTTATAGCCGCAATTGTACTAATCATTTGGCAAGGCAATGAAAGTATAGACCAATTACTCAACAAGAGCAACCCTTGGATTGTAAATGCAAAAAAAAGGCTGATTATTCAGAGTATGCTAACGGTGGTCTATACCTCAATCACCCTATTTGCTTTGATGTATATATTGCATCAATTACGATTTGGAGATGGTCGGGTTATCAATCGTAAAATGATAGAAATTTTTCCTCCAGCAATTCTATTTACCCTTGCTCTTTTGGCTATCAAGATTGGTATTGAATTTTTTAATGCTCTGAAAAACAGCTTATTTGAAGTCGAAAAATACAAAACCGAAAGCATCAACGCTCAATTGCAAAATTTGAAAAGCCAACTTAATCCTCATTTTCTATTCAATAATTTGAGTGTTTTAACTTCGTTAGTGTATAAAAATCAAGACAAAGCTGCTTTTTTTATCAATGAACTTGCCAAAGTCTATCGCTATGTTTTGGATACAAAAAATGCCGAATTAGTGCCTTTGCAAGAAGAATTAGCGTTTTTAAATCATTATATTTACTTGCAAAAAATACGATTTGAAGACAGTATTTTGTTCGAATTTAATGTCGAGGAGCATAAAAAAAATGATTTCTTATTACCAATGTGTTTGCAAATGTTGGTAGAAAATACGATTCAGCACAACGAAACCTCTCAAGCCAATCCGTTGAAAGTTTTAATTTATACGCATCACAATACATTAATCATCGAAAATCCAATTTTGCCTAGAAGCAACGTTACAAACAGTACTAAAACAGGCTTGAAAAATATAGAACAACGCTATTCCTTTTTCACCGATGAAAAAGTGATTATTGAAAACAACGGTGTGATTTTTAAGGTAACTTTGCCTTTAATTCAAAAGAAATGAAAGTTGTAATTATTGAAGACGAAAAGTTGTCGGCGGAACATTTAACCGTTCTTTTACAAAAAATTGATTCCTCAATTATTGTGATAAAGTATTTTGATACCATTACGGCTTCCGTCACTGCTTTTAAAGAAGGGTTAGATGCTGATTTAATCTTCATGGATATTCATTTGGCAGATGGCAATAGTTTTGAAATTTTTAATCAAATAAAACTCGAAATTCCTATTATTTTCACCACAGCTTTTGATAATTATGCTATTCAGGCCTTCAAACAAAACAGCATTGATTATTTATTGAAACCCATTGCTCTACAAGAATTGCAATTTGCAATGGAGAAGTTCAAAAAACAGCAACAATTAGAACATAAAGACATTATTTCGAGCATTGCCAAAGCTTATCAGCTAGTAAATAAAGAGTATAAAACTCGTTTTTTAGTCAAATCAGGCCAAACGATCGATACCATAAAGACCGAAGAAATTCATCATTTTGAAACCAGAGAAAGTTTGTCCTTTTTGGTAACCAATAAGGGCAGTCAACATTTAATCGATTATACCTTAGACCAACTCGAAACGCTATTGCAACCCAAAAATTTCTTCCGCATCAACAGAAAAATAATTTTACACATACAATCTATTGAAAAAGTGAATACTTATTTCAATAGTCGTTTGTCCATTTCAACGAAATTTTTAGATACCGATGCCAAAATTGTAAGCAGGGAAAGGGTTAATGATTTTAAAAAATGGTTGGATAATTAAAATTCATACGGAAGAAAACAGGTTTGTAATCGTCATTACTTGTTATACTTCGAGGCCAAACTGAATAGTTCAACAAAAGCAAGGATTCACGAATCTTTTTTGAAGATGCAGTACTTTTCTAATTGAAAGTAAACATTGGAGAACCAAGCGGAGCGTATCTTGAACGCCTCTAAAACTAAAAGCTCTTAAAAAAATTCTCGGCTTTGAAGAAAAAAAGACGTACTGAATATCAACAAATCAACAACAAGCGAAATTCACCTTCATTTTCTACGGGTGCTCTGTGAATACATGGTAAGACTTGTTGTTTGGGATGATCTACCGCTAGACGCCAAAGATGACCATTCCCCAAATTAATCGGTTGAGCATTGGGCTTAGCTTGATAATGCAAATCAAAATAATTTTCTTTCAAAAAATCTTCAAATTCCTCGGATGGACCTTCATGCAAAGCTTCTAGTTTTTTTCTGATTTCTGGAATTAGAATTTTCTGCTCCGCTTGGTCATTTGGAATAATATCGCTGGCCGCTCCGTGATACGTACATAAAAAGGTATCCGTAGCGATGGGAGAACGATCCACATGATAAGAATACACATCCGTAGCGATAAAATCAAATTCATCGTCACGGTCATAGCATTTCAATAAATTTAGAGAGGGAGAAGCTCCAAAATAAGTCAATAATCGTAAATCGTTTAAGATAATTTCTCTCGCTTTATTTCCATCTTCTGATAACTGAAGCGCTATTAAATCCTTAGGAAAAATTTCAGTTATATTTTCTTTCAGTTGCAGTTGACTTACAAGGGCTGCAAAATCGCCTTCCAAATTCCGGTACCAACATAAGGCATTCATTTCATCTTTAAACTCCGTTTCCACTAGATCCGTAAAAGACGAGACGGTACCAATTTGGTTGTTTTCAGAAAATATATTGCTCATAATAGTAAATAAAAAAGCGAGTAAATGAATGAGAGGCAAAATTATGAAATTCTTGGACTAGTCTAAGCATTATTACTTTCCATCATGCAATCCCCCTCAAAAACCACCAAAAAAAACCGAGCAAATTGCTCGGTTCCTATTCTCATTATAGTAATAACGCTAAACTATACATTAAATCTAAAATGCATCACATCGCCATCTTTTACTACATATTCTTTTCCTTCAACTCTAAATTTCCCTGCTTCTTTACATTTTGCTTCTGATCCGTATTGCACAAAATCCTCATAAGCAATTACTTCGGCACGAATAAAACCTTTTTCAAAATCGGTATGAATAACACCCGCAGCTTGTGGAGCGGTTGCACCAATATTAATCGTCCAAGCGCGAACTTCTTTTACACCAGCGGTAAAATAGGTTTGTTGTTTTAATAATTTATATGCCGCACGAATTAAAACAGAAGCTCCAGGCTCTTGTAATCCCATATCTTCAAGAAACACTTGGCGCTCTTCATAGCTTTCTAATTCTGTAATATCAGCCTCTGCTCCTACTGAAAGTACGATTACTTCAGCTTCTTCATCTTTAACCAATTCGCGAACTTGATCTACATATTTATTGCCATTTACAGCCGAACTTTCATCTACATTACAAACATATAAAACGGGTTTTGCCGTAATCAATTGAAAACTTTCCAACAAAACTTCTTCATCGTTACTTTGAGGAAAAATAGTTCTTGCGGATTTGGCTTGCAAAAGTGCTTCTCTAATTCGGTCCAATAATGCTTTTTCGGTTTGTGCTTCTTTATTCCCAGTTTTGGCCGCGCGATTTACTTTTTCCAAACGTTTTTCAACATTCTCTAAGTCTTTTAATTGCAATTCAATATCAATAGTTTCTTTATCACGAATTGGGTTGACATTACCATCAACATGCACAATATTATCATTATCAAAACAACGTAAAACATGAATAATAGCATTACACTCTCTAATGTTTCCTAAGAATTGATTTCCTAAACCTTCTCCTTTGCTTGCTCCTTTTACCAAACCAGCAATATCTACAATATCTACTGTAGCCATTTGTACACGTTCTGGCTTTACTAATTGCTCCAATTTTTCAATTCTAGGATCGGGTACATTCACCACACCAATATTTGGTTCGATGGTACAAAAAGGAAAGTTTGCACTCTGCGCTTTGGCATTTGACAAACAATTGAACAAAGTTGATTTTCCAACATTCGGTAAGCCTACAATTCCTGCTTTCATAGTTTATATTTTTCCGAGAATTTAAAAACAATCCTCTTTTTAGCTATTATATTTTTTTAAAGTTTGCAAATATAAGATTTATAATATCCTTGTCGAAGAAGATTCTAACATTTATCAAAAGTTAACAAAAAAACCAAAAATATCAACATTTTTAATTTTGTTGTTAAATTTTACTATATTTATCCAAAATAAAACCAAACAATAACCAAAAACTTATTAATTTATGAAAAAACTAAGCTTATTATTTTTTCTTTTATGCTCCTTTATCATGGTAGCTCAAAAAGAAGTATCCGGTATGGTAAAAGACAATCAAGGAAATCCACTACCCGGAGTAAATGTAATCGAAAAAGGAACTTCAAATGGTACTTCAACCGATATGGATGGGAAGTACAAAATCCGAATCAACGAAGATTCTGCTTTAATTTTTAGTTATGTTGGATATAACACGGTAACTAAAACAACTTCTGGCACAGTACTAAATATCACTTTATCTGAAGAAGGTGGACAAAACCTACAAGAAGTAATAGTAACTGGAACTAGAACGGCTCCAAGAAGTAACACCACCTCAGCGCTTCCTATTGATGTCTTATCCTCTAAAGATTTAGTATCTACTGGTCAAGCCACTTTCGACAAAGCCTTACAGTATAAAATCCCATCATTTAACACCGTACAAACTCCTGTAAACGATGCTACTTCCTTACTTGACCCTTATGAAATTAGAAATATGGGACCGAGTAGAACATTAATTTTAATTAACGGAAAACGTAAAAATTTAAGTTCATTAGTATACGTTCAAACTTCTCCAGGACGTGGAGAAACAGGAGCGGATATTTCAGCTATTCCTACTGACGCTATCGAAAGGGTGGAGATTTTACGTGATGGTGCTTCTGCGCAATACGGCTCTGATGCAATTGCAGGGGTAATGAACATTATTTTAAAGAAAAACAGTAACACTGGATCGGCTACCTTAAGAACAGGTATAACTTCTGAAGGTGATGGAGAAATGCTTGGTGTAAGCATTAACAATGGTACCACGGTAGGTGACAAAGGTTTTTTAAACTATACGTTAGATTTTTCTAAAGTAAGCTTAGCCAATCGTCCTGGGACTGTTGATGCAGCAGGAGAAGCGGGAGATTTTGGAGCAAGTCTATCTGATGTTCAATCTTTTTTAGCAAAATACCCTGATGCTGGAAACATAAACGGCTCACCAGAAACACTTGCAGCAAAATTTTTAGTTAACGGAGGAAAAGACTTAAGCGAAAACACGCAGATGTACTATAATGCTGCGTATGTTTACAAAAAAGTAAATTCATTCGCCAATTACAGAACGCCTTATTGGAGAACTTTAGACCCAACAAATCCCTATCTAGCCGATTTTTTTGGTGATGGAACAGCAGCTTCTTACAAGGGATATGTACCAACTTTTGTTGGAGACCTAAACGATTACAATGCTACCCTTGGATTCAAAAACCAAACCAATGGCTGGAATACTGACGGAAGTATCACTGTTGGTGGAAATAGCCAAATCTATACCGTAGAAAACTCTCAAAACAGATCTGACTTGAAAGATGCTAATGGAAATAATATATACAAAGAAAACTCTCCTATTACATTCAAACCTGGAGGAACTAAATTCAACCACATCGTAGGTAACATCGATGTATCCAAAAATCTATCTGACAAAGTAAGTATTGGTTTTGGATCAGAGTTCAGAACTGAAACTTTTGAAGTTGTAGAAGGAGACAAAGCATCATGGGAAGGTCTAGGAGCTGACTCATTTGCTGGTAATCGTCCTGAAAATTCTGGAAAATGGAACCGTTACAACTTGGGTTTCTATGCCGATATCGCTTATGATGTTACCGAAGACTTTTTGCTAAATGGTACCTTACGCCATGAAGAATACAGTGATTTTGGTGGCGCAACAATTTGGAAATTAAGCACAAGATACAAATTCTTGGATGACAAAATTACTTTAAGAGGATCAGTCTCTACTGGATTTAGAGCACCAACTTTGCACCAAATTTATACTCAAAAAGCTCAATATTCATTTGTAGCTGGTCAAGGAATTCAATTGAGCGGTATTATCAATAATGTTTCACCACAAGCCCGTATCTTAGGAATTCCTTCTTTAAAAGCAGAAAACTCAACAAATATCACTATTGGAATCGGTGCTAAACCAACTAAAAACTTCAACTTCACCATTGATTACTACAACATTAAGGTAGAAGATAGAATTGTTTTAGGAGACAGACAAGACACTCAATTTGGAAATGTAGCTTGGTTTTCTAACTCCTTTGATTCAAGAACATCAGGATTAGATGTAGTAGCCAATTACAATAATTTAGAAATAGGCGCAGGAAAATTAGGTTTCAATTTATCTGGAAATATCACTTTACAAAATGAAAGAATTTCTGACGTAAGAAAAGGAGATAGTTTCGGACCAATTTTAGACGCTTTAACATTTACCTCAAGACCTAACACAAAATGGATTTTAGGTGCAAACTATGAAATTGGAAAATTTGGCTTCTCTCTAAACAATACTTATTTTGGAAAAACCACTTTCAAACAAGACGGTATGAGCAATGATTTGAGAACAGAATTTACTCCAAAAATTGTTACCGATTTAGGAATCAATTTCAATGCTACAGACAAATTGACTTTGGCTTTAAATGTAAATAATTTATTGAATGTTTTACCAGAATGGAAGTTTAAAGCAGAAAATGCAGCAGGGCAAGCCATTTTAAATGATCCTGCTAAAACTAAAACACAATACAATTTAATTACTTTTAATGGTCGTTATTCTCAAATGACGTATGATGGATACCATTTTAGCCAATTAGGAACTATGTTTAATTTATCATTGAATTACAAGTTCTAGTAAATTATAGAGTGCAGATTAAAAAGGGTTGTCAAAATGACAACCCTTTTCTTTTTAAAAATCATTATATTTATGATTCAAAAAAAATAGTATGGCAGACTTATACAATGATAAAATGGCTAGCATTTATGACGCCATGTATCAAACATTTATAAACTATACCGAAGAGTACAATTTCTACAGAAGCCTTTTAGAAAAACATCATTGCCAATCCGTTCTGGAAATAGGAAGCGGAACTGGTAACCTGGCCAAATTTTTTTCGCAAAATAGCTTTAATTATATCGGCTTGGATGTGAGTGAAGATATGATTGCAATTGCACAAAAAAGAACTCCAAAAAGTACTTTTATTCATGGAGACATGAGAGAGTTTACCTTAGAAAATCCCGTTGATTCTATTCTTATCACGGGGCGTTCTACTAGTTATTTGATTTCCAATGAAGATGTATATTATTGCTTTGAATCTATTCATCAAAACCTAAATCACGAAGGTATATTTGTTTTTGACTTTATTGATGCAAATCGGTACATTCCATATACCGAAAACCACAAAAACATACTGCATGAAGCCAATTGTGATGGAATTATTCATTACCGAGACAGCAATTGGAAGCTTACCACCTCAGATAATTTTTTGATGGAATGGACCGCGACCTATTATACGCTTCTCAATAATGAAAAGGAAGTAATTGCAGAAGATTTTTCTACGGTTAGAGTCTTTACTCTAAATGAAATACAGCTTTTTCTTTACATGAAAGGGTTCGAAATCCTTGAAATCATCGACAGAAAAACCTACGCTTACGACACTTATGTGATTGTAGCAAAAAAGAAAAAAATCTAAACTTATAGAGACAACAGAAATTACATGTTTTTTTCAATAATTGAAATAATACGCAACTCTTCATCAGTAGCCGTCAAACCTGAAAAGTCCCAATAGTTGGTCAAAATACTATTTCCTTTATTAATCAGTGATTTATTTTTAAAAACTTGAGGTTCTCGATAGGTATAATTTTGATTACTAAAATTAGTTGTAACTAGATAATTACTAACCTGAATGTTTTTAGTTTCTTTTTTATAAACTTTTTCAAAACCTATCTCTTCTTTAGAACTTACCAAAAAATAATTAGCATCCTCTACCCTATAGGTAGTCTTAAAATTTGACATATAAATATTTTTAGCACCAGTTTTTGTAGCATTTTCAGTCTTTGCTAAACTAATTTCAGATAATTTAGAACTCACTTCAATGATCAAATTTTTCTGTTTGTCATAAATAATCTTAAATTCATCCAGCAAGCCTTTGGAATTATCCAAAGGGGTAGCTGTCAAAACATAGTAGGTATCATTCTCAGAATAGGCACGGACCAAGAAATAGTAACTATCTTTAGCCTTGGGATCTAAAATTGGCGCTAAATACTTGAAAGTATAATAGTTTTCCATGATGTTATTGAGATTATATCCCAACAAATCAGCACTAACCTCTTCTTCTACGACCCCAAAAGAACGATTTTGTTCTACCAGAATTGTTGAATTTAACTTTTTTTGATCGCCTACGATCTGAAAGTTCAGCAAACCATCTGTATAGTAAGAATAAACACCGTTGAGTTTGAAAAACTCGCGACAAAACACCTTCAAACGTGCTGGTACATTGAATTTTTTTATAGAATTGGCTACCAAAGACTTTAATATTTTTTGAGGATGCTGACGAGTAACTATCAATTCGTCTAGTTTATTTAAGCTGCTTTTTAAATAAACAACATTACCACTTTGCTTGAGCATAGCCGGACGAACCGTAATGCTTACATAAGAAGGATGAGAAAACTGAATATTTGAATTTCCGTTTACCATATAACTAACTTCCCCTTCCTTATTGCTCATTAGGATTTGATTGGTTTTCGCAACCAAAACGGTAACATCTTCTATAGGAAGTTGCGTGTCTATATCTTTAACTATTAAAGTTCTTTCTACTTTCTGCGCTAAAACTAAAGTACTAGCCATTACTAAAAAGAATAAAAATATTCTCTTCATGTGAAGTGATTTTGTTACTTATTTAATTTAAAACTTTACTGGTTGTCATAAAAGTATAAATTAGTTGATGAAAAAAAGCAAAAAAAGAAAAATATATTCCTAAAATAAGCCCAAAAACAACCAAAACACTGAACATCAAGTAAATAAAAAACACAGAAAAGACACCAACAAAAAACAAAACAAAAAGACCCGAGTTTTGCTCGGGTCTATAGATAATAAAAAACTATTTATACTATTTGTTATGTAAAAACGATTGTCTGTTCAACAAAGTTTCTTCAGATTCTACGTGATTATCATCAGGAATACAACAATCAACAGGACAAACAGCCGCACATTGTGGTTCATCATGAAAACCTTTACATTCTGTACATTTTCCTGGTACGATGTAGTACACTTCGTCAGAAATTGGAGTTTGTGGTGCTTCAGCATCAATTTCAGTACCATCTGGTAAAATTACTTTCCCTTTTAGTTTGGTTCCATCTTTATAACGCCAATCGTCTGCGCCTTCATAAATTGCTGTATTTGGACATTCTGGTTCGCAAGCTCCGCAGTTGATACATTCGTCTGTAATAATAATTGCCATCTTTGACTAAATTTTTAATTAAAATTTAAAGTAGTTGTCTTTGTTTTCGATTTTCACAATAAAAAAACAACTGTTGTCTTTAGCTTCTAAAAAGCTTATTTTTGTGCAAAATTACAATCAAAAGATTTCATACACAAGCAATATGACATTAGAAACAAAAAAAAGTAAATTTGTTGAATTGGGTAAATTCTTAAGTCAATTTTCTTCTTTAGAAAACCCCATCAAAAATGAAGTACAGGGCAACGATCTCTTTTTTGACGAATGTCTTAATCTAATTGCTCTTTCTCAGTCGCATAACGGTTGGTATACCCCAGAACAAGTCTGTTTTGCCTTTCAATCTTGGGCGAAAGCATTAACGAAAGAAAAACTAGACCAATGGCTTTCTAAGTATGATTTTTCAGGAGTACAACCCAAAACAATTGCGCTAATATTGGCAGGAAATATTCCTTTGGTAGGATTTCATGACTTTCTATCGGTACTGATTTCAGGTCATAATGTACTAGTAAAAACCTCTTCGAATGACCAGCATTTACTTCCGTTTATAGCGAAATACCTAATCCACATTGCTCCTGAATTCAAAGAGAAAATCACTTTTGTCGAAGGAAAATTAGAAAATTTTGATGCCGTTATCGCAACAGGAAGCAACAACACGGCTCGCTATTTTGAATATTATTTCAAAGACAAACCTTCGGTAATTAGAAAAAACAGAAACTCGGTGGCAATTTTAACTGGTAAGGAAACTCGCGAACAATTGGAAGCTTTAGGAGAAGATATTTTTCGCTATTTTGGTTTAGGTTGTCGCAACGTCTCCAAACTTTTTGTTCCCAAAGACTATTCTTTTGTTCCTTTTTTTGAAGCCATCTTCACATATAAAGATGTCATTGAATATGAAAAATACGCCAATAATTACGATTACAATAAAGCTGTTTTCTTGATGAGCAATTTTAAGTTGCTTGACAATGGCTTTTTGACCATCAAAGAAGATCAAGGTTATGGTTCTCCAATATCTAGTGTTTTCTACGAATATTACGAAAACGTTGGAGATGTATTGCAACGCTTAAAAGATGAAAATGAGCACATTCAATGTATAGTTTCTAATAATTTAATCTCCAACAGTATTCCCTTTGGGCAAACTCAAAGCCCTGAATTATGGGATTATGCAGATAACATAGATACAATTTCATTTTTACTAACAATAAAGTAGAAAATTGTATAATTATTTCGAATAATTCAGCTTGTTTTCGAGTATGATTGTCGAAATTTGCATTTTTAATTTTTCGGATACTTACAAACCATGAAAAAACACAACTACAGCGCAGGACCCAGTATTTTACCTCAAGAAGTTTTTGAAAAATCGGCTCAAGCCATTTTAGATTTCAACAACTCAGGATTATCCATTTTAGAAATTTCACACCGCAGTAAAGACTTTGTTGCCGTAATGGAAGAAGCGAGAGCTCTTGCTTTAGACTTATTAGATCTAACAGGCAAAGGCTACCAAGCTTTATTCTTGGCCGGAGGAGCTAGTTTAGAGTTTATTATGGCGCCTTACAACTTAATGAAAGAAGGAGGTAAAGCGGCCTATTTAGATTCTGGAACTTGGGCTAGTGCTGCTATTAAAGAAGCTAAAACTTTTGGAGAAACGGTAATCGTGGCATCCTCCAAAGAACAAAACTACAATCATATTCCAAAAGAGTATACTGTACCGGAAGATGCAGATTATTTTCACTGTACGAGCAACAACACCATTTTTGGAACGCAAATGAAAGAATTTCCAAAATTAAATATTCCAGTTGTATGTGATATGAGTTCGGATATTTTTTCACGTGTTTTAGATTTCACTCAATTTGATATTATTTACGCAGGTGCTCAAAAAAACATGGGACCAGCAGGAACAACTTTAGTAGTGGTTAAAGAAGAGATTCTTGGCAAAAACGGTCGCGTGATTCCAAGTATGTTAGATTATGCTAAACACATCAAAGCAGAGAGTATGTACAATACTCCACCTGTTTTCCCTGTATACACTTCGCTATTGACTTTGCAATGGTTGAAAAACTTGGGAGGTGTAGCTGCCATCGAAAAAATCAATAATGAAAAAGCGGCTTTATTGTACAATGAAATCGACAGAAATCCATTGTTTAAAGGAACAGCTGCTGTAGAAGACCGTTCGAATATGAACGTAACTTTCTTATTGAACGACGAAGCACATAAAGATACTTTTGACTCGATGTGGAAAGCTGCTAACATATCTGGTCTTCCAGGTCACCGTTCTGTAGGAGGTTATAGAGCGTCTATCTACAATGCGATGCCAATAGAAAGTGTTCAAGTTTTGGTTGATGTTATGAAAGCGTTGGAAGCAGCGGTTTAATCGCTTAAACTAAATTTTCTTAAAAGCACATTCCCCTAGCCCCGATAGCAGTGGATATCCTTTTCTATTTTTTCTTTAAAAATAGAAAAGATAAGAACGGATAGCGGGATTAGCTCCTAAAAAAAATAAAAATATAGTATAGTTAATTCTTTGCTACAAACAAGGAATTAGAGAAACAAAATAAAAACAAAATGAAAGTATTAGCCAATGACGGAATTTCAAAAAGTGGAATTCTAGCTTTAGAAAAAGGTGGTTTTGAAGTAATCACTACAAAAGTGGCGCAAGAACAAGTAGCCAATTTTATTAATGAAAACAACGTAAGCGTTATTTTGGTAAGAAGTGCTACCAAAGTGCGCAAAGACATTATCGATGCTTGTCCTGGTATCAAAATTATTGGACGTGGCGGTGTTGGTATGGATAATATTGATGTGGACTATGCAAAAAGCAAAGGGATTCACGTAATCAACACTCCTGCTTCTTCATCAGAATCGGTAGCGGAATTGGTTTTTGGACATTTGTTTACAGGAGTTCGTTTTTTACACGACTCGAACAGAAATATGCCTCTTGAAGGCGATACCAATTTTGAAGGTTTGAAAAAAGCCTACGCTAATGGTACTGAACTAAGAGGAAAAACATTAGGAATTGTAGGTATTGGCCGTATTGGTCAAGCTACTGCAAAAATGGCTTTGGGATTAGGTATGAAAGTTATTGCAGCCGATAGTTTTATTCCTCAAGTAGATGTGAAAGTAGAATTTTTTGATGGGCAATCTATCACTACTACTATTGTTTCTCAATCTTTGGAATCATTGTTTCAAGAAGCAGACTTTATTACTTTACACGTACCAGCGCAAGACGGATACATCATTGGTGAGGAGCAATTGGCTACTATGAAAGATGGCGTAGGAATTGTAAACTGTGCTCGTGGTGGTGTAATTGACGAAGTAGCTTTAGTAAAAGCTTTAGACAGTGGAAAAGTTGCTTTTGCAGGTTTAGATGTTTTTGAAAGCGAACCAAAACCAGAAATGGCCATTTTGATGCATTCTAAAATTTCGTTGACACCACATATTGGTGCAGCTACAGGAGAAGCTCAAGACAGAATTGGAACAGAATTAGCCTCACAAATTATTGTATTGTTAGGATAATTTTAAGTCTCCAATATACCAAAAGGGTAATTTATTAACAGTAGTTATAAATTACCCTTTTTTATTTAAATTTGAGAATACTTTAAATCTAAAATCCTATGTTTAAACAATTAACACAATTAGTGCAGCAATTTGGAGAGGATGCTGTTGTAAAAAATAGTGCTATTCCGAATGAGCAAAACGAAGCTATCCTTCAAGAAGCTGGATCTTCAATTTTTTCAAGTTTACAAAACATGGCTTATGAAGGAGGAGTTGCGCAATTGGCAGGTTTGTTGCAAGGCAATACTGCTCAGGATAGTTCGAATCCTGCAGTCCAACAAATTACGCAACAACTGACTGGAAGTTTGAGTGAGAAATTCGGAATAAGCGGAGAAGCTGCTTCTGGTGTTGCTGGAGATATGATTCCGAAAATACTAGGAGGATTGATAGGCAAAGCCAATGACCCAAACGATAGTTTTCAAATTTCGGATATTATTGGCGCAATTGCTGGTAATAGTGAACAAGCTGGCGGTATTATGGATACTATTTCTAAGTACGGAACACAATTTGGTTTAGACCAAAATGCAGATGGTAAAGTAGATATTAGTGACGCCATGGATTTAGCAAAAGGCAGTGGCGGAATTGGAGGAATACTCGGTAAATTATTTGGCAAATAAAAGCTAAAAACATAGAGAAAAGCGTCATTTCCTTAAAAGAAATGACGCTTTTTTATGATAGAATTTACATTTTTCAGGTTCAGATTTTGTAAATTTCAATTTCAATAACTCGCTGGATGAAATTCAAAATAAAATATAAAATAAACCACATAGAACCATAGATTAATAGTAAATCAACATAGAAAAAAAAAAGAAAAAAAAAAAAAAGAAATAGCACTATTTCTCGCATAGATTAGCTATGTGAATAATAAATTGTCTATTTATTTCTATTAAGAAAATACAAATTCTTTGATTCTAGCCTGCATTTAGGTATCAAAGTGTGGAAAAAAAATCATCCAACCGATTTTAATAGTTAAGCCATGAAAAAAATCGCATTTATAATCGTACTTATTGCAATACTTGGCGCTTGTTCGACTCCAAAAAACAATATCCCCTCTCTTCCTGCCACCGCTTCCGTTAAAGGAGACACGGTAAGAATTGCAAATGATTCACTTGAATACGAGGTTATCATTATTGATCCAGGTTTTAGCACTTGGTTGAATTCTATTGCACTTCCAAGAGGCTATTATTCTCAATCCTATTTAGAAAATAAGAACCGATTTTATATTACAGAATGGAACAATAGAGCACAACAACCGTTGCGATTTGATCCTAATTTATATGAAATGACAATTGATTACAATCCACAAATCAATTATGGATACGAAGTGAATTATTTAATCTACAATTATATGATTTATTTTCAAAATAGGTACAAGCAAAGATTATTTGGCAATGTCCCAATACGTTAATCTTAGTATATTTGCAGCATTGAAACTTAAGAATGAAAAAATTAAAAGAACGTTGGGGCATAGAAAGTAACATTCAGTTTACCATAATTTTTATTGTTTTTGCAATCACTGGTACAACATCCGCATGGTTATCTAAACCGTTTTGTGTTTGGCTTGGTCTTACCAAAGCTGATATGGGATTTTGGTTCACTCCTATTCGTCTCTTACTTATTTTTCCTATTTATCAAGTACTTTTGGTTTTAATTGGATTTTTGTTTGGGCAATTTCGATTTTTTTGGGCTTTCGAAAAAAAAATGCTCCGAAATATGGGACTCGGTTTTCTTTTCAAAACATAAAAAAAAGCTTCCTTTCTGAAGCTTTTTTTGTTGGTATTAATTAAGAATTTTTCTGTTTCTTGATGAGATAAGTGTATATCCAAGTCAAAGTAAACGTGGGAATAACATCTGAAAAAGGAAAAGCTTCTTCTATAAATGTAATTGCTCCCGCTACTTTGCCTACACTTCCTTTGTACATCCAGGTCATCAGAAAACCCGCTAAAGGTGCCCAAATAACATCTGAGAATTCACCAATCAATGGAATGGAAAAAGAGAGCATCCCAATAGCATCAAACAAGATACTTAAAAATAAATGCCTTCTTTTCAGAGAAGCTTCAGCGCTACTTTCTACTTGGTTTGTCATTTTTTAATTTTTGAAAAAGTCCAAACAAAAATAGTGCCTTTTATTCTTGCTTAATCATATTGAAGAAATCATTTCTATTTTCTTTTTCATTAAAAATTCCTCCATATTGAATAGTAGAGGTAAAACTAGTTTCGTCTTTGATTCCACGGCTAGAAACGCACAAATGCTTGGCTTCCATAACAATGATAACGTTATCCGTCTCCAAAACAGTTTTTAATTCGTTAAAAATTTGCATAATCAAGCGCTCTTGAACTTGGGGACGACGAGAATAATAATCAACGATTCGGTTCAATTTTGACAAACCAATCACTTTTCCGCTAGAGACATAACCAATGTGCGCTTTACCCACAATTGGCAAGAAATGATGTTCGCAAGTAGAGTTGAAATTAATGTTGGCTTCAACCAACATTTTGTCATAATGATAGCTATTCTCGAAAACCGAAATTTTGGGTTTGTTTTTAGGGTCTAAACCACTAAAAATTTCTTGAATATACATTTTAGCTACACGAAACGGGGTACCGCTCAAGCTATCATCTGTCATATCCAATCCCATTTCTTCCATAATGGCGTGAAAATGATGTTCAATTCGTTCCATTTTCTGGGCATCCGATTTCACAAAAGCATCAGCTCTAAGAGGTGTATCTGCACTAGTGGCTTGGTGATTATCACCTAAAATTTCAATTAATTCTCTATCTAATACTGCGTTCATATTTTAGGTGTATTTATTTTAATAATTTAGAAAACGATTCAGAAAGTGTATTCCTTTTTGGAGTAATAACGTAATGACAATATGACTTTTCTTTATTGAGTTGATAATAGTTTTGATGGTACGCTTCCGCAGGATAAAACTTTGAAACTGGAGAAAGCTGGGTAACAATAGGGGAATCAAAAAATTTAGCCTCATCTAATTGACGAATATAGGCCTCCGAAAGTGTCTTTTGTTTTTCAGAATGATAAAAAACTTCACTACGGTATTGTGTTCCTACATCGGCGCCTTGTCTATTAAGTGTTGTTGGATTGTGTGTTGCAAAAAACACTTCCAAAAGAGTTTCAAAAGAAATCAAATCCTCATTAAAAGTAATCTGTATCGCTTCTGCATGACCAGTCCTTCCAGTACAAATTTGTTCATAAGTTGGGTTTTCTATCGTACCCCCAATATAACCTGATACTACTGTCTCTACTCCTTTGAGCTGCAAAAAAACAGCCTCAGTACACCAAAAACAGCCTCCAGAAAAAGTTGCATGACTCATATCTAAATAATTATTTATATTTTTGTTTAACAAATGTAGTAATTAATTAAACAAAAAAGATCCTTTAACTAAATATTAATAAATGTTACTATAAAGAAATTTTATAATAGTTGAGTGGCAAATAAAATCTTTGTTTCTTTGTAAAAATAGATTGGAATGATACAGGCGAAAAACATACATAAATTCTACGATCAGCTTGAGGTTTTGAAAGGAGTTGATCTACATATCACCAAAGGAGAAATTGTGTCCATCGTTGGCGCATCTGGAGCAGGAAAAACCACTTTACTTCAAATTTTGGGTACCTTGGATAGACCTACAAAAACAGAAAATGCCAGTTTACTAATCAACGGTGAAGATGTCTTGAAAATGAACGACAAAGCTTTGTCACGTTTTAGAAATTTAAACCTAGGGTTTATTTTTCAATTTCATCAGTTATTACCCGAATTTACCGCATTAGAAAATGTATGTATTCCTGCTTTCATTGCAGGTAAAAACAAATTAGAAACAGAACTAGAAGCTAAAAAAATATTAGATTTTTTGGGCTTATCACATCGTTTCAATCATAAACCAAACGAATTATCAGGTGGAGAACAACAACGTGTGGCGGTCGCTAGAGCCCTGATTAACAAACCCGATATTATTTTTGCAGACGAACCTTCAGGGAATTTGGATACGGTTTCTGCCGAAAATTTGCATCAACTTTTTTTTAAACTACGAGACGAGTTGGGACAAACCTTTGTAATTGTTACACACAATGAAGAGTTGGCTAACATGGCTGACAGAAAATTAGTAATGGTAGATGGACAAATTAGTAGTAAATAATCTAATTTATCGCAATTAAATTTCATAACATGACCGAGTCTGAACTCAAAGATTTTCTAGACCAAAAAGTACGAGAATACAACACCCTAGATTTTATCGAAAGTGATCCGGTTCAAATTCCGCATTTATTTACTCAAAAAGAAGATATTGAAATTGCTGGTTTCTTAAGCGCCACTATCGCTTGGGGCAACCGAAAAATGATCATCAAAAACAGTCATAAAATGATGGATTTGATGGGCAATTCTCCTTATGATTTTGTGGTATCGCACAACGAAAATCAATTAGAAGCTTTAGACTCATTTGTTCATAGAACTTTTAACGGTCAAGATTTTCGAGCATTTATCAAAGGATTACAGCATGTATATAGCCATCACGGTGGATTAGAAGCCGTATTTTCTAAACACCAAGAAGAAAATAGCCTTCAAAAAAGCATTCATGAGTTTAAAAAAATATTTTTTGAAGTAAATCAATCCCAAAGAAGTCAAAAACACATTTCGGATCCGTTAAATAATTCGGCAGCCAAAAGAATCAACATGTACCTACGATGGATGTGCCGCCAAGACAACAAAGGCGTAGATTTGGGCATCTGGAAAAACATCTCTCCTTCAAAATTATCCTGTCCTTTGGATGTACATTCAGGCAATGTAGCGCGTAAATTAGGTCTTTTGACAAGAAAACAAAACGATGCGAAAGCGCTAAATGAATTAGACACCCAACTCAGAATTCTAGATCCAAACGATCCTGTAAAATATGATTTTGCGTTATTTGGGCTAGGCGTTTTTGAAAGATTTTAATTTTTAATACACTAATCATCAGATACTTATATTTTTTTCATATATTTGAGACAACAAAAATCTTTTCTTATGAAAGAATTCTTGTCCAATATAACTTCTAATGCACTGCCAGTACTCGCAATTACTGCAATTGTTTTAGTCATCACTTTGACATTATTTACCGTAATTCACAAAAAAAATCTTCAAAAAAATCAAGACAACGCACTCCCAATTATCAAACATTTCTTAATAGATGTTGTCAAAAATCAAGACCAAAAGGAGCATATTCGACTACATATAAAACAATTAAAAAAGAAAATACCCATTAAAGCAAATTGGTGCAAAGAAATGTTGATTGATGAAATGATCTTTATAAAGAAGAATTTAAGTCCAGAAGAAGCACAAACTATAACACTCATTTATCGAACCCTAAAACTATATAAATACTCCACTAGACTCATCAATGATACTAAAATATATAAAAAATGTCTTGGTTTCTATCATTACCAAACCATGCATTATTCTAAAGGAATAAAAAAAATCATACCTTATTTAAAAAGCAAAAACCAGCAACTCAAATCCAACGCAAGTGCAGCTTATCTCTCGCTAACTAATATTTCTACTGGAAATACCCTTTATCAAAGAAAAAACACAATAATTAAACATAAAGAAAAAATAGAAAACCTATTTTATATCCAAAAATATCCCTACAATAACCATATTAATTTTTGGTTAAAAGCAAAAAAACCATCAATTTTATTGTTAGGACTAAAAATTGCTGCTCATGAAAGCAAGGGTGATGATACCGATGCCATTATTGATTTACTTTCGTTCAAAAATAATAGTGTAAAAAATGAAGCACTTATCACCATAAGAAAACTTCATTTGCAAGAAGCTGAAACAAAAATCCTATCTATCCTAAATCAATTTACACCGCAACTCCAGGAGCAAAGTTTACAAACTCTAAAAGTCATTGGATCTACAAGTACAATAGAATATATTCAAAACAGAATGTCTTTTTTTGACACCATAGAACTAAAAAACACTGCAATTAATTGCTTAGAAACGTTAGTCACTAAAGAAAAAAATGTAGCTTCACAATTCTATTACCAAGCCCTAGCCCACTAAGGAACCCTTCAAGAAAATAGTATTTACAGCTTATATTAGTATCTTTGCCAAAAAAATAATGCAAATGAGCACTTTCGAGCAATTCAACCTTCCTAAATCTTTACAAAAAGCAATTGATGAAATAGGATTTACCTCTCCTACTCCAATACAAGAAAAAACTTTTTCGGTAATTATGTCAGGGCGAGATATGATGGGAATTGCGCAAACTGGTACCGGTAAAACCTTTGCTTACCTAATTCCATTATTAAAACTGTATAAATTCACCAATACCAATACACCAAAAATCGTCATCCTTGTTCCCACGAGAGAATTAGTGGTTCAAGTCGTTGAAGAAGTAGAAAAATTAACCAGCTATATGTCGGTTAAAACACTCGGAATTTACGGAGGTGTCAACATTAATACCCAAAAGAAAGCGGTTTATGAAGGTGTCGATATTTTAGTAGGTACTCCGGGTAGAACTATGGATTTGGCTTTGGACGCAGTGGTTCGCTTTGACGAAACTCAAAAATTAGTCATTGACGAATTCGACGAAATGCTCAACTTGGGTTTTCGAACGCAATTAACCGCTTTGCTAGCCATGATGAAAAACAAGCGTCAGAACATTTTATTCTCGGCCACCATGACCGATGAAGTGGATGCGGTACTGAATGACTATTTTGATTTTCCTGAAGAAGTAACCCTTGCCGCCTCAGGAACACCTTTGGAGAATATTGAACAAATCACCTACAACGTTCCCAATTTTAACACCAAAATCAATCTTTTACAACATTTATTAGAAAAGAATGAAGACATGAGTAGAGTTTTGGTTTTTGTGAACAACAAAAAAATATCTGACATGCTTTTCAATCGAATTGATGAAGTATTCGAAGGTCAATTTGGAATTATCCATTCTAATAAATCTCAAAACTATCGATTGAGTACGATGGCAGCATTTCAAGAAGGAAACTTAAGAGGATTGATCACTACGGATATTATGGCAAGAGGATTAGATATTTCGAATATTACTCATGTCATCAACTTCGAAATGCCTGAGTTACCAGAACTGTATATGCATCGAATTGGTAGAACGGGTAGAGCCGATGCTACCGGAACCGCGATTAGTTTTGTAACACCTCGTGAAGAAGAAGCAAAAATTGAAGTCGAAGTCTTAATGAACATGGAATTGCCAATTGCAATTTTCCCAGAAGAGGTTGAGGTTTCTACCAAATTAATCGAACCCGAAAAAGACCGTCAACCCGTTAAGTTTTTAATGAAAAAGGTGAAATTAGAGGGAGATGGGGCTTTTCATGAAAAAAGCAAAAAAAACAAAAAAGTCAATCTTGGCGGCCCATCAAAAACAAAAAAGAAAACACATGGTTCTGTAAATAGAAACATGCTCAAAACAAGAGATAAAAAACGTAAAGATTCCAACAAATAAGAACAAAAAAATAAGCCAAGAATTCAAAAATTAATAAAATTGATGAATTCGTGGCTTTATTTTTTTTGCTTTGAATAGATTACAAACGCTTTTCAAAAAGCAAATAAACAGGTTGACAAACCGAAATTCTTTTTTCAGTATCTGTTAAACCGCCTGTGCTTTTATCTCTTCTAAAAACCACTACTTCATTAGACGATTGATTCGCTACTAATAATAAATTCCCTGTAGGATCTATTACAAAACTTCTAGGGCCTCCCCCCAAAGTGCTTACCGCTTCTTTAAATTCTAATTTTCCGTTTTTCAATACTTTAAAAATTGAAATGGTATTAGCCCCTGCTCTATTTGTTGCATACAAAAATTTACCATCTGGGGATAACGCTATAGCTGCTGAACCAAAGTCACCTTTGTAATCACTAGCCATTACCGAGGTATCTTCTACCAAAGTCAGCTCTCCCTTAGCAAAACTATACGTCAACAAACCACCATCTAGTTCAT
Organism: Flavobacterium sp.; assembly: GCF_027531905.1. GTDB lineage: Bacteria > Bacteroidota > Bacteroidia > Flavobacteriales > Flavobacteriaceae > Flavobacterium. Next base: position 31,180 of record NZ_JAPZSU010000016.1, on the reverse strand, counting down.
TCAAAACATAAACATATTTTCCGTCTTTGTCAAACGTTAAATGACGTGGTCCTCCGCCAGGCTTAACACTCACACTACTTTTAAATGTCAAAATATCCTTGCTAGCATCAGCATTGTAGCTGTAAACATAAACTTTATCAGTACCCAAATCAACAGCCAAAACATATTTTTGATCTGGAGAAAACGCCACCATATGCATGTGAGAAGCTTCCTGACGCTCTTTATTCGGACCACTACCTGATAGTTGCACCACTTGTTTAGCATCGGTCAAACTACCATCAGCATTTTTAAAAAAAACAGTAATATTTCCCCCAGAATAATTGGCCGTAATCACATTTTTATCATCCGTAATAATGTGACATGGATCAGCTCCTTTAGTCGCTTGCTTATTCAGCACAATCATTTTTCCCGCTTTTCCATCATAACTAAATGAAGTTACCGTACTTGTTGCCCCCGCTTCATTCACCGCATACAAATGTTTATTATCTGAAGAAAGCGCCAAATAACTCGGATTTTGAATATTAACTGTAGTTCCGTGCAACAAAGAATTCCCAGAGTTTACATCAAATTTATAATTGTAAATCCCTTTACTCTCACATTTATTGGTATAAGTACCTACCAATAAGTGGTAAAGATCCTGCTGAGCATGAACTGTTGTAAAAAAAGAAACAAAAAGTAGCGCTAAAATCTTGTTTTTCATGAATAAATATTTAGTTGATTTTTATTAGTCCTGCGAAAATACTCATTATTTCAATACCCCAAAACAAATACCCCCTTTTTGAAAAAACCAAACATCAGCTAACAATCATAGGTACAAATTCGTATTTTTGAACCATCAATCCCTGTTCTTTTATTTTATTTAGGAGCAGAAACAAAAGGTGCTCTTGCCCACATCGTCCCGCTCTCCGTTATATCTTTTTTTTTATGGCTGGCAGGTTTGCAAACCTGCCAGCCATAAAAAAAAAGGATGCCACTGCGATCGGGGCTAGAGAGCAGCAAAAGGCTTTTTCAGGAAACATCAAAAAAAAAAAAATCAAAACATAAAGTAAACCAACCATAGAATGCACTTCAAACACCCCGAAATTCTATACTTTTTATTCCTTTTACTAGTACCTATTTTGGTACATTTATTCCAATTAAGAAAATTCAAAACAGAATATTTTACCAATGTTCGCTTCTTAAAAAAGCTAACAATTGAATCTAGAAAAAGTTCAAAAATCAAAAAAAGACTTTTATTAGCCACGCGTTTATTGCTACTTACTGGTTTAATTATAGCCTTTGCACAGCCTTTTTTCGAAGCCAAAGACCACAAAAATGCCAACAACGAATTGTACATTATTCTCGACAATTCCTTCAGTATGCAAGCCAAAGGCAATCGCGGCGAACTACTCAAAAGAGCCATTCAAGAATTGCTAGAAGAAACACCGGAAAACAGCACCTTTTCGCTTGTAACCAACGATCAAACTTTTTGGAACACCGATATTAAATCCATTCAAAGAGAACTACAAAATCTAAATTATTCCGCTACACCTTTTGAAATAGATGCCCAATTAGCCAAAATAAACACACGTAAATCTGCATTCAAAAAAGACATCGTAATCCTATCGGATGCTGTTGGAGTACAACAAAAATCCGAACAAAAAACTGATGATCAAGAAGTTATTTATTTCATAAAACCAGAAGCCGAACAAAAAAACAACGCCGCTATCGATAGCGTTTTTATTAGTCAAACACTTGATAACTTTTATGAGATAACCGTTGCTATCAAAGGTTTTGGAGAAGATTTTGAACCTATGTCAATTGCGCTTTTCAATCAAAATAAACTGATTGCAAAAACAATGGTGAAGTTAGACACTAAAAAGAAAACCGTAAATTTTACCATCCCAAAACAAGAATTTCATGGTTATGCTACGATAAACGACAAAAGATTGACTTATGATAATGACTATTATTTTAGCATCACCAAAAACGAAAAAATCAATGTTTTAAGTATTGGCGAATCCATAAAAAGCAACTTTTTATCTCGAATTTTCACAAAAGACGAATTCAATTACAGCAATTCTGAATTGCGCGCACTGGATTACAACATTATCGAAAAACAGGCGACCATCCTACTCAACGAAATTCCAGAAATCCCACAAGCCTTGCAAACTACCTTACAAGCTTTTGTTAGCAAAGGCGGGAATTTAGTTATTATTCCATCGGAAAACACTTCAATAACAACAACCAATTCCTTTCTAAAAAACCTAGGAAATATTCAGTTTATAGCTCCTGAAAACAACGCCAAACAAATCACTAAAATCAATTTTGAACATCCCCTCTTTAGTGGCGTTTTTGAAAGTAAAATCACTAATTTTCAATATCCAAAAGTCGAAAAATCAATAGTAGTCAAAAGTGCTTATCCAAGCATTCTTTCTTTTGAAGATCAAACAGCTTTCCTTACGGCCATACCAAAATCTGTTGGAGCAGTTTTCGTTTTCTCAGCTCCTCTTAATACAAAAAACAGCAACTTTCAACAATCCCCTTTGATTGTTCCTGTATTTTATAAAATGGGAGTAACTAATAAAAACGCTTTGCTCTATGCCGCAACTATTGGCAACAATTCCCCTTTTTGGGTCAATACTACATTAACCAAAGAAGCTGTGCTAACTGTAAAAGGAAAAGAAGAACAGTTCATTCCCATACAACAAATGCTCGACAATAAAGTAAAACTAACTTTTGCCGATCTTCCCAAAAAATCTGGAAATTATACCATTTTCAATAAAGAAAAAAGCATCGAAAACCTCTCTTTCAATTATGCACGAACCGAAAGTGATTTGAGTCAGGTCAATACAAATTTAGCCTCGAATTTCGAAGCTATTGACAGCATCAAAAACGTTTTCAATACGTTACAAACCAACAGAACAGATCAACAACTTTGGAAATGGTTTCTTATCTTTGCCCTTGCATTTTTGCTTGCAGAAATGGCCATCATCCGATTTGTAAAATAACAAAGTTTAAAAAAACTTATCTTCTACACCCATGAAAATTCTCCTTAGAGCAGCTACAATCATCGATTCTAAAAGTCCTTTTCACCATAAAACCATGGATATTTTAATCCATGACGGATCCATCAAAAAAATAGGAGTTGGACTCCCAACTGATGACGCACAAGAAATCCAATTGCCACAATTACACGTTTCTTCGGGATGGTTTGATAGCAGCGTATCCTTGGGAGAACCTGGTTTTGAAGATAGAGAAACCATTAGCAACGGACTAACTGTTGCCGCAAAAAGTGGATTCACAGCCATCGCGTTACAACCTAATTCTTATCCAATAATTGATAATCAATCGCAAATTAATTTTGTGCTAAACAAAGCAAAAGATGCCTTAACGCAACTCTATCCAATTGGTGCTCTAACTGTGGGTAGCGAAGGAAAAGATATGGCGGAGCTTTTTGATATGAAAAAAGCAGGTGCAATTGCCTTTGGGGATTATAACAAGAGTTTAGACAATGCTAACTTGTTGAAAATCGCTTTGCAATATGTACAAGATTTTGACGGACTAGTGATTGCTTTTACGCAAGATGAAAAAATAAAAGGAAATGGTGTCGCTAATGAAGGTTTAGCATCAACAAGATTAGGATTAAAAGGTATTCCAACGCTTGCCGAAGAATTACATATTGCAAGAAACTTATTTTTATTAGAATACACAGGAGGTAAATTACACATCCCAACCATTTCAACACAAAAATCAGTTGCGTTAGTAAAAGAAGCCAAAGCCAAAGGTTTACAGGTAAGCTGTAGTGTTAGCGTACATCATTTAGTACTAAACGAAGACCTACTCGATGGTTTTGATACTCGATACAAAGTAACACCACCGCTCAGAAGCGAATCGGATAGAAAAGCGTTACTAGAAGGAATTCTCGATGGAACAATTGATATGATTACAACTGATCATAATCCTATAGACATTGAGCATAAAAAAATGGAATTTGACGGCGCTAAAAACGGTACTATTGGATTAGAAAGTGCTTTTGGAGCGTTGTCTACTGTATTACCAACAGCGGTAATCATCGAAAAATTAACCGCTGGAAAAACAACTTTTGGAATTCCGTCTCACTCCATCAACGAAGGAGAGCCAGCCAATTTGACTCTTTTTACTACCGAAGGAGAAAGTATTTTTACCAAAGAAACTATTTTGTCAAAATCTAAAAACTCCGCTTTTCTTGGACAAAAATTACAAGGAAAAGTGTATGGTTGTATCAGCCAAGGTCAAATGATTTTGAATCAATAATTATCCTAAATCACCAAAAAAAATGAGCACTTCAGACAACGGAAAAAATATAGCCATTGTAAGTTATATTACTATTATTGGCGCCATTATCGCCATTTTTATGAACTCCGAAAAGAAAGATTCTTTTGCAGCTTTCCACATTCGTCAAGCGCTAGGCATTTTTGTTTCTTTCTTTTTAATTGGCTATTTCATTGGCTATTTTGATAGTTGGATGATTTCGTCAGCCTTTTATGTATTCTATTTTATCCTTTGGATTTACGGTTTTGTAGCGGCATTACAAGGAGAAGCCAAACTTATTCCGCTTTTGGGAGAACAGTTTCAAAAGATTTTTAAAAATATAGAATAACACATCAAATACATTTCATGAATTTATCCTTAGAGTACAAGATAAGAGAGCCTAAAGTTGTTTTAGCAGAAAATCCAGTATTGATTTTATTACACGGTTACGGCAGTAATGAAGCAGATTTATTCTCTTTTGCATCAGAATTACCAGAGCATTATTATATCATTTCAGCTAGAGCGCCTTATGATTTACAATACGGTAGTTATGCTTGGTATGCGATTAATTTTGATGCCGATCAAAACAAATTTTCAGATAATGACCAAGCACGAGAATCTCGTGATTGCATTGCGAACTTTATCGACGAATTAACACAAAATTACCCTATCAACAAAGAAGAAGTAACACTTATTGGATTTAGCCAAGGCGCCATTCTGAGCTATGCTGTAGCACTTTCTTATCCCGAAAAAGTAAAACAGATTGTGGCTATGAGCGGCTATTTGAATCCTGATATCATTACTGAAGATTACTTAAAAAACAATCTAAATTCGTTACGCATTTTTGCCTCTCACGGAACTGTAGATCAAGTAATTCCAGTAGAATGGGCTAGAAAAACAACTCCTTTTATGGAAAAATTAGGCGTTGTTATAACTTATAAAGAATATCCTATTGGGCATGGTGTTTCGCCGCAAAATTTTTATGACTTCAAAAATTGGTTGAAATAAACGAATAGCCTAACTTTCAAGTACCAAAAAAAAAGTGGCTTTAACACAACATTTAAAGCCGCTTTTTCATTATCGTTTCTACAAAAGGGACTCCCAAATAATCAATTTCTAGTTCTTCTACTATTTGCCAACCAAATTTTAGGTAAAAATCAAGTCCAACTGGTGAGGAAGCCAAATAAATTTCAGGATGCCCGATTTGTTGTGCTTCCTTTTCAATATAACTAAGCAACTTTGATCCAATTCCTTTATTAGCATAAGCAATATGAGTGTAGAAACCTACAATATAATCGTGATCCAATGCAATTGTTCCCACTATTTTATCCTCTATTTTAGCACAAAATATTTGCTGTTTTTGGATTTTTTCCTGAATGGTTTCAATTGAATAATAACTCTTGAATATACTCCATTGCGCATCAGAATAATGTGATTTTAAATAAAATGAGGCATTATTTATAATCAAATCACTTATTTCAACAGCATCATTTAAGGTTACTCTTTCTATCGTGGGAATTATATTCATCTATTACAGGTATAGTAGTTATTTTTGATACAATAACGACTGATTGACTTCAAATGAAATCGATTCGTCCGTATTTACAAAATATTTTATAAGAACTTCTCCCCAATATTCGCCATCGCTAAAATCAGCAATAATCCATCGGTGGTTCAAAATTCTGACTTTATTGATCACAAATTTATTAGGACCAATTGGATCTTGTCCTGTGTACGGATTCCCTTTAGAATTGTTATTATAATCTAATAACTTTTCAGTTACAACAGGAATCAATTTTTCTATTAAAATCGTTTTATTTGGATTAGTTGCTTCAAAATAATTTTGCGCATTTTCATTTTTACCCAAAGAAAAGTAATTGGCATCATCCAATTTTAGTTCTACTTTTTTTATACTATCTCTAAGTTTTGTGGTGACTTTAGTGAATTTTTCTTGCTCGAATTTTACTTCTTTGCTCAAAAACATATACGTATAGATATTGAACAAAACAGCCAATATAAAACCATAAAGTAGGAGTGATTTTTTCATTTTCTAAATAAAATATTAAAGGGTAATAGTTAAATTATCGTAGGCCAAAAAGACATTTTCTGGCAATTGTTTTTGTACCTCTTCATGAAAACCCAATAAATGGCTAATATGCGTCAGATATGTTTTTTTGGGCTTAACTAAAGTAATAAAATCGAGTGCTTCTTGGAGGTTAAAATGTGTGTTATGCGGATCTATACGTAAAGCATTCAAGACCAAAACGTCTAAATTTTTCAATTTTTCTACTTCTTCTGGAGCTACCGTTTTCACATCCGTCAAATACGCGAAATCATCAATTCTATATCCAAAAACCTGCAAATCACCATGCAAGGCATTAATTGGAATGACTGTTTTACCCGCCAATACAAAAGGTACATTATTAATCACCTCAAACGTTTTTACCGAAGGAGCGCCTGGATATCTGTTTTCGGTTTCAAAAACGTAATCAAAACGCTTTTTCAAATTTTCGATTACGCGTTGATGCGCATAAATTGGCATTTCGCCTTGTCTAAAGTTAAACGGACGAATATCGTCTAAACCAGCAGTATGGTCTGAATGTTCGTGAGTAAATAAAATTCCGTCTACTTTTTGACAATCTGATGCCAACATTTGCTGTCTAAAGTCGGGGCCGCAATCGATAACGTAAGAATGATCTTCCCATGATATCCACAAAGAAACGCGAAGCCTTTTATCCTTATAATCAATGCTTTTACAAACAGGATGAGTACTCCCAATGATTGGAATTCCTTGAGAAGTGCCAGTGCCTAAAAAATAGATGTTCAAAAGAGTGTTATTTTTTTACAAAAATAGAATTATTTATGATTCATTTCGAAATCGAATTAATTAACTTTGCCACTAAACACCACTATTTAGACTCGAAATGGATACAAAAAAAATAAAACTTAAGGGAGACAAAGTCATTGAACAAATTCCATCAATCAAGGATAAAGCCCTTCGAATAAATCTCAACGAAAATATTTACGGAACATTTGCTGAAATTGGTGCGGGACAAGAAACGGTAAGACATTTTTTTAGAGCTGGCGGTTCTTCAGGAACCATTGCAAAAGCGATGTCGGCTTATGATAAAGATTTTAGTGACGCAGTGTACGGAATCGAAGAAGATGGACGATATGTAACCGAAAGTCGTCTTAAAAAAATGTTGACTTTTGAAGGAGAATTGATTGAAGAACGTTTAAGCCGAGTAAAACACCCCAATAAATTATTTTTTAGTTACGCTAATACTGTGGCGACTATTGATTTTGCAAAGCAATTCAAAGGTCACGGCTGGGTGGGTATTCGATATCAGTTGGACCCTTCGGAAGCGTATAACGAAATCATCATTCACATTCGTTTTAAAGAAACCGATTCGCGTTTACAACAAGAAACTCTGGGTATTCTTGGGGTAAATTTAATTTATGGCGCTTTTTATAAATACAACGACCCTAAGAAATTATTACGCTATTTGTACGATCACCTAGATAAAGATCAATTAGAAATTGACACTATTAACTTTTCTGGACCACGATTTGCTGAAGTTGACAACCGATTAATGAGTTTACAATTGGTAAAAAACGGAATGACCGATGCGGTGATGTTCAATCCTGAAGGAAAAAACATCTTGCCAGCAGCTATTTTATACAAAAAGAACATTCTCGCTTTTAGAGGTAGCTTTCGTCCGGTTACCAAAGTAAATATGGACATGTATGAAACCTCTATAAAAATGTTCTTAGAAGAAAACAAAGTAGAGAAAGAAAATACCCAAGTTATTTTTGAAATTACCTTATCGAATTTGCGTTCCGACGGTGAAATTGACGAGAGAGATTTCATGGACAGAGCCGAATTATTATGTTCATTGGGACAAACTGTAATGATTTCTAATTTCCAAGAATATTACAAAGTGGTAGAATATTTTGCCAATTACACCAAAGCTCGTATGGGATTAGCCTTAGGAGTAAACAACTTGATCGACATCTTCGACGAGAAATACTACCGTCATTTGAGTGGAGGAATTCTAGAAGCTTTTGGTAAATTATTCTACCGAGATATGAAAGTTTTCTTGTATCCGATGCTTGGTGAAGAAAAAGAGGTAATTAATTCAGAAAATCTTAAAGTACATCCAAGAATGAAAGAATTGTACAAATTCTTTAAATTCAACGGAAAAGTGGTAGATATTACAGATTACGACCCAACTATTTTAGAAGTATTCTCTAGAGAAGTACTCAAAATGATTAGTCAAGGAAAACCAGGCTGGGAACCTATGTTGCCTTCTGGTGTGGCAGAAATCATCAAAAAACAACGCTTATTTGGTTACGATCCAGAAAAAGTATTACAAGCATAAGAAACAACAAAAGCCAAGTTTTCAGACTTGGCTTTTGTATTATTAATGGTTCTTTTTCCAAACTTTATCGTGATATGGCAAGTATCCAGGTAATGCCGCTGAACCATACCAAGGAAAGACCTCGGCACTTAATAATTTTGCCTTAATAGCTGGATCGGTTTCTAATAATTGATTTGCTTCTTCAATCGTGGCAACATTCAGGATAAAAATACCTCTCAAATTGGCTTCATTTTTACCCATTGGCCCAGCCACAATCAGTTTTTTAGCGTTTGCTAATTTAGCAATATTGGTCATATGACCAGCAAAACAATCCTCTATGAATTGCTTATCTGCAGTGGTATTGGTTCCTGTTTTTAGCAATACAAAAACATAGTTTTTCATTCCATATTCATCGGCACCAAGTTGTTGGGCCAATCTAGCATCATATTTTGAATTATCATTTTGAGCATAGCTTGATGTAAATGACAGAAGTATTGTAAAAAGTAATAGTGCTTTTTTCATAACTTAACAGCATTAAGAAAGAGTGAATTTTAAAGTATATATCAAATATAAACATTATTTACTCTTGTTGATTTCTATACGATCAAGAACGAAAAACAACAAGCCAAATGACACTAATCATTTGGCTTGTTAGCTACAACTAAATTTGTTCTTATTTCAAAATCTGTGACGCGTGTACTTTTGTTTTTACGTCAGTGATTACTTCTTCTATGATTCCTTTTTCATCGATGACAAAAGTAGTTCGGTGAATGCCATCGTATTCTTTTCCCATAAACATTTTAGGTCCCCAAACGCCAAAAGCTTGAATCACAGATTTGTCTTCGTCTGCCAATAATGGGAATGGAAATTCGTATTTGTCTTTGAATTTAGCTTGCGCTTTGGCACTATCCGCACTAACACCAAGTAACGCATAGTTTTGCGCTTCAAATCGGGCGTAATTATCTCTTAAATCACAAGCCTCGGCAGTACAACCTGGCGTATTGGCTTTTGGGTAGAAAAAAACAACTAGTTTCTTTCCAGCATAATCTGCTAATTGATGTGTTTTTCCGTCTTGGTCAACTCCTGAAAATGATGGAGCTTGGTCTCCTTTTTGTAATGTGATCATAACTTTTTTTATGGTTTGTGGTTTATAGTTTATTGTTTGTGGTTTGTCGTTTGTGGTTTGTCGTTTGTTGTTTATTGTTAAAAGTTTAAAGTTGTTGTGGATGACTTCTGCTTTCTGCCTTCTGCTTTCTGCCTTCTGCCTTCTGCCATCTGCCTTCCGATTTCTGGTTTGTTTTAGCTATTCGTAATCGTTAAAGAAATGCGTTATGCCCCAGATGGTAGTGGAAAGCCCGGACTGAAAAACTGTTATTTTTTCTTGATGAAAAAGAGCGACCAACGGAAGCTCCTTTTTTATCTTAGAAAAATACAGTTTTGAAGGAGGACTTGCAACGTACAGCTGGATTAGGCACATTATAAAAAATAGGCTATTTTTACCTTTTATAAAAGTAGTAAAATGACCAAACAGGAGCGCGTAACATTTGTTATAAATACGTTAAAAGAATTCTACCCAACGATTCCGATTCCCTTAGATCATAAGGATCCTTATACTTTATTAGTTGCTGTTTTGCTTTCAGCACAATGCACAGATGTGCGGGTAAACCAAATTACACCGCTGTTGTTTGCCAAAGCGGATAATCCTTATGATATGGTGAAATTATCGGTAGAGGAGATTAAAGAAATCATTCGCCCGTGTGGTTTGTCGCCTATGAAATCAAAGGGAATTTATGGTTTGTCTGAGATTTTAATTGAAAAGCATAATGGTCAGGTGCCACAGAGTTTTGAAGCGCTAGAGGAATTGCCTGCTGTGGGACACAAAACGGCTAGTGTAGTGATGTCGCAAGCTTTTGGCGTACCTGCTTTTCCGGTTGACACACACATTCATCGGTTGATGTATCGCTGGAATTTAACGAACGGAAAGAACGTAGTTCAGACTGAAAAAGATGCCAAGCGATTGTTTCCTGAGGAGCTTTGGAACGACTTGCACCTGCAAATTATTTGGTATGGCAGAGAATATTCGCCTGCGAGAGGTTGGGATATCGAGAAAGATATCATCACCAAAACCATTGGTAGAAAGTCTGTTATTGACGACTATTATAAAGGGAAGTAAATAACTCAGCAAAAAAATATATATAAAAAGCCCAAAATCGAGAATGATTTTGGGCTTGTTCTTTTAGTGAAGTACTAAAATTGTCTAATGCAATGCCTAATTGGCTATAATTTCAAAACTATTGGTCTTTGTTTTTAAGACTGCTAAGGCTTTGGAATAATTTAAAAGAAAAGAAACTACTTCTTTTTTGGGTTTTAATTCTTTTGAAAATGCATTTTTTTTAGAGTAAATTTTGGCCATGTAATTTAAATATAGTTAATGATAAGCTTGATATCAAAATACAACGACAAAATTTACTATTTAGTGTCAATTCGTTAAAATAATTTGATGTTTGTCGATAACTTTTCTCAAATTAAGCAACGCATAACGCATTCTTCCTAAAGCAGTATTGATGCTTACTCCTGTAATTTCTGAGATTTCTTTAAAACTCATGTCTTGATACATACGCATCATCAACACTTCCTTTTGATCATCGGGTAATTCGTGGATGATGCGACGAAGGTCTATTTCGACTTGAGAAGCAATCAATTGGTTTTCGACAGTCAAAGAATCATCTGACATTATTGAGAAAATTGAAAATTCTTCAGTTTCTCTATAAAGTGGCATCTTTTTGTTTTTTCTAAAATGGTCAATAATTAAATTGTGGGCAATGCGCATTACCCAAGGTAAAAACTTACCTTCTTCGTTATAAGAAGTAGATTTTAAGGTTCGGATTACTTTGATGAATGTATCTTGAAAAATATCATTTGCTACATCACGATCTGGAATTTTGGAATATATGAATCCAAAAATTTTGGATTCATGGCGTTTAATTAATAGTTCTAGTGCTTTTTCGTTACCAGAAACATACTCTTGAACTAAATACGCGTCGGTGAATTGATTATTAGCCATAGTTTTACCTTTTAGTTTAGTTTTAAATTTGGGGAAATTCTCTAAAAAGTAGTTTTAAACTATAGGCCTTATTGGTTTTGGTTAGTTAATGAGCAATTTTAACAAATAATTATCTTAATAAACAAATAAAAAATACAAAAATTAAGAATTATCATTAAATAAAAATAAAAAAAAGCCTGAATTCTTAAAAATAAGACCAGGCTTTCCTCGTTCAGCATTTTTGGATATAACTTGTTTTTGGAAAAAGTTATTTCTTAAAAATTATTGATATACTTTGATGTAATCAATGTAAAAATAATCCGGAAGTGCCGCATCATCTACAATTTGGCCACCAAAATTACCACCTATCGCCAAATTGGCTAAAAAATAAAACGGTTGATTGTACGGCCAAGTGTTTTCATTCTTTTCTTTGGGTTGAAAAGTGTAAGTCAATTGGTTGTCTACATAAAAAGCAATCTTGTCCTTATCCCAATCGATGGCGTACAAATGATAACCTTTTTCGATATCTGGAATCGTAGTTTTCTTGGTATTTATGGTATTTCCGTGACTGTCTTGTGTATGCAATGAATTGAAAATAACGTGAGGTTCACGGCCTACGTACTCCAATATATCAATTTCACCGCATTTTGGCCAACCTGCTTCTTTGAAGTTAGAACCCAACATCCAGAAGGCAGGCCATAAACCATTAGCCACGGGTAATTTGGCTCTAATCTCAAATCGTCCGTATTGGAACTCTTTTTTGCTTTTGGTATTTATTCTAGTCGAAGTATATTTATTGCCTTCTTTTTTGGCTTTAATTACCAAATTCCCTTTCTCAATCGCGTGATTCGAATCGGTGTACAATTGTCGTTCGTTGTTTCCCCAACCGCAATTAGGGCAACCATCGCCAATTTCGATATTCCAAACTTTTTCGTCAAGGGTTTTTCCGTTAAAATTTTCTTCCCAGACTAGTTTTCGTTGTGTTTGCTGAGCAAAACTGCAACTCACCACTCCTACTATTAGTAGTATATACTTTTTCATCCCTAAAAATTAATTCGTTATTTTTTTACCCAGAGAGGGCAAATCATAAAATATAAAGCGTTGATTTAAACTTGTATTTCTAATTTTTTTCAGGTATCCTCATTAAAGAGTATACGTTCGAAGTAAAAAAAAACACCATTAAAAATTGATTCATCTTGCAGCAGTAATGAAAACAAAATACAAGTTAAACCAACTACTATTACTTTTTAATTATTAAATTGAAAATCTGCCTGTACCGTTTGTGCTGAGCTTCCGCCCACAAATACTTTAAAATCACCAGCTTCAGCTTCCCATTTTGCATTGGCTGTATAGAACTCGATTGTTTTTTCATCAATGGTAAAAACTACTTTTTTAGATTCATTGGGCTGTAATTCAATCATTTCAAAACCTTTCAATTCTAAAACTGGTCGAGTTACACTAGCAAATAAATCCCTGATATACATTTGAACCACTTCTTTACCTGCCACTTTACCAGTATTGGTAATTGTAACCGAAACTTCAATTTTACCATTTGTTTTAAATGAAGAAGATGATAACTTCAAATCTGAATAGTCAAATTTGGTATAACTCAATCCGAAGCCAAACGGATAAAGAGGCGTGTGTTTTTCATCGATATAATGCGACCAAAAAACACTTTCTGGTTCGTTTGCAGCTGGTCTTCCTGTATTTTTATGATTATAATAAATAGGAACTTGGGCTACATTTCGAGGAAAGGTCATGGGTAATTTTCCGCTAGGATTGTAATCGCCGTACAAAACTTGGGCAATTGCGTTGCCGCTTTGCGTTCCTAATTGCCAAGCCTCTACAATCGCTGGAATATGTTCGTCAGCCCAAGGCAAAGCCAGTGGTCGTCCATTATTTAGTACCAAAACAATCTTTGGATTTACAGCATAAACCGCCTCAAGCAATTCTTGTTGCACGCCAGGTAAACCAATATCAGTTCTACTGCGTCCTTCTCCAGATTGCAAACCGTGTTCTCCAAGCACCATTATCACAACATCCGCATTTTTGGCTGCTGTAATTGTCTCTTCAAAATCGCTTTTATCTGTTGTATTGATTTTGGTTTCAAAAACAAATTTAGGTTCTCCCAAAGCTACATCAGCGCCTTTGGCATACGTCAATTGATTATCTTTGTAGGCTTGTAATCCTTCTAAAACAGAAACAGCAGTATTATCATCAGCTGCAAGTCGCCAACTGCCCAATGGACTTGTTTTATCAGCCGCGAGTGCTCCGATTAATGCTATTTTTTGTCCTGATTTCTTAAGTGGTAAAATCTCGTCTTTGTTCTTTAACAATACCATTGATTTTTTGGCCATTTCTAAAACCTGCTGATGGAATTCTGGTTTACCAACCGTAGTTTTTTCATATTCCTCATTGCAATATTTATAAGGATTATCGAATAAGCCTAAAACGAATTTGGTTCTAAGGATACGCTTTACCGCTTCATCGAGGGTGCTTTCTTTTACTTTTCCTTCGCGAACAAGTTGTACCAAATGCTCTACATAAGCACTAGATTCCATATCCATATCAGAACCTGCATTGATCGCCAACTCGGCAGCATGTTTTAAATCTTTTGCGTAGCCATGCACTTGCATTTCCATAATAGAACCCCAATCAGACACCACAAAACCTTGAAATCCCCAATCTCCTTTTAGGATTTTTCGTTGCAAATAGGCATTACCTGTTGCAGGAATTCCATCCAATTCATTGAAAGAGTTCATAAAGGTTCTCACTCCAGCATCGACTGCGGCCTTAAAAGGAGGGAAAACGATATTTTGTAAAGTAGATTCACCAATATCGACCGTGTTATAATCCCTACCCGCTTCGGAAAAACCGTAACCTGCAAAATGTTTGGCACAAGCTAAAATATTCTTATTGGAACTTAAATCACCTTGAAAACCAAGCACTCTAGCTTTTGCAATCAAGCTTCCTAAATAGGTATCTTCGCCAGCACCTTCCATTACTCTACCCCAACGTGCATCTCGAGATATATCTACCATTGGTGCAAATGTCCAATTGATTCCCACTGCTCCAGCTTCTTCAGCTGCCATAGCTGCCGATTGCTGAATGGCTTGTAAGTCCCAGCTAGCCGCTTCAGCCAACGGAATTGGACTAATGGTCTTATAGCCGTGAATTACGTCAAAACCAAATAACAAAGGAATACCCAATCGGGTTTGTTCTACGGCGATTTTTTGTAAGGTTCTCACCTCTTTTACTCCTTTAACATTGAGCATCGAACCTACTAAACCTTTCTTTAAATCTTCGTATTTTTTAGCGGCTTGTCCTTCTTTTGGTGAAGGACCAGTAACATCCCAAAAACCATTGTATTGGTTTAACTGTCCAACTTTTTCCTCCAAAGTCATTTTCTTTAGTAAAGAAGTAACTTTTTTATCCAAGCTCACTGCGGAGTAAACGGGTTTAGTTTGGGCAGTTATAGAACCGAGATGCAAACCTGCAATAAATAATGCCATTACAAGTTGTTTTTTGTTTGTTAGTATCATAAGCACGCTGTTAAAAAAATAGAAGATTGATTTTGCATCAATCTTCTATTGGAATTAGTTTTTAATTATTGGTACACTCTGATGTAATCCACTTCCATAGTTGCTTGTGTGAAAGCAGGATCAATTGTTCCCCCAAAAGTTCCGCCCATGGCGACATTTAGAATCAAGAAAAAGTCTTTATTGAAAGGAACGGAATTACTATTTGCAAATGAATGAAATAATTTATCATCAACATAAAACTTTATCGAAGTTGCTGTCCAAATTGTTTTATACACATGAAATTCTGTGGTTGCGTTGGCAATAGTTGTGGTATTTGTGTTTGCATTTCCTCCAGAATTACCTGGAAAATGCAAAGAACCATGAATCACATTTGGAGCACTCCCTCTATGTTCCATAAAATCGATTTCTCCACAAGCTGGCCAAGTGTTTGTTTTGTAATCTGCTCCTAAAGACCATACTGCTGGCCAAGTTCCTGCACCTGCTGGCAATTTAGCTTTGAATTCAATTTTACCATACTTAAAGGCGTACTTATCCTCTGATTTCAAACGGGCTGAAGTGTAGTTAGCTCCTTCTTTTTTAGCTGTGATTTTAAGCACACCTCCTTGTACAACAGCATTTGTCGCACTATTAGTATAGGTTTGCACTTCATTATTACCCCAACCGCCAGCACCTAAATCATACCCCCATTTGGTTGCATCTGGAGCTCCATCGGAATTGAATTCATCGGAGAAAACTAATTTAGTAAAATCGTCTGTAGGCGCTTGACTAGGCTTGGTAGTTGTAAAAGTTTGGTACCATGCCAAATCAGCATTGTTGGCTTGTACAAAACGAACGGTCATTCTATTATCTGTAATAGAAAGAATTTCGTACTGTGTAGCACCAGCATAATACCCCATGAATCCACCATCAGAAAAATTCATAACCGTACCAGTTATTTTTGAAGCAACATTTGGGTTTTTGGAAATCACAGAAGTAGATGGCGCCAATGAAACAATCTTAGTTCCAGCAGTATTGAATGGCAAACATTGGTCATCTCCACCATTGGTTCCACCACCTACACTTTTGTAAGAGTTTTGAAAAAAAGTGTTTCCTTTATTATCCTGTTTGAACTCAATTTTACCATTAACTAAAGCAAAAGTAAATTCTCCATCATAAAAACAAGTAGACGCCTTTTCAAAAGCAGCTGCTTGATACCATTTTGGATAATAATTTTCATCATTATTGGTACTATTTGGACCAACTCCTAAATGAGCTACTTCATTGGCTGCTATATACCATTTTTTTCCAGCAGCTGTTCCTCCCGTTAGGAAGTTAGTAGATTTTAGATCATTGAAATTACTGAATACTTTAACTTCTACTACGGTGGAAGAACTAACACCTCCTTTACCATTAGCAATAACGGTAACATTGTAAGTATTCAATCCAACTGTTGCGAAACCATGTTCCGTAACACCAGAAGGAGATACTTCTGAAAGTCCATCACCAAAAACAAATTTATAGCTGATTGCATTATCTGCTTTTGCCGTAAATTTCACTTTACCTGATCCATCTCCATTAGGAGCCTGTACAGTCTTACCAACGATATCAACCGTTACGACTAAGTTGGTAGGTGTATCCAAAGAGCCGAACTCTACATTATCGTTTTGACAATTGACCATCGTAAGGAGGAAAAAAGTCGCTGTTATATATTTTAATATATTTTTCATTTTTAGAATAATTTTAGTTGGATTGTTTGATGTCGTCAAGGTAATACGTAGCTCCCGCTCCAGCTACACCAAAATCAGGAAATAAAGCTATTAGATTATAAGTCTTTGAAGCGTCATATTTTCCTGCCAAATCGAAAGTTAACACTTCCCAAGCATTAGCAACTGTTGTAGTCGCAGGAACTTCGAAATTAATTCCTGAATTGGATTTGTCTTCCATTTTGAAAAGAATTTGCGCTCCTACTTTAGGTGACCAAACGGTAATTTTCATTTTTGTTCCTTTTGTGAAATCAATTTTTGTATCTAAAAGTAGTGTTGCACCTGCCCAAGTTTGTGCGCCAGATGGTTTTTCCATTTTTAGCACTTTGTTCGAAACATTACTACCAGAAGGATTTGGATTTGCAATTACAGTCGCTTTATCTTCCATTCCACCAAAACCAGTCCATGCATACGTTAACGAAGTCGATTCAAAATCAATCGGAAATTGTAATAATGCAGATGGCGATTTATAGAAATAAATATTGTCAATAAATACCGAGCCTTTGGCCCATGGCGTTCCAACAAATTTCAATTGAAAAATATCGGCTACGGTTAGTCCCTGACTAGTAAAGGCTGAAATTGGAATATCAATACTGGTCCATTGATTGGCTACAAGATCTTTAACCACTGGTTTTTCTCCATTGGTTTTACTAATCAATGAGGTTTCAATTTTAGCCAAATCTGCGGTCCATACATCCATGTGAATGAATTCCATTCCTGACACATTGATCGTTGTCCCGTCAGCCAAAGCAATTCCTTGGTAACTCAAGTTGATATAATTTAGCATTTTATCGCCATTCAAATCAAATTCAGCCCAACTACTACCCTGACCTGCTTGCCCCCAATCTGGGAAGAAATTAGTTCCAGCCACGTTAGTATATTTTGATCCGTAAAGTGAAATCACATCCGAAGCTTGTCGGTTTGGTGGCGTAGGTGCCGAAGCACTTGGCCTATTTATAGCAGTAACCGTAAAATCTTTTGAATACTCTGTAGTCTTTATAGCTGCACTTTTAGAAACCACACGAATTTTATATACTCCCGCAGCTTGATACGTATATGAAGTTGATTCGCCATTATTGACCGAAATTGGGTCTGGTTTTCCAGGTTCTCCAAAATATACGTCATAAAACAATGCGAAATCAGCAGTTGCTTTTACTGTAACTTTTTTAGAAACCGTCAAATCATTTTCGATGGTAACCACAAGATTTTCTGGTGCTCTAAAGGCCACTACTACTTTTTGGATTACCTCCGTTCTTTTCCCGTCAATGGTAGTACCTACAATTTTGGCATCATAGACTCCTTCTTTATAAACATGATCTACAGTACCTCCCGGAGAAACGTATCCTGGAGTAGTTGTTCCATCACCATAAAAAATTTCATAACGAGTAACTCCTTCGCCTTTTGGCAAGAAAGTAACTTTTCCAGTATTATCTTGTGTAACTGTTGTTAAAGCAGCTATATTACTAGGAGCAGCGACACTACTCACATCTATAAGGTCATTTTCGTTAGAGCAGCTTACTCCTAAAATAAGCGCTAACATGCTTAGTATATATACTATTTTTTTCATCTTTTTTATGTTTTAGTATCCAGGGTTTTGTTGCCAATTTCCGTTTGAAAATTGAATTTCTTCAATAGGTAAAGGGAATAATTCGTTTTTATTAGCCGTAAATCCTGGGATTCTCCCAGCTGCTTTACCCGTTCTAACTAGGTCGAAGAAACGGTGTCCTTCTCCCAAAAGTTCCACTCTTCTTTCTGCCAAAATAAAATCTGTTAAAGCTGCTCCAGAAGCTGTAATGTCATGATTGGTATCGCCAAAAGCACGACGACGTACTTGATTCAAATACAATCTGGCTTTAGTATCATCAATTCCGCCGCGGCTATTGGCTTCGGCAGCCATCAAAAGTACATCAGCATAACGAATGGCTCTGTAGTTGTTTGGATTGGTCAAATTCAAATCTCCAGCTGCATTGGCACTTCTTTTTCTTGGTAAATATTTTCTGTTGAAATATCCTGTGTGTTCGTTTCCTTTACCAAAAGTAGCGCTCGTGCTAGCTGCCCATGCCTCAATGTCTAGAATAGCTACATCTTTTCTACGGTCACCAATTTCGAAAGCACTAGCCGCTTCTTTGGTAGGGACATTAAAACTAAATCCAGAAGAAAAAACACTACCTGAATAGTTTCTAATACCATTAAACCCAACTGCTACATTCCCTTCACTACATTGTAAACATCCAAATCCAGCTCCTTCAATATCTGTATATTGTACTTCAAAAACAGATTCTGCATTGTTTTCGCCAGCTTCTTCAAAAATAGAATTATAGTCTGTAACCAAAGAATAAGTATTAGCGGTAATAACGCTTTCCAAAGTAGTTGCAGCTTGCGTGAATTTATTTTGATACAAATACGCTTTTCCAAGCAAAGCCAATGCTGCACCTTTGGTAGCGCGCCCTTTTTGAGAAGGTACAGCCGCCAAATTAGCCGAAGCAAAAATCAAATCCGCTTCAATAGAAGCATATACTTCTTGAATTGTGGCTCTTTTGATGGTTTTTTCATCACCAATTTTGAAGCGAGCATCCCCTTTCATTGGAATACCTCCAAACCATTTAACCAATTCGAATTGATAGTAAGCACGTAAAAAACGAGCTTCGGCAATGATCTGGTTTTTACCTGAAAAATCAGTTTTGTCTTTGAATTCCAAAATATAATTGGCGCGTTGCACTCCAGCAAACATCCAGTTCCATAAATCACGTAAATTGCTATTTACGGGCGTATGAATCATATCGTCTACTTGTTGAAAACCTATCACATCGGTTGGACTTTCTCCACCGGCTAGCGTATTATCTGAGGCGATTTCTCCCAACAACACATTCACATACGATGATTGTAATAAATCGTAAGCAGCTACTAGTGCTTTGTCATAATCATCCTTAGAATTAAAATAATTTTCCGAATCTATAGAGTATTCAGGGGAACGATCTACAAAATCATCCGAGCAAGAGGTAACTGTAAGTGCGGTAACAAATACGGTTGCTATCGTAAAAAAAAGATACTTTTTCATTGTAATTGCAATTAAAAATTAATGTTTAGTCCAAACAAATAGGTTCTTGGAACAGGATAAAATCCATAATCAATTCCACCTCCAATTGGTGCTCCATTCGACGCTCCCGGATCGTAACCTTTGTATTTAGTGAAAGTGTATAAATTGTTTACCCCTGTATAAATTCTGAATTTTGAAATTCCAATTTTTTCAGAAACGCTTGGACTTAAAGTGTATCCTAATTGAACATTTTGAATTCTAATGTAAGAAGCATATTCTACAAAATAATCCGAGAATACATTATTTGAAGTAGCTCCTGTAGTTACTCTAGGTGTTGCGTTGCTAGAACCTTCGCCTGTCCATCGATCTAAAACATAATTCAAGCGGTTGGCATCGGACAAGGTTCTTTCGTAATTACGAACCATATCATTCCCCACCGAAGCAAAAGTGTAAATCGCAAAATCTAAATTCTTATAATTCATTTGCATATTGAAACCCATTGTAGCGGTTGGAATTGGATCGCCAATATTGGTTCTATCATTGGCATTTATGATGCCGTCGCCATTGGTATCTACATATCGAATATCGCCTGGGGCAGCATTAGCTCCTAAAGCAATTTGAGAAGGGTGCGCATTGACTTCGGCTTGGTTTTGAAAAATTCCATCTGTTTTGTAACCAAAGAAATATCCAATTGGCTTTCCAACTTCCATTCTTGAAGGCGCGGGTTGCCCTACACCAAAAGATCCTCCTTCGATGAATCCTGTTCCATTATCAACAGCCAAAACTTCATTTTTAAGGAAAGTCACATTGTATCCTAAACTCAATGATAAATCATTAGTAAAAGTATGTTTGAAATCCATCGAAAATTCAACTCCTGAATTTCGTACTGTTCCTGCATTCAAGGTCGGCGCTCCAGCTCCTGGTGCAGCAATACCATTAATACCCGAAACAGGGATGTTTGGGATTAATAAGTCTTTACGAGTATCGATGAAATAATCTGTCACTATAGATACTTTGTTGTCGAACAATTTTAAATCTAAACCAACGTCAAATTTTCTAGCTTCTTCCCATTTCAAATCAGGATTTGGCGTTTGTCCAACCGCTGTTCCGTTTACCAATGCGCCATTAAACACATAAGTTGCTTCGCCTCTTAATTGACCAACATACCCATTGTTTGGAATTTGGTCATTCCCCAAAGTACCATAACTCGCTCTTAATTTCATAAAATTAAGTGTTTTGGATTCTCCATAAAAAGGTTCATCTGAAACAATCCAACCTGCGGTAAATGATGGAAAATATCCTACTCGGTTGTTGGGTCCAAATTTAGTAGAAGCATCACGTCTTAACATGGCTGATAATAAGTATCTTCCTTTGAAATCGTATTGAATTCTACCAAAGTAAGACAATCTTCTTTCGTCATACGCATAAGAGCTGTTGGTTTTAGCATCTAATGTTCCTGTGGTCAATGAGATGTCGGCAAAGTCCCAAGAATTATTTGGCACATCATAACCTGTTGCATAAAGTCCATTGCCCCATTCTTTGAAAATGGTATTTCCAATAGTTCCTACAAAACTGTGGTTTTCTCCGATTTTTTTGGTGTAAGTTCCAAAAATATCGAAAGAGTAATTGTTGTCATTCACCGTTCCTTGTGTAACCGAGCTACGTTGTACATCAAAAACTTTCCCTCCATAATTTACTTGCTTAGCAAAATCTCTAGATTTACTATTAGAAGTATTAAAACCAATGGTACTAGAAAGCACAAAACCATCAAACAGTTTATAATCTAATCCGAAATTACCGTTCAATTTCTTATAATTATAATCGTTATAAGTATTATCTATTTGAGCTAGTGGGTTAATGATTTCAGTACCTAAACCAGTTGTACTTGGTACTAAAGTATAGTTACCATTTGTATCATACGGATTTAGAGTAGCTGGAGCGTTCAAAGCATTAAACAAGACAGAACCCAATCCGTTTTCATTTAATGCTTTTCTATTGAAATAAGTATAGATAACATTGGTTTTTAATTTCAATTTATCACTTAAATCCGCACCTAAAGACACTCTTGCCGTGTTTCTTAAAAATCCAGATTTATCACCACCAATAATCCCTTCTTGATCTAAATGCGAACCACTTACTGCATAAGTTACCTTATCAGATCCTCCTGAAATGGAAATATCATGATTAATGATAGGAACACCTGTATTGAATACTTCTTTTTGCCAATTGGTTCCTTTTCCTAAACCTGAAACATTTGGATAAGGAATAGTTTGACCGCCATTAGCATAACTTTCGTTCAATAACAAAGCATATTCTGTAGCATTTAGCGTAGGCAAAGTTCTTGTAGTTTCTTGAAAACCAACATAAGTATTGAAATTGATTTTTGTTTTGGCGTTCTTTTTTCCTGATTTAGTGGTGATCAAAATCACTCCATTAGCACCAATGGTTCCGTAGATGGCCGCTTGTGCATCTTTCAAAACAGTGATGGTTTCGATGTCGTTAGGGTTGAGCAGTCCTAATTCACCAACATATCCATCAATAATAGTGGTAGGTTTATTTTCACCATTAGTGGCAATCCCACGGATTCGGATGTCTAAAGCGGCACCTGGAGAACCCGACTGAGTCGTAACATTTACTCCAGAAACGGTTCCTTGAAGCGCTTGTTCAACCTTTATTGGCTTGATTACATCTAGAGCTTTGGCATCTAGAACCGAAACAGCTCCCGTTACCTCTCTTTTCTTTTGGCTACCGTAACCAATCACCACTACTTCTTTCAAAGCACTGGATTCTTCTTCCATTTTTATGGTTACATTTTGATTCCCTTTAACTGTGAGCTGAGTATCTTTATACCCTACATAACTAAAGAGTAGCACAGCATTGTCAGCTACTTTTGCTAACTTAAAGTCTCCATTAAAGTCGGTCGACACAGATTGCGAACCATTTTTTACCCTCACATTTACTCCCGGAAGTGAGGTTCCGGTTTTGGCATCGATTACCTTTCCGATGATTTCATTCGTTTGTGCGTACCCTAGAGAGGCCAGCAAAATGAATGCAATTACTACTAGTTTAGATTTCATAACATTTTGGTTTTGTATTGAATTCTAAAATTACTGTAACTACAACGTGATAGTTTAAAAAGAACCTCTACAAAAAATATACAATTCAAAAAAAGTTTTATTCATTTAAGTAAACCCTAAAAAAACAGCATAATTATTGCGAAAATAGCACAGCCAAAACCGTTTAACAAAAACAAAAAAAACCACAACAATTACAAATGTTGTGGTAATGTATAGGTGATTAATGCTTTTTTTGAAAAAACTATACGGCAAGAATGTATTCAACTAGGCCTTGCTCATGCGTTAAATCCATTTTTTTGCGCAAACGATATCTTTTTATCTCTACACTTCTCACCGAAATATTTAGCAAGGGAGCAATTTCTTTAGAAGAAAGATTCATTCTCAAATAGGCACAAAGTCTCAAATCATTTGGAGTCAATGATGGATGTATTTGTTTTACGCGTTTAAGGAAATCTTTATCAACACTATCAAATGCTTCACGGAAAACTTTCCAAGAATCTTCTTCGGTAATATTTTTATTGATCGTTGATATCACTGATTTTATATTCGAAGTATCGCTCGGAGCGGTTTTCTTTAAATCTTCTTTGATAAAAGCCAATAACTCGTTTTTACTATTCAAACTCATAGTCGAAACCGCTAATTCTCTGCTCTTAGAATCTACATCTTGCGACAATTGCTCGTTTCGTAATCGCATTAATTCTTGTTCGTTTTCGAGCTCTTTTATCTCAAGCAAAAGATTATTCTCCTCGATCAATTTCGCTTCTTGCTTTTCATAATAATTTTGATAAGCTCTATGAATGTAAAAAGCCAAAACAACAAATAATACCAGGTAAATAAATACCGCCAAATGGGTAAGATACCATGGCTTTACAACCGTAAAAGAATAACTTGCTGTGTTTTCTAACAAGGAATTAGAAAATTTTGCTCTTACCTTGAATACATAATTTCCTGGAGGTAAATTTTTGAAATTAATAGCCGATTTTGAACTCCATGCACTCCATTTTTCTTGAAACCCTTCCAATAAAAACTGATACTCAGCATTGATATATTTATTGTACTCAGGCACGGTAAAATTAAATGCGATGTTGTTTTGTTCATAATTGAATTTTCCATCCTCTGGAATTGCGTAATTGTATGAGCCTTCATTCAATCGATTCACAGCAATATTAGTAATGGCTACTTTGTAATTTTTAAAACTCAAATCATTCAAATTCAAGGTATAATAACCATCTGCCGTACCAATAAGAAAAACAGCATTAGACAACTGTGTACAATTTTCATACCCCAACATCGAATTCGTCAAGGAAGCTGGAATTGGAATCACATTATCCTTCAACTGATTGCTCAATTTACTTAAAGACAAATAATGGATATAGTTTTTGGTAAACAACCACAATCTATTGGAATTATCAACAATCATTTGACCTGAAGTATATTCATCTTTACTAAAAATAGTACTCAAAATCGGATCTTTGACAAATTGCTTGGTTGATGGATTTAACTTAAAAATACCTTCTTTATAGGCATAATAAATGGCGCCATTGAATTGTATTAAACTGGCATTTTTTCCTTTTCTAGGATAAGTATAAGTGTAAAAAGGAGCTGTTTTTGTCAACTCTTTATTCAATTGCAATCGAAAAACACCTTTGTATTCATGACTTATATAGACTTCAAGTTGCTTAGTGATTTCAAAACTTTTAACCGAATAATCAAATCCAGCAATTTTGTTTTTAAAAACCCATTGATTATTTATTTTTTGCAAAACCGAAATTCCGTAATAATTCCCTTGTAGTAGTAGATCTTTCCTGTTAGGAACTGGGCTAAACTTCCAAGTTCCAGAACTTTTAAAAATAGGAATCGCAATTCCGCCTTGTATCAAGAAACTTCCTGAATCATGACCACAGAAGAGTTCTCCATTCCATTCAAACAAAGACCAAACTTGTCCTTTCGTTCCGTTTATAAATTTAAAATCCTCATTCGAATCATATTTTTTATAAAAAAGGCCTTGATTCGTTCCTACATAAAGCTTTCCATCAATGAGTTTTGTGGCGTAAGTAGTTCCCAAAACCCCTGAATTATCCGTAAAACTCTTAATGGGTGATTGCAAATTGATGCAATTGATGCCATTATCTAAACCAATCCATAAATTTTTATCAATATCTTCAAACAAGGACAAAACAGTATTATTGCTCAATCCCTTGCTTTGATAAATATGATGTTGAAGCTTTCCATGCGTATCGATAATAAAAACGCCATTAGAAACGGTACCTACTGCAAAACTACCATTGGATAATTGCTGACTGTTGTAGATATTATTTGCAATTAACTGATGATCTACTTCTGTCGTAAATCGAGAAACTTTATTTTGAATCAAGGTATAAAAACCATTCCATTGCGTTTGTATCAAAAGTCCCTGATCGATAGCAAATACATTGATAATTTTATTGTTTTTCAGTATCGGATCATTCGAAACCAAACTTTCTTTTCCGCTTACGATTTCAAATAATCCATTCGAAACCGTTTGGTAGTAAATTGCATTGGACGTTCGATAGGATTTTAAAATGCCACTTTTAGGTGCAATAACTTTAAATGAGTCTTTTTTGGAATCATAAATAAAAATTTTGTTCAATGATTGAAAAATAATCCATTGGTCATAATTCAGTATATTCCAAAACTGCTCATCTTCCTGAATTTTGCTTTTAATTTTTTTGCTTAATGAAGTATAGCGTAATTGTCCATTTTTTTGGCGTACCCAATACCCAAACTCCATGTAACAGCCCGTGTAAATTCGCTGTCCAATTACTTTTACCGAACGAATTATCGTTTCGTTGGGCGAAGGATATAAATCCCATTTTGAGCCATCAAAAGTGAGTAAACCTTCGTTATTGGCAAAATACAAATATTGATTTTGATCCTGAGAGATCATCCAATTTTGATTGCCTGCTCCGTAAGTATTGGGAGCATATTTTACAATTGGTGGAAGTTCTTGAGCTAAAAAATTGAAAATAGAAAATAAAGCTACGAGTAAAAAAGTTTTTTGTAATCGCATGGGTTGAATGTTTATGTAAAACTATAACTTAATATTATAAATTCTAAATAAATGAACAGAAACAAAAGGAATTACCAACAAAAAACAATTAAAAACAAGGATTTTACAATACTAAGTAGACAAAAATTGTGATTCGTTCAAGCTTCAAAAACAGGGCAAAATTGATTACTTTTGTGCAAATTCATTTTATTATGTCGATTGACCTTTCTACATTAGACCCTAAACAAAATATAATTATCAAAGGCGCACAGGTTCACAATCTAAAAAACGTGGATGTTGTCATTCCTAGAAACAAATTAGTAGTGATTACCGGACTTTCGGGCTCTGGAAAATCAAGTTTGGCTTTTGATACCCTTTATGCCGAGGGGCAACGTCGCTATGTAGAAAGCTTGTCGTCCTATGCGCGACAATTCTTAGGTCGTTTGGATAAACCAAAAGTAGAATACATCAAAGGTATTGCTCCAGCCATTGCCATCGAACAAAAGGTAAACACGACCAATGCGCGCTCTACAGTGGGTACTTCAACAGAAATCTATGATTACATCAAGTTATTGTATGCGCGAATTGGACGTACCTACTCTCCTATTTCTGGCCAAGAAGTAAAGAAAAATACCGTAACCGATGTAGTCAATGTTGTAAAAACCTTAGCCTTGGATAGCAAATGGTTGCTTTTGGCACCTCTTCATGTTGAAGAAGGACGAAAACTACAAGATAAATTAAAAATACTACAGCAACAAGGTTTTGCAAGAGTACTTGTCGATCACGAAATGCTTCGTTTAGACGATTTCATTGCTTCTATTTCAGACAAAAAAGACAAAGAGTTAGAAAAATTGACTATCGAACTCATCATTGATCGTATTGTGGTTAAAACCGAAGAAGAATTCTACAATCGTTTGGCGGATGCTGTTCAAACCGCTTTCTATGAAGGAAAAGGAACATGTTTTCTACAAGAACTTAACGAAAAAAATAGATTTAGCTTCTCGAATAATTTTGAGCTAGATGGTATTGCTTTTCTAGAACCCAACGTTCATTTATTTAGCTTCAACAATCCTTATGGAGCTTGCCCTGCTTGTGAAGGCTACGGAAACATTATTGGTATCGACCCAGAACTCGTAGTTCCGAACACGACGCTTTCGGTATTTGAAAATGCAATCTATCCTTGGCGTGGCGAAAGCATGAGTTGGTTTAGAGATGAATTAGTAAACGCTGCCTACAAATTTGATTTTCCGATTCACAAACCTTATTTTCAGTTAACCGATGAACAAAAGGAACTCATTTGGACAGGAAATCAATACTTTCAAGGGCTGAATGATTTTTTTAAAGAATTAGAAGAAAAAAATTACAAAATACAGAATCGCGTGTTGCTCTCGCGTTATCGTGGCAAAACCAAATGCCCAAGTTGCAAAGGAAAACGTCTTAGATCAGAAGCTTCTTATGTGAAAGTTAATCATAAGACCGTTTCTGATTTAGTAGATTTACCAATCAAAAAGTTAGTAGATTTCTTCAAAGAAATTGAATTGGATGATTATGAACAACAAATCGCCAAACGTTTATTGATTGAAATAAATAATCGACTGTCTTTTTTGACAGAAGTAGGATTGGATTATTTAACCTTAAATAGAAACTCAGCCACTTTATCTGGTGGAGAATCACAACGTATTAATTTAGCCACTTCACTCGGAAGTAGTTTGGTAGGATCGATGTATATTCTAGATGAACCGAGTATTGGTTTGCACCCAAAAGATACCGAACGTTTAATTAACGTATTACTTTCGTTGCGAAATTTAGGAAATACCGTAATTGTGGTAGAGCATGATGAAGATATCATGAAAGCCGCCGATATGATTATTGATATTGGTCCTGAAGCCGGGACTTTTGGAGGAAACTTAGTCGCACAAGGGACTTTCGAAGAAATCCTAAAAGCAGATTCTTTGACCGCGAATTATTTGAGTAGCACCAAAACTATTGAAACTCCTAAGAAAAGACGTCCGTATAAAAATTACATCGAAATCATTGGTGCTAGAGAAAACAATCTACAAAACATCGATGTTGTTTTTCCTTTGGATGTGCTTACCGTTATAACTGGCGTTTCTGGTAGCGGAAAAAGTACTTTAATTAAGAAAATACTGTTTCCTGCGATGCAAAAAAAGTTGGAAAACGTAGGTGAAAAAGCAGGACAATTTACCGAAATGAAAGGCTCTTTTTCGCATATCAAACATATTGAATATGTAGATCAAAATCCGATAGGAAGAAGTTCTCGTTCGAATCCAGTGACGTACATCAAAGCCTACGATGATATTCGTGATTTGTTTGCCAAAGAAAAGCTTTCCAAAGTACGAGGGTATCAAGCCAAACATTTTTCGTTTAATGTAGATGGTGGTCGATGTGAAACGTGTAAAGGTGAAGGAACCATCAACGTAGAAATGGTTTTCATGGCCGATGTGCAATTGCCTTGCGAAACGTGTAATGGAAAACGATTCAAAAAAGAAATTCTAGAAGTTACCTTTGAAGATAAGAACATTCACGATATCCTCACTATGACCATCGATGATGCTATTTCTTTTTTTGAGCAACACAAACAAAGTAAAATTATTCAAAAATTACAGCCTTTGCAAGACGTTGGCTTGGGATATGTGCAGTTAGGACAATCATCGTCAACGCTTTCTGGTGGTGAAGCCCAGCGTATCAAATTAGCTTCTTTTTTAGTAAAAGGCGCCACCAAAGAAAAAGCCTTGTTTGTTTTTGATGAACCTACCACAGGTCTTCATTTTCATGACATCAAAAAATTACTCGCTTCATTTGACGCTTTGATTGAAAAAGGACATTCTATACTCGTTATAGAACACAATCTTGATTTGATAAAATGTGCCGATTGGATTATTGATTTAGGACCTGAGGGAGGAGAAAATGGAGGTAAGCTCTTAGCTGTTGGAACACCAGAAGAAGTAGTCAAAAATAAAAAATCAGTTACCGCAAAATACCTTAAAAATAAACTGAACTAAACTTCTAAATGTATGTTTAAAAAATTAGCCACGAATGCTGTACTAAAACAGAAATTCGTGGCTCTTTTTTTTAGGAAAACTATGAATTACAACTACCCCATATAACAATTTTCTTGAAAAACGTTTCCGTCTTCGTCAAGACCAACAACGATTTTCTTTGCTTTTGAAATATGACTCAAATAAAGCCAAACAATAGACCAAGCGCCTAGTGTTACACAAGATAATTTAAAATTTAACTTGTGATTGACTCTTTTTGGTTTCTTGGACAAAACTGCAAAAGGTAAAGCGTCATTTCTTTCTTCAATGACAAATCCTTCTTCTAATTTTGAGTTGATAGATTCTGTAAAAATAGTGAAATCCTCGTGGTTTATAGTTTGGTTGTTTTTCATGCTTTTTTAATTTTTAAAGATCAAAATCTAATCCAATTTTTAGATATTAATTTTTCACAAATTTACCTTAGTTAAATAGCATGTACAATACCCACTTTTAGTGATATTTGCTACAAAAGAACAATAAAAAAACACAACTAACTAAATATCAGTATATTAAATATTTTTAAATAAAAAAAACATTAGATAAAAGGCAATAAAACTCGTTAAATGACACCCAAAAACCGTTAAAAATCCATCTTCTATTTAATCTATTTCTTATTTTTAATATCACTATTTACCTGAAAAACAGTAGATTGATAATCACTAGATAAATACGACTCTGGGATAGTCGTATGATTCCCATCTCGAAGTGCTTTATAATGCAGTGACATAATTTCGATGCCAGCTTCATTAAAACAATCTTGAATGTTTTGATGCAAATTGGAATAAATGAGCGGTTGTTTTGTCGCTTCTTTGGTAAAAGCATTGATTTCATAGGAAACATAAAAATCATCTAAACTGGTTTGTAATACAAATGGTTTGGGCTCTTTCTCGATTAAATCTGTACGATTTGCTGCTTCAATTAGGGCTTTATGCACTTCACGCCATGGAACATCATAACCAATTGTTACTGTTGAATGAATTACTAATCCATTGGTATTAGTTCTTGTATTGGATGAAAAATTTATTGATGAACTTGATAAAACAGTGGCATTAGGAATAGTAATATCTTCCATTTTGGGGGTGCGGACCCTAACTACCAAAGCCGTTTTCTCTATCACCTCACCGTTTACTTCGCCAATCTTGATAAAATCTCCAATTTTAAAAGGACGCATATAAGTGATTACTAATCCAGCAACCATATTGGCAATGGCATTCGAAGAACCAATGGAGAACAAAACACCAACAAATACGGTAACTCCTTTGAAAATGGGCGACTCAGAACCTGGGAGGTACGGAAAAATGATGACTAACATAAAAGCATACAACAATACTTTTACAATATTAAACGTTGGTTTTGCCCAATCGCTGTAAAACCCATCAATGTTGATGTTCTCCTTTTGGATTTCATCTACAAAATATTTGATAATTTTTAGAGCATAGCGAAACAATACTACAATAACGATAATGGAAAACAGATTAGGTAGGAAGTCAATAAAACTCACCAAAGCGAATTTGGCGGGTTTCATAATCCAATGAATCAGCGTCGTTGTGTAACCAACTGTTGATGGAAAAACACTGAAAAGCAAAGGAAGAGAGAGGTAAATAATAAAAATAAAAACTATGAAACGAATGATTCCAATAATACGTAAGGTAAAATTAAGCTGGTTTGATGGTGATAAAATGTGAAAATTCTTGATTAAAATGCCTTTGAAATATTTATTCTCATTGCGGTTTAAAAATTTTTAACCTTTCTAAAAACTACGTTTATACCAAACAAGAGCAAACAAATACATCCTATAAATAGTAATTCTAGCGCAATGCGTTTCATCCACTTAATAGGGGCGTTGTTCTCTTTGGCTTTTAGAATAGATTCAGCAATTAAGTAATCAGAATAAAATAATGTCGTATTTTATTGTTTATATGTAGTTAAATTTGTATATTTATCTCATTATGAGATATGTAAACCTAAAAAAAGAAGAGATTGAAGTGTTAGAACACCTTCATCAAAATAGCCCTAATA